>NZ_QUEC01000027.1:0-46507 GCF_003478095.1 Clostridium sp. AF34-10BH
TTTCTCCCTAGATACATACTGAGTTTTCTCTACTACTATCCCCTCGCTCAATATCGGTACTATAACTATAACCTTATCTGGGAATATCTGTACCTGCTCTAAGTGCTCTAAGAGGTATTCTACTTTTAATTTCTCATTACCATCTACATATCTGGCTACCTCCTCATCTATGTTAGCCAGCACCTTATCTATCTCTGCAATATCTCCAGAGTTAGCCTTATTCTTTTCTGTTTCTGTCTTAAGCTGGATGATCCTCTCATCTAACTCCTCTGCTTTTTTCTGGTATTCCTGTTTATTTAGGATCCCATCTAAGTAGGCATCCAGTAGCTTACTTTTTCTGGAGAGCTCACGCTGTAGATCTGCCTCTGTATGCCCTCCATTTGCCTCTAGGAGCTGTTTTCTGAGTTTAGTAAGCCAATTTATCATATCCTGCTTTATTGTGTCTGTATTTGCCTGTAATCGTTCTGATACTACCCCCATTATCTCCATGAGGGAATTATAAGAGATATTTTCATTATCACAGCCTAAAGGATTTATCTCTCCAGCTTTTCCCATCGTGCTATCTCTTTTTCTGGTTCTCCTGCCTTTAGTCTGTTTTGTACTGCATACCCAGTACTCATCCTTAGATACTCTCTGTTTCCTCCAATAAGGAGCCCCACAGATACCACATACCAGCTTACCACTAAAAGAGTATCCGCTGGTTTTCTTGCCTCTCCTGTCGGATCCTGTGGCTATTACTCTCTCCTCATGGATCTTACAGATTAGATCCCACTCCTCCTGTGTGACTATTGGAGGGAGAGCGTTTTCTACATATACCCACTCCTCCTTAGGGAGTTTTATAGTTTGCTTACTCTCAAAATCGTGTCTTTCTTTGTTTATAATCATGGTACCTACATTTTTACAATCATATACAAATTTAGGTATATCCATAGGTTTCCACGGTTTCCCTACCGTGTTACGGTATCCAGCATCATTAAGCTCCTTAGCTATGAGGGTAGAGCCTTTTCTTGCCATAATTCCCTCACACATGAGCCTCCTTACCTTAGCCTGTTCTGGATTGATATAATATTTACCATCTTTTTTATCCCATCCATACACGTTACCGCTACCCTGTAAGGCTATCTCCTGCCCCTGTCTGGCTTTCTCTATTCTGTGATCGTGGTAGTTATGGAGTTTTTTACTAAGATTTCTACTAAACTCCTCCGCTATGATCGCTCGTACACCTGTGATAAGAGCATCATCTGGGGAGTAAAATTTCCCATCCATGTACATAAACAGGAGCTTTCCTGTCTGTACTACCCTGTTAATAAAGAGGTACCAATCCAGAGTATTTCTCTGGAGCCTCTCTTGATCCTTGATTACTACAATATCAAATAGATCCTCATACAGATCCTCATAGAGCCTCTGGTAATCATCTCTTCCCTTTACCATCGTACCGCTCTTACTGCGATCAATATACTCTCCTACCAGTTTCCAGCCATGATCCTTAATACATCCTCTATTCTCCTCAATCTGGAGTTCTATAGCGTTTAGCTGTTCCTCCTCCGCTGTAGATACTCTGGCATAAAATACCGCTCTCATACCAATAGTATCTCTTATATCCGTTATTTTCCTGTATGCCATCCTGTTTACCCTCCTGTAATAGTCCTGTGAGCTCCTGTGTGCCTCATACAGCCACTTTTATATATTAGGTGTAGACTTCTTTACCCTCGATAAAATAGAGGGCTTTATGAGGCTGTTTTCAGTTCCTATCTATTATACACCCCTTATATACTAGATACAACTAAAAAATGAGGGCTACCAGCATTTTACAGCCAGTAGCCCTCTATATGAAAAAATATTAAGGAGTGCCTAAAGGATTAAGGTAACTTGATTACCTGTCCGATGTTAATAAGGTTTTTATTTTTGATACCATTGAGCTTAACCAGAGTATCTACAGTAGTTCCGTACTTTTTAGCGATCTTGCTAAGAGTATCTCCCTTAACTACTGTGTAGGTCTTAGCGGATCCTCCGCCTGTCTTACCAGAAATATCTCCAGCATTTACCCAGCCATATACAGTAGAGCCCTTACCAGAGATAGCCTGTAAATGATACGGATGTACCGCACCCTCAGCCTTGTTAGTTACCTTAGCCTGTCCTGCTTTACAACCGTATGCAACGCCACTAGCTGTAGAGCTGGTATAGTGGAGGCATCCTGTAAAGTTTACAATATCTCCAATATTGTAAGAGCCTCCTCCGTTACCAGATGGCTTAGGAGCCTCCTCTTTAGTAGCCTTAGAGCTGTACTTAGGAGTAACAAAGCCTCTGATATACTTACCGTTTACAGCAAGCTCTCTATAGCCTACAGCGTTACTCTTGTTACCCTCGATAACCTTAATAACGCCTCCAGATACAGATACTACAATACCGATATGATCCGCACTACCTGTATTATCTCCTACTCCGTTATCATCCCAATCATAGAGGATCATATCTCCAGCGGATGGAGTGTAAGCATCATTCTCTACCCAGATACCCATATTCTTAGCAAGCTGGATAAACTGATTACAGCTACACTCTCTAGGGATAATATCTGTAAGTCCTGCCTTAATACCTACAGCGGATGCAAAAGTAGCACACCACGCATCTGTATATTTTACAGCATAACTTCTAGGGAGTGGCTTACAAGCGTTATAAGTATCAATAATCTTTTTATGGGATCCGTCACTCTCTTTACAGCCTAACCAACCCCTAGCGATCTCAACAACCTTTGATCTGATTTCTTTCTCTGTCATAATAATACCTCCGATCTAAACACTTAAAAAGGAGAGCCCTGTAAAGGCTCTCCCTGTCTGTCTGATAAATATATTTACTGTGGAGCTGTATAGCTCTTTGCTCTGGCACTATCGCCTAATCCCTTTGTAGTCGGATCGTTCAGAGTGTTCCAAACCGATACCGCCACTAAAGAGAGTACATAAGGATTAGAGATAGCTCCTACAATGAGCTCCCCTACCTTACTCCATGTGGTAAGATCCTGTGCTGTAAGTCCTGCATACGCAAGCACAGGAGTTAAAATACTAAGTACAATCTGTACCCAGAATACAGGATTTTTTACTCTAACTTTTAAATTCATACTGTACCTCCTTGTGAGTTTGTTAATAGTTACTACGATACCTCAAAATGAGGTAAAGAGATAAATTGGATCCCCTCCTTACTTTAATCCTACAGAAACCGCTAAGTATCCTAAGATAAGTGTTACAAGCCCTGTTACAATAAGCCACTTGAATTTATCCCACTTATCCCCATCCTTACCCTCCAGCTTGTTAAGCCTCTCAACGGTTTCATTCAGATCCCCACGCATATACTTAACCTCAGTAGCCAGCTCCTTTATAGCTCCAATCATCTCACTATTGCTTTTGAGTATCTCATCATGCTCATTAAGTCGATTAGTGTTACTCTTTGCTCGCTGTTCTACCTCAGTAAGTCTATGCTCGATGTTAATATCTGCATCTGTAGCCATATCCATAAGATCCTCCTTTCCGCCATAATAAAAGGGAGAGCATTTAGCTCTCCCCCTGTGGCTTACTCTGCCAGCTCTGGTAAATCAAGATCAATGAGGATCTGCTTAACCTGCTCTCTGATTACTGGCGGTACATCATTGATCGTCTTTTTGCCCTTTACAATAAGGGTAGCGTAAATTACTGCCATAGCTTTTACCTCCTTTCTGAGTATTGTTTTTAAGATAATATTGAGTAACATACTACTCATTATCTCCGTCTAAGATTTTTTGTACGGCTTTTCTGAGATCCTTTGGTATATTATCAATAGTCCTTAACCCTTTGCGGATCAAAGTAGCGTAAACCTGTGCCATAATCTTTCTCCTCCCTCTTAGTTAGCTGATAACCCTAACATCTGCTCATACACATCTGCTAAGGCTAACTGTAAATCTGTAGCCTGCTCCTCTAAGGAGCTGTTTTTCTCTGCCATGAGCTGGATGTACTCATCTTTCTCATAGATCTCCTGTGTTTCAATTTCAAATCCATCAAACCCAGAGCTAAGATCTCCCTCCTTAGCCTCCTCATGGATCTCTTTGATACCTGTATTTACATATACATGGTAATCATCAATCTCAAGAGGCTTTACGCTCTCCGCTGTAGTTCTTACGTTTGCAAATTTCTGCATTACCTTTTACCTCCTTTAAGTAATAATTGTGCATATACTCTACATTAGGCTCTACATATTTCTGGTATAGCCTAAAGCTATCACAATGCTGTAGCCAGCCCACATAGCTATTAAATGAGCACCACTCACTATAAGTAGGGCTCACATTGTTTTCTCTTTTACTGGAGATGCTAAGCATCCTACGCTTAAATGTTTTGCAAGTCGATTTTCTGAGTAAGGTATACTCTCCGAAAAATCTATAGCCTACAAAATCTACACCTCTTACCTTAGTAGGAAATACCTGCCAGTTATGCTTAAGCACCTGCTTAAGATTTACCGCCATAAACTCATCTAACTCTCTTTTGAGTTTGTGTAATTCCTCTTTACTGCTACCGAAAATAACCATATCATCCATGTATCTAAAGTAGTACTTAACGCCCTTAACCTCTTTGAGCCAGTGATCTACTACAGATAGATTAAAATTACCGTCATACTGGCTAACATAGTTTCCAATAGGAATACCTACGCCATCCACAAATTCTCTACCGTTATCGTCTATGATAATATTTACCGCCACACCTAGCCTCTGGAGGATCTCTATATTTTCCTCTGTGGCTGGACAAGTACTAATACTATCTATGATCTCATCCATTAACCAGATAAGCTCCTCATCCTTAAAGAGCTCTCTATACTTAGCCTTTAATACATCGTGTACAATGCTGGGATAATATTTTCTTACATCCAGCTTTAAACAATACTTTGTAGCCTCTGGATCCGATACTAAAATACTGGGTATCCACTTCTCCGCCACTACTTTTCCATCTTTCTTAATCTTTTTCTTATACCATCGTAATTGATTGATAATAGGCTGGATCCCTCTGTTAGGGATTGCACTATAGGTATCTTTTGTCATGGAATTAAGTAAGTAGGGCTCTATAACCTGTAAGATAGCCCATTGACATATACGGTCTGGATAGTACGGTAACTTATAAATCTCCCTCTCCTTACTTCCCTCTTTTCTTACAAAAGTTTCATAGTCGGAGGTATGATACCTGTGTTCTATTAGATTTTCCTGTAGCCTCCTTAGGTAATGATCCAGATCTTTCTCTATACGCTTTACCTCTGCATACCACCCTTTACCTCTCTTTGCGTTCTTGTGGGCTTTTCTAAGATTATCCATATCGCATATCTTAGAAAATAAATCTCCAGTATCTTTCATGTGTTTTGGCACCCACCTTATCATAATTTTGTATGTGCATAAGAGGGAGCTAACTACCTGTTGTAGTACCCCTGTGCTATCGTTCACATAACAATCAGTTCTTAGCTTGCTAGGCTAACATGGTTTACGGATCTCTCCGCACATAAGCACCCTCTTAGCTATTTTTTACCGCTCCTCATAGAGGAGTTTTATGTTCTGGCAAGAGCCACGGTAGCTGTTACTCACTTAATGTAAAATAAGTGTCACAGTGAACACATATTTCTCTGATTTTCTTTTATTTTTATATGCACATATAGTAAGTGACTGCTGATATTACGATTGCGATTACCAGAGGTATTATTACCATTCAGATTGAAACTGCAATTAGAGCCATTATTCCATTTACTGCCTAATTTAGTAATTAAGAAACCTTATCAGCTACCGACAAAAAGGGTAATAAAAAAGAGCTTTCCAGCCCCTCCTATTACCCTTTTTGATTTTATTTATTTTTCCTCAAAGATTTAAGCAACCTTTGTTTGAGGCACATACAGCAAGCGACCGCCGAAAGTACGATCGCGAGCACCAGAGGCATAATTACCACTCAGATCGAAACCGCAAGTAGAGCCACCATTCCACCCACCGCCCAATATAGCAATAAAGAAACCGTTGTAGGTGTAATTCTGCCATACATAGTTACCTGTGAATACATCCGATCCACTAGCCTCTGTAGGGATAAGTAACTCTGGATGCTCTGGATCAATACCAAAGGCACTTTGATAGCCGTTACTATGGCTCCAGTGATAGCCTAAGCTCTTGTATCCTGTGGTAGTATCGTCTGCTACTGTAGCTCCGATCTCATGCACAAATACCTCATTCTGTCCTTTAGCTAAGATATTTACCTTATCCAGCCAAGTCCAAATATTGCCCCAGAGGTTTTCCTCTCCTCTGTAAGATACTGAGCACTTACCATCTACGCCACCGTTAGGATCAATACCAGATCCATTACCTAATCCAGAGGTAGCACCTGTTACTACAGCCATATTAGTTTTACCATCATCGGTAAAATCACAAACGCCTCTACCTACTTTACGCTGAGCATCTAAACTAGCATACTCAATCATAAGGAGCCACTCTGTAACCGCCATAGCAAAAATACTATGACTTTCCCAGCCTGCACCTCTGTTAGCACAGAGCTTTCTTACGTTTGCTCTAGTGAGGTTCTGTGTAAGTCCACTGGCTGGCTTAGCACCTGCGATAGATGAGAGCATATCTGTAGCAAAATCCGCTACCTGCTCATCCGCTGTAAGATACTTTTTAGCATCTGTATCATAAATACAGCCCTCAAACGCTGAGAGATAGATCTTATCCTGTACAATACCGTGATTATCGTAAAAGGCTCTAGGAGCTGTAAATCCTGCCTTAGGTGTAGGGCTGATATAAAATCTACCCTTAGTGTACTGCTTACCCTTACCGCTGGTAGCGTTCTTAGAGCTTACAGGTACAGCCTTAACATAAAATACAGGCTGTTCTACCATTACCTGTACCTTAGTACCGCTAGCATAGGTTTTTTCTGCTCCGTCTACTGTCTTTTTAAGCTCTACAGTAGTAGCTCCTGCCTCTGTGTATCCTGTTTCTCCTCTGTATGCAAGTACTGTACCATCATCAGCTAATATACATCTCTTTCTACCGCCCCACGGATTGAGCTTATCAAAATCAGCTCCAGCGGTAAGATTTTCTGCTCCTGCAATTCTGGTAAACCGCCTATTAGGAAAATCAATCTCCACACCGTATACATCGGAGCTCTCATAGCCTACAAAGCTCTTAACATCGTCAATCTGCTCCTGTAAATTAACGATCTGGGCTACTGTGGCTCCAGCGGTAGGATCTACGTTTACCTTTACGCTAGAGGCATTAGATACCGCTGTTACAAGATCCACCATAAGGGAGCTTACACCGATACCATTAAATGGAGGCATATAATCCGCTGTAGCGGTACTCTCATCTGCTACTGAGATACTGTAGAGGATCTCTCCAGCCTGTGGATCATTTGCATAAAGTCCTAAGTTTCTTACATAATAACCCTGCCCTAAGGTCTGATTAGAGAAACTAGCGGATACTGTAACATTAGATCCATTCTTTCTCACTACAGAGGCTACCTTTTCCTCCTGTTTGATAGTACCGATACCTGTCATACTTGCCAGATCCCCAGATAACTTAGTATCGGATACCTTGATCTTAGTAAACTCCAGCTTAGTAGTACCTGCTACCACTTTTGCTAAGAGTTCCTGTCCTTTTTTTGTGATTACTGCACTCTTAAAAGCACCCATTTTATCACACTCCTTTTCTTTAATTTATTGTAATAACTGTAGCTGTGTTTACAGGGCTTGCTACAGTAGTATTACCGCTGTTAGTTGCTTTGCTGTTAATATCGTGAGTAATGATTTTTGTAAACGCCATTCCAACGCCTACTCCCTCATAATGAGGGCTTTCTACCTCATCCTTTACAGCTATATCCATTGTGATAGCTCCAGAGGAGCCTCCTGTAGATAACGCCTGTGCTACATTGAGATCTGAGCTCTGATTTACAGTACTCTTTATATCGTGAGTGATAATGTGAGTACCAGCTTTGCCTAAGCCTACACCGTAGTACATAGGGCTCTCTGTAGCCACCTTAGGGTTAATATCGTTTGTGATCTGATACCTCATAGCTACACAAGATACTACTGCCACACTAAAAGGAGTTGTATTTCCCTCCTCCAGAGTGTTTTTAAGATCCAGCACCAGATTACATGGGATCATATCCTGCAAAATAGAGGAGATCGTATCAAACGCCCCCTCTATCCCTAAATGAGTTATAATCTCTAAAAAATAATTTTTATAATCTGGATTAACACTAAAGTTATCATCTCCACAGATACTAATAAGCCTGTTATAAAGCTCTTTCTCCGTATAAGGTACTTTATCATTCCACTTAACCAGCACATTAAAACGCCTTGTTTCTAGGCTGGCTCCTGCCTCTGGGTAAATACCCATCATATCCTCAAAACGCTTAATACCGTACTCATCCGCTGTTTCAATAAACATATTGTTAAGAGTACGCTCAATCTGTTCTAGGATATACTTAAGCTCTGGCGTTTCCGCCTTTGCTATCTCCTTAAACTCTTTAAGCTGTCGGAGTACAGGCATCCAATAGCCTAATAAATCAATCTCTCTAGCCAATATAAACACCTCCTAACAGAGGTATCTCCTCCTGTGCTAAGGCTAAGTTACTGGCTACATCGTTTAGCTGTGTATCTGCCACATCTAAGATCCCATCCAGATTAAGGAGCCTGTTTTCTATCTGAGAGATACGCACTACTAAGTTACCTTTCTCCCAGTTCTTACGCATTTCTAAAAAATACGCCTCCAAAGTTTCCTCCGCCTTAGGTTTTACCTGTAACCACTGGTAGCCATCATTTAGAGTTATTCTGGATTTTATGCTTACTGTCTTACCCACAGCGGATACTACTGTTACGGTATGCCCTATAGGAGCTATGCCACTACCTGTACCCTGTGGATCTGGATCTATAGCCTCCTGCACCGCTTTTACCAGTGTGCTAGATGCTACTCCAAAATCACTATTGATAATGATTAACTTAACAGTGCCTCCCCCATTCCACACAGGGATAACCACTGTACCACCTACACCATCCAGAGCATCGGTTTTTTCTACATAATCCTGCTTATTACCGCCAAAAGGGTTACTATCAAAGGAGTTAAGGTATCGTGTCCTTAGAGCCTCTGTATCCTCCTCATCCTCCGCTGGGATAAGGAGCTCTGTAAGCTCTCCAGTAAGATCCTTATCAATGTACTCAATGGAGCTAAGATCTCCAAAAAACTTATTACCATTAGTACCCTCTGTTTCACACTCCATCTGGTAATAAAAATAGCCATCAGCACTCTCCATAAATGCTGTGGCTACATAGTTAAGCTCATTCAGATTAAATCTGGATCCTATAGGGATCTCCATATTAAATTTACCCTTTAGAGTAGCCTTAGTAGCCTCATAAGGGATAATACCTCTCTCCTTACAGCGGAGGATTAGAAACTCTCTTACTGCGGTATCTGCATACCCATTATTTACGATATTACCTAGCTGGATATATACATCTGCGTGCTCTGCGGATACAGGGGCTATAGCGTTCATAATAACGGAGCCCTCACGCTTATCTACATCACTTGCCACCCTTGCTAGGGATCTATCTAATATATTTTCGTATGTCTGATCCTCATACATCCATTTCCACCTCCTTACTACCTACATCTGTTACCAGAGTAAATTTTATATGGAGTACATCTTTAATCTGAGATACCTCCAGATCTTGTACTCCTGTTATATGCTCATTCTCAAATAAGCACTCCTCCATATACCGCCTTACCTCACTGTTAAGGTATTCCTCACTGTAGCTATATCCGATAAGATCATAAACCTCATCCCCATAACCCCAGCTATAAATAATCCAGCGGTATCTCTTAGCCTTAAGAGCTAAGTAAGCCCACACACAAAGAGCATCTACACCAGTTACTATCCTCCCTGTGAGGGTGCCTTTTTCAAAGTCGATCTCATACTCACGGATAGAGGAGGCTGTTACCTCTTGATCCGCTAGAGTGAGATCCTCTGTTGTTGCAAAAGGAAATAAACTCATTTACGCCTCCACCACCCTTGCTATGATTACATACTTGTTATTATCATTAAGTTTCTGTACCAGCACCATATCCCCAGCCTTAAGCCCATCGGTATAGGTTATCTGGCTCTGTTTCCATACCCTAGTATCTGGATCTGGGTTATCCTTACTAGCAAAACCGTTACTCTGTGTAGTATCCACAGATACTCCAGCTACATAAGGTACTTTAATTTGTCTGGTATACCCTGCTACTAAGTAATCTGCTATATACAGATCCTCAGCATTGAGTACCAGATCATCTATCTTTACGCTGTTAGAGCTTTGCATTACTCCTATCTGGGCTAAGGTGGGATTATCTTTAGCTCCCTGTGATCTCATCATCTCTAGTACTTCTGCATATTGATGATCGTTTTTCATGTTATCCCCAGTACCAGCCATGCTATCCCTCCTTAGTATCCATCATTTGTTTTAGAGTTACTGTTAAGCTCATAGTAGCTACTCCATTCTGCCATGTGTGAGTATCTGCATCTATCCACACTACACCGCTGAGCCCTGTAGAGCTATCTCTTACTACCGCCCCTGCTCCTGTTACTGCCTCATTGAGGTTTACACATTCCAGAGTAAAGGTTTTCTCAACCGTCTTAAACATACTCTTAGCTGTGGTAGTAGCATCCTTGCCCTCCTCTTTAGTGTAGGTCTGTTGGAATATACCATACTTTTTCACATCTGCATCATTTTGTACTACTCCCTGTGGCTTGCCCTCTCCGTCATATATACGAACCTTATTAACCATGTTAGTAATGCTTTCTTTATAGTTGGAGCTGGTAATATTGCTATCCTCCGTGATCTCAATACTGCATACCACCTTACCCATTTCCTCTACATTGAGGTAGCCTTTTTTAGCTACCACTCTGTAGCTTACTCCGTTCTGTTGGTACGCCTGTGTATAGGCTCTCATAATAATCTCATAGATAGATACATTCTGTACTATGAGTTTCTGTGTTAGCCCTGTCTGAGCTAAGGAGCCTACAGGGATCTCCATATCATCACATACCATCTGAGTTATCGCCTCCGCTGTTTTAGAGCTAAAATTATAAGTGGCGTTACTCTTGATGGTATAGAAAAGAAGATCATAACAGGTATAAGTAACCGTACCTGTGGTACTGCTTGCCTCCCTCTCTACTACAAAGCCTCTAAAGAGCTCTGTTTTTCCATCATCCTCAAATAGATAAACAGGATCCGCTAAGTTGATGGTAAGAGGAGTAATATTTTTATCTAGGGGAGCGTTGACTATATGGAGCTCCAGCTTTCTAGCTACCTCCGATCTGCTACCTCCCCAGCTCATAGAGGATACATACTCTGTAATGTCTGTATCCTTATGTACTACTATCACTCTTACCACCTCCTAAGGGATCGTTAATACTTGATTAGGATAGATAAGATTAGGATTTTTTATCTTATCCCTGTTAGCATTGTAGATCTTAGTGTACTGAGCTCCGTTACCGTAAAACTGTTTAGCTATCTTCCAGAGGCAATCCCCACTTTTTACCGTGTATGTTCTGGCTGTACTAGCCTGTGGCTTTGTAGCCCTTACTGTAGGCTTTACAGTAGCTATAGTAACGGTAGCTTTTTTTGTCTTTATCTTTTTGTACTCCTTTAGATTACAGGTATAATAAATATCTCCTGTAGCATCCTGCTCTCCCCACACAAAGCTCTCTACTGTAGCCTCCATGTTAAGAGTGCCTGTAATGATAACCCTAATAGGAGTACCAGACTTTCTCCAGCTCTCGATCTTCTCTACATAAGTTAGAGGCTGTTTACGCCCTGCATTATTACTAAAGTTATAATCTTTTGCTGGAAAAAAAGACTTAAGAGAAATTTCTCTTAAGCCTGTGTTACCGATAAGGTTTACATCTCCCACCTGTATTACATTTACAACCGTATTTTTATGGGATACGGTTACTGTGTAATCGGAGGGCTTAACTGGGAGTTGAAACTTATCGTTATTCTGTTGTAACCAAAATTCCATTAAGTATCCTCCTCCCTATTAAGTCATATTAGGTAACAACTTTTTGAATTTTGCTACCATATCAGATACCACCTTATCGGTATCTGCCTCTTTCTCAATGATTACCGTATCCGCTAACTTTTCAATGGTTACGGATCCGATACCACCGCTCTTAGGCGTATCTCCATCCTGTGGATTTCCTTTACCTCCTGTACCGCCTTTATCATCCTGTGGATCTGGATCTCTATCTATAGGCTTAACATCACTGAGCTGTACGCCCCTTGTGCTCATCGCCCTATCATATTGATCCGCTTGATTTCTTGTTAAGACTTTCTCTCCTTGATGGAGGATAGCTGGGTAGTTATCGTATGGTACTCGGTCTTTACCATAGGCAAAACCTAAAGCACTCTTAACCTTGCCTCCGATACCTCCTACAAAGTCTTTAGCCTTTGAGATTGCACCACCGATCTTATCTACAAAACCGCTGATAGCATCTATTGCTCCGCTTATCACACTCGTTACGGTTCCGATCGCTGTTGATACCGCATCAGAGATACCACCGAAAATAGTGGATACCGCATCGAATAAGCCTTGAAATACGCTCTTAATGGTTTCTACGATAGTTGTAATCGTGGAGCTCGCACTGTCGAAAAATCCACAGATGCTCTCCCAGATCTGCTGTATATATGGGGCTAAAAAGTTGAACACAGTTTCAATACCAGTAAGGAGCCCATCGACCACTGTTAAAATCAAATCGACCACAGCCGAAATTACAGGGGCTAGAGCCTGCCAGACTGTAGAAACCACTGTAACCACCGTTGATACAATAGTCTGGAATAATCCCATGTGATTTCCGATCACAGTAAGTACCTGCTGGATCACACCGCCTACAAAAGTGAAAATAGAGCTCAGTGTAGGCATGATCGCTACAATCGCATTTACCACCACAGTTATTACCTGCTGGATAATCGGCATCGCTGTTACAATGATGTTAGTGATAGTCTGAATTACTGGGATAAGATACGGTATGATCTGAGCTACACCGCTCATAATCGTACTAATTACCTGCCCTACTACAGGGGCTATCTGCTGTACCGCTGAGATAATCGGAGGGATGATAGGTAAGATCGTATTGATCGCCTGTACAATTCCATCCTTAAGCCCAGAGAACATACTAGCAATACCGCCACCGTCTACCTTTACACTAAAAAGCTGATCGAAAATAGCTTGTAGTGCTCCAGTATCAATACCGATATTACTCAGCCCTGTAAAGATTGCATCCTTGATAGATGTAAGGAGTGGTAAAATATTCTCCTTAATCTGAGGAGCTACCTTTTCTACCGCTGTTCCTATTGCTGTAGGCAAGTTGCTAAAAATTGTCTGGAGCATCGGTATAAAGTTACCAAAGAAAAAGGTACTTGCACTCTCTACCAGCTCTCCCATACTTCTAGCTACTGCCTCTCCATCCCCTACAGATAAGTTACCTAAGAGGTTAGTAACAGAGGCTTTCATCATCGCAAAAGATCCGCTAAAGGTCTGCTCTGCCTCTCTTGCTGTGGTTCCTGTGATATTTAATTTATCCTGTATTACTCCGATAGCTGTATATACATCCGCTAAGTTGTTTAGATCGTACTTAGTACCAGTGATAGCCTGTGCATCCTTAAGGAGCCTCTCCATCTCCTCCTTAGTACCACCATAACCCAGCTTAAGGTTATCTAGCATCGTGTAATTTTGCTTTGCAAAGCCTTGATAAGCGTTCTGGATGGATCCCATATCAGTACCCATCTTGTTAGCGTTATCCGCCATATCTACCATAGCTTTGTTAGCAATCTCAGCGGATTTATTTGTATCTCCTGCACACGCACTCAAAAGAGAGGCACTAAATGAGGTAACATTTTCCATATACTCATTAGCGGATAAGCCTGTAGTTTTATACGCTTGATTAGCGTACTGTAACATCTTATCTACCGCTGAGGTATCTGTGCTACCATCGCTATTAGTCTTTGTGTACAGTGTTTCCACACCGCCTATACTTTGCTGTAGTTTAGCTCCCTCTCCTAAGGATTTACCCATAAGAGCTGTAGCTCCTGCTCCTGCAATTCCTACAGCGATTGTTACGCCTTTTGCAAGGCTCTTAAGTGTACTACCGATCTTACCCAGTACAGCACTAGCTCCATCCTTTACCGCTACCATAGCCTTTACAGACATATTACCGATGGATTTTAAGCTACTGCCTATACCGTGGAGGATCTTACTAGCACCGTCTTTTACTGCTATCAAAGGCTTAGCTACTACCTTACCTACAGTTTTCAGTACACCGCCAACCTTACCTAGAGGAGCACTTGCTTTATCCCTCAAAGTAACAAAGGGCTTAGCTACTGTTTTCCCTACGGATTTTAGGGAGTTTCTAACCTTTGTAATCCCTCTAGTGGCTCCATCCCTAACAGAGATAAAAGGCTTAGCCACTAGCTTTCCTACTGTTCGTACACCTACCCTTATTTTATTTAATCCAGATGTAGCTCTATCATGGATCCCTACCGCTACTGAGGTTACTTTATCTCGTAGCCCCCCTAAGGTATTTTTAATCTTAGCTAAGCCCTGTGAGGCTAGATCTCGGATCTTTACAATAGGAGTAAAAGTAGTGGCTATTTCTTTAAGCCTCTGCTTAATTTTTCCCACTGTACTAACCGTGAGATCCTTTAGCTTAATCACTGGAGAGAATACCTTTTTAGTAAGATCCTTGATCCTCTGGGTTATTCTCTCTACCTTTTCTGTAGCTTGATCGTCTACCTCCGCTCTGGTTAATGCTCTCACATTCCCCAGCCTATGCACTCTACTCTCTACCTCGCTGATAGTAGGAGAGGCATTATCCTCTACCTCCACCTCTGGAGTAGCTGTGGTAGTATTGACGGTATCTAAGGTATCCTGTATAGCACCAATAACCCCAGAGGCGTTATCCTGTAAGGATACCTCTGGGGATACTGTTGTATTGCCTACATTCTCTACAGTTTGTCTAACGCTCTCTACTACTCCAGAGGCGTTATCCGTAGCATTGATAGTAGCATTAACCCTTGTACGCCCCATCTGTTGCATACTCGCATTAGTTTTATCTACCTGCTCCGAAAATTCACGCTGTAAACCTAGATTTTTTTTAAGGGTAGCATACATATTATCTTTTAAATAAAGTTTTGCACCAAACTCTACCGCCATATATGCCACCTCCTCTATGTGAGTAGATTGATATTGTACATAACACTATTACTCTTATTTGCCCTCTCTAGCTCTTTGTTATTATCATCTATCTCCTGCTCATAAAAAGCCTGTAATACTAAGAGCTCTCCTCTAGGCAATTTATAAAATACAGATGGGAGTACTCTACCGTGTTTCCAGTAGTAATACATCATCTGGGTAAGCCCATCTGTACTTATGAGTTTTTTACTTCTTTAACCGCATTATCTCCGAAACCTGCCAGCTCAGAGATCTCTCCGTAAATCTTAGCGATCTCTCCAGAAAGTAAGATCGCTCTTACCAGATCCTTAGGAGTAGATACCTTAAACTTACTCATAAGCTCCTTGTTTTTAAACATCGGAGCACCTGTAGCATCTACTACACCCTCGATTACTGTAAAGAGCTGGAGCTGGGTAATATCAATATCTGCATCCTTGCCCTTTACATCAATGCTCATATCCTGTATCTCCTCAAACTTAGCTGGAGTAATCGCCTTAATAGTGAGGATAAACGGAGCACCGTATACCTGTGATAATCTGGTAATCTCTACCTCCTTAGTAGGGAGCTTAATCTCTCCTACATCGGAGCCTAAGAGGAGATCTAAGATATTAACCGCCTCTTTCTTTTCTGTTTCCTCTGCCTGTACTGCCTCTGCATTTACATTCTTTGTAGCCATGTTATAGCCCTCCTTAATTTTTCATATAATAAAAATAAGGGGAGGTTTTACCCTCCCCAAACTGCACTCTTATAACTCTTACTGAGGAGTAATCTGATCTAAGTACTCGTACCCTGTAAAGGTAAACGGAGCTTCTGTTTCAAGAGGTTTCTGAGCCTCCCAATCAAAGAGAGTAAGATCATCCATCTGTACTCCTGTGATAGATACACGCTCTGCACCGTAAGCATCTGGATCCGCTAACTTACTGATAAGCGTAAAGCGTACATCCTGCTTATTTCTAACCATGTTAGCTACCTTAATAGCCATTCTGGAATTTACCTTGTGCATAGTGAGAGATCCTGTACCCTTACATCCGACAACCTTGTTATCAGTGAAGAAAGTACCGCACTGTTTAATCTCCTCTTTTGTAAACTCTACCTTTGCCTGTGCCTTATAGCACTCTCCTACATAGTCTCCATCTAACCAGAGCTCTCCAAAGGTACCGTTACAAATTCGCTTTGTTTCTACTGCCATCTGTAATTACCTCCTTAATCCTTATTGATGAAAATATCTACATCCTCGATAGCATCTAAGATAGAGATAGTACCCTTAAGGAATACATGAGAGCCTGTATTAGCCTCCTTAATAGCCTGCTCATCCATCTCAGAGGTATCTACTCCGATACTCTCTAAGTACTGTTTCTGCTTAGCTACATTGATCTCCATAGTAGAGCTATCAGCCTTAAGCCAGCCCTTACCGCCCTCTGTAGCCTCCAGCCCTCTAAGGTAGCCCTTGATAGCTGTAATCAGTAAGCACTTATTATCATAAGAGTTACTGTAGTTACCGATGTAGCTCTTGTTAATAGTGCTGTAAATATCTCCCTCAATCTGATCCTGTATAGCGTTGATCTTGATTTTCTGGAGATCCGCTGTTTCTACCTCCGTAACTGTAGTGAGTGAGTTTACACCTCTTGCAATTACAACACGCTCTCCATCGTTATAGAGAGTGAGCTTACCAGCATCAATAGCGGTATCTACTTCCTCATCGCTATCTACCAGAGGGATAGCTGTTACCTCAGTAAGAGGCTTATAGGTAGCGGATACTCTAAGATCTAAGCCAGCTAACAAGCCAGCAATTCTACTACAGTACTCCGCCTCTGTGTACTGCTTTTCTCCTACCTCGATCTTATCTGTAGCGGAGCTGTTTACTACCTCAAAGTTAATAACGCCCCTACTATCTCCAGCGGTCTTAGGGAGTACTGCTACAGGTCTGCGTACAGAGTTCTTTCTGATACCCTTAACCCATGTAGCCAGCTTAGTAGCCTCCTCTGTGGTAAGATCTGGAGCTCCTACAATGTAATTTACTTTCTGTGTAGCAAAATACTTTGTAGCCTCATCGTAACTCTCTGCTGTTGTATCCATCGTGTAGATAATTACCTTAGATGGAGAGCCGATAAACGCTCTCTCAATATAAGTGGTATTCTCTGCACTAAAAGCACTATCTCCAGTAGGGATCTCATCCACACTACGGAGCACCATAGCCCCCTTGTTTTTGGCATCCTTAAGCATAATACCTACAATGCCTGTAGATCCGTTCTGGATGGCTGTTACTGCCTTTTTGGAAAACTCAATAATAATATCTGGTAATCCCATTCTGTTTAACCTCCTATCCGTTTGTTACTGTCTTTGTTTCAATATCCACATCTCCAATAAGCTCATAGTTATCCTCTACAGGTACATCCTCTGTAAAGTTGAGAGTGATCTTTACATATAAAGCTCCCTCACTAACCCTCACATCATCGGAGTAGTTTTCTATCTTTGCATATCTAGGCTTTTCCTTTACTCCAGCTAAAGGGATCACAGGTACAACCCTCTTAAGGAGGAAAAGCCTTTTAAGCTCCTCCTTTACCTCATAGAGTTTTTCCGCTACCACTTGATTAGCCTCGTTTCTTTTCGCAAAGTAAACAATCTGGAATATCGGATCATCCTCATACACATTGATATTTTTTAGCTCGCTACTGCCTGTAGCCAGCGTTACATAAAAGCTGTTACGCTCAAAGTTATTAGGAACCTCCTCTATATGTACTGGCACCCCAGAATAAGCGGAGGCTATAACCCTGCATACGCTATTAAGCAATCTCATAAGCTACCTCCCTCTATCTCTCTGCCTATTTGCTGTAAAAAGCTCTCTACCAGCCTGTTAAGTCTGGGCTTAGCATCCTGCATACCTTTTTCCATAAAAAAAGAGCCATTTACATAGCTCTCTTTTAACATGATCCCTTTTTGGTTCCTGTTCTTAAGGTATTTAGCTTTTCCGCCTACACTCAGCTTATCCGCTGGTAAAAATCTCTTATGCTGTACATGACCATCATTTACATACAGAGCATACTCTACATTAGTTCCCACCTCTACAAAATCGTGAGGTATCCCCTCTCCGAAAATGGTAATACTATCTACTAACCGTGAGGTATCTACTGGCACATGAGGTATAACCTCGCCATGATAGATATTAGCCATCCTCTGGAGGAGGATCTTTTTCTTATCCGCCCATTTATCCACAAACTTACTAAAGTTCTCTACAAAATCATCCCAGCCCTCGATAGTAAAGCCCTCCACTATACATCCTCCTCACTGAGGAGCGATACAATGAGCTGAGTACGCTTTTTGTAAGGCTTATCTGCAATAGCCTTAAACTCCGTACTCATAATAGGCTTATCGTACTCATCCAGCTCATAGATATATAAAATATCTCCCCTTTTGATAGGAGCCTCTGGATCTGTGTAGAGTGTAAGATCTGTGGTATTCTTTTTCTGTGGCTGGAGCTGTGCTGTGGTAGTACTACTCTCTGCGGTATGGCACTCATAAGTACCAACCTCTACAAGAGTTTTATTAGGGCGATTAAACTCTCCTAAAGTTGAGGAGTATCTTTTTACTACCACTTGCTTATCATAGAGAAATTGCATACCTTAGCCCTCCTTATATCCGCCTACTGGATCATCCAGCGTATAGGATCTAGGGAATAACTGGCGGTATGGGTACAGCTTTTTTTCTACTGATACAGGTAATGGATCATCAAAGGTTACACTCTCATCCGCTAAGGTATAAGAGCTCTCCCCCTCAGCCCCCAGCTTTCTAAATCGCTGGATAGCTAAATCCTCCTGCACATTCTTAAGCTGTTTAGGGAATACATCCGTATATCCTGTAATAATGCCCTCACTGTTAGTAAGAGGCTCTATAAAGGTATCTCTACAAAATGCCTCTATATCCTCTCTTGCTTTCTCTAAGAGCACACTCAATAGCCCCAGCTTTTTTGTGTTATCCTCCGATATTCCACAGAGGATCCTACAACGCTCTAAGCTATCCATAGGAGATCCCTCCTTATTCCTCTACAAGCTCTACGCCCTCTAATCCAGCCAGATACTTAGCTACTGCTAAACTGTCTGTACTAGCCTTACCATCACTGAAATACACGCCTACAGCGGATACAGTTAAGTAAGGATTTTCAGAGGTAAAGTGATACACCTTTTTAGGCTTATCCTCTTTCTTTTCCTCCTGCTCTGGAGTTACCTCTGGGGATACAGCACCCTCTGTAGGAGCCTCTGTACCCTTTTCCTGCTCCTGTTTTTCATCGGCTGGAGCATTTACCGCCTCTTTCTTTTCCTCCTGCTCTGGAGTACTCTGTGCTTTTCTAGGCATATCCTTTTACCTCCTTACCAAAAATTAAAGACTTGCCTCTGTGATAGAGATCTTAGATCCTGCATGGCTGTTAAGGAGCTTGATTGTACTCTCATTAAGTACATGACCTTTGAAATAATCTCCAGCCTTAGGGAGATCCTCATAGAAAGTACCTCTAAGCTCTGCGATCTGTACCTCTCCTAAGTCTACTGTAAGGATAGTCTTAGTATCAGCGTAACGATCCAGTACTAAAGAGATTTCTCCAAAGTCTGTTACGATCTTCTGTACTCCGATACCAAGTACGTTCTGCATAGATCCGTTATCTCCTAAGAAACGTACATTGTTACCTGCCTTAGCAAGATTGTTAATCATACGCTTAACATTTGCATTTACAAAAGAGAAATACTCTCCCTGTGCTCCATGCTCCCACATCTTCTGGAGGGCATCTAAGAAGTGCTCCTCTGTAAGGGATCCCTTAGTTTCTACCACGTTTCCAGATGCTACCAGATTAACAAGTCCGTTCATCTGTCTAGGAGTAGATCCGCTCTCCAGAGCCTTAGTACCGTTAAGGAAATACCACTCCATATCTCTCTTAGTTTCTACTAAGCGATCCTGTACCTCAGAGTTAAATACATCGTTGATACCCTTAGGATTGAGGGATCTAGCTGTACCGGATACCTGTGTTACCTTTTCGATAATCTGACACACGTTAGAGAGAGTTTTTCTGCTAGATGTAATAACATCTCCTGCCTCAGCACCCTCTAACTTAAGAGTACCTCTATCAGAGTTAAGCTCCTTTTCTCTCCATGTTACTGTAATATCGTTTGCTGGTACTACCTGCCCTCTACCCATGAGCAAAGTAGTAAGCGGAGTATCTGTAGGAGATACCAGCTTAATCTCCTCTGTGAGGTCTACAACCTCATTCTCCAAAAAATCAGCTCTTTTAACCATTCCTGCCATTGTTATTTACCTCCTGTTTGAGTTATTTTTGTTTTGAGGAGCTGGCTTACTCCTCATTTTCCTTGTTTCTGTATGCCCCTAACTTCTCGTTAAGCATACCCTTTACATTTCCAGCCTTTTTGTACGCATCATACTTAGTTTCATCTTTCTTGTTATTAGATGAGGATCCTGTAGCTGGAGTGGATCCTTTGAGAAACTCAGCTTTAGCCTTTGCAACTTCCTTAGCTACCTCAGCATCAAAGAGCTTTTTCATACCCTTTACTCTCTCAGTGAGCTTAGCTTTACGCTCATCCTCATCTGTGATAGTTGCTAAGTCCTCTACAGCGATAAGATTTCTAAAGCCAGCATCCAGCCCCATCTCCTGTACTGCATCTACTACATCCAGCTTTAAGCCCTTGATAGTAAGATCCAGATCTCTCTTAGCCTGTGCCTGTAAGCGTTCCTGCTCCTCCGCCTGTCTACGCTCATCCTCTGTCATTTTTTCCTTAGCCTGCTTATCCGCCCACTCTTTTTCCTTTTTCTTGATGGCATCCGTTACTCTCTTATCTGCCATCTTTTCATACTCTTTCTGGAGTTCTGCTCTGATCTCCTCCTCTGTCTTTACCTTAGTAGTAGTATCTGCACCTGCTCCAGTAATGTTAGCGTTAGCTGTGGTATTAGTCTGGGTACCGTTACCCTGCTCCTGTGTCTGTGTAGCTGTGTTTGTGTTTACATCTGCCATAGTTGTTATCCTCCTTAAAATGAGTTATATAGTGCGGATCCCTCGTAAGTTATCTGCAAAATATCCCTACTGTTTCTACATATAACAAGCCCACAAAAACATAAGAATAGTGTACTGATTTCAACGAAATACGAACTTTTTTACATAAAAACACGAACAAAAATACATAGTACTTACATATATCTTTCAACATTTCTACAATCAGTAAAAATTTATTTTTAAACAAAAAAAATAGGCTAACAAGTTTTTACACCTGTTAGCCTCTCCTGTGAGTTAATCCCACATATCATCCTCTGGTAGATCCTCCAGCACTTTATAAAAGTTAGGGATCTCTTCTATCGTCTTACCCTCTTTAATCTGAGTAAGTACCTCTATCTTTTCATCTAAGAGCTCATCACTATCTAGATTAAAATATTTCATCTCTGGAATACTGATAGCATAAGATAAAAGATCCATGATCTGTATTTTCTTCTCCTCCATTACTTAGGCACCTCCTTTAACATAGCCTCCACACATCCTCTCAATGCTGTTACAATCTCTGGATAATCCTCAGCTAAAATATCTATAAGCTCTGGATGTCCTACGCAAAGAGAGGCATAGTTAGCTAAACTCTCTGAGCAATTAGGATTAGTCCTACGCCTATCTGTATAATAAGCGGATCCATGACCGTATGTAACCTGTCCAGTATCCCTAAAAGTTCCCTTACTTACTGCATCGTAAATATCCTGCAATCCAGATACTCCGCCTCCAAAGAGAGCTCTACGCTTATTATCCGCCTCCTCATTAACCTCTTTTTGCAATTTCTTAAAAAGGCTGTTGTACTTTTTCCAATCAATCACTCCAGATCTATACTGCTCCTTAAGTTTCTCATGCTGTATATCAAAGGCTTCTTGTTTCTCTTTATATATTATATCACACTCTTTAGCAAAATCCTCAAAGAGCTTTTTAGCCTTATCTCCGATAACTGGAGTAGCCTTATCAAACGCCTCTACAAGAGGTTTATAAGACTGTGAAAACATTTTACTAGGTAGCTTATCCTTATTATCCTTAACAGTTATCAGCATATCTAAAAAGTGCATCTCCTCATGTAGGTTAGTATCATAGGTGCCGATATAATTAGGGTTTATTTTAGGGATACCTACATCAAAAACATATTCAAAATTTCTATTCCATGATCTCTTAACCCTGTGCTCTCCATGTGTTACCTTTAATACTACCTCATCGGATAGCCCATCACACAATTTATCCATCTTAGTATATAATGCTACCACATTAGGATCTACGGATGTTTTAGAGTTCATATAATCTAATAGAGCTTGTGTATTTTTAGCCTCTGGCTTAGTTGCGTAAAAAACTTGTGGGTAATCTGTGAGCTTAATCTGCTCTTGTACAGGAGTAGGATTTTCTTTAAGCTCTTTCTCTACTGTCTTTGTATTAACCTTTTCTACAGGTTTTACCTCCTCCTGCTTTTTAGCCTCTGCCTCTCTCCACTTCTCATAGTTCTCAGCACCTCTAACGGATCCTGTAAGCTCATTAAGCTCATTATCCTCAAAGGTATCACTTACTACAGGAATATATACACATCTACAGTTAGGATGTCGTGGGAGAGTAGGCTCCTCCCCTCTCTTAAATACTTTACCATTATCAGCCCTGCAATACTGGCAAGTTCTACTATCTCCACCATTAGCACAGCGGTATTTAAGCTCCTCTACTCCAGTATCTTTATATACATCATCGTGAGCACAGTAAGTAACTCTCTTTGTTTCTGTCCTTGCTACCCTCTCAGCGTTATATCTAGCTGTATCTATGCCCTTATTGATCCTATCCGTGATCTGAGGTATTCCCTCTCCTAAGATCATGCTCTGAGTAAGTCCTGCACGGAGATTTCTACCCAGCCTCTCCTTATCCTGCCAGAGCCTATCTGAGAACATAGCACCGCTCCACGGATAATCTAAGGTTTTCTGTATCAGATCTGGATTAAGCCTGTTAAAATTAGCCTTTACCGTTATGCTCTGCCCCAGATCGTACACCTGTCTTAAAAACTGATCCGTATAGATATTACTAAGCCCCTGCCTAAAGGTAATCTGCTCTTTCTGTCCTAAGGCTTTTATCTGCTCTCCGATCTGCTCAAATAATCCTCTACTCCGTGTGAGTGCTGATTGATTAGCATAGCTCCAATCTCCTCCAGCCTTTTTAACCTTTGCTATGGTTTCTGTTACACTGGCAAGGATCTCTTTCTGACAACTAGCATAAATAGAGGCTAAGACTTTCTCCATCTTAGCCTCATTCTCAAACGCTTTGAGATTATTTTTAAGTACTGCCTCCTCACGCTCCTTAATGAGCTTAGCTCTCCTCACACTGTCCTCATGGAGGATCTTTTTCTGCTCTGGAGTAAGCTCTGAGTATGGGATACCGTACATTTTCGCCACTTCTTTGTTTATATAGCCTACATTAGCCACTCTTTACACCTCCTTACAGCCTTATATAGCCCTTTTACTGTTCTGGCTGAGGAATTGTAGCCCCCTGTGCATTTAAAGCCTCCTGTGGGCTATTCTGTGCGTTAAGGTTAGGGAATAAATTATTGCTATCCTCTGTAACATTCTGCATAGAGTAAGGATCTGTACTCTGTCTATCTCTTTCCTTGTCTGCCTCTAGCTTTTCCAGCACTTCCTTAGGGTTATCAATGAATGGGAGTAAGCTGAGGAGTGTTTCCTTATCCACTTTTCCATCCAGCTTAGTTACTGTATCTACAATTTCTGTAAGATTGTTAGGTACATTTCTACTAAACTCCACTTTGAGGTTAAGTACATCCACCTCACGCCCTGTATTTACATGGATAGGCACACTAAGCACTCTTACCAGCTCCTTTATAGCCTTTTCCATCTTTCTCTCTTTGATAATACACTTAGTTTCCAGCCCAAAGAGCTTAAATCTGATAGCTACACCGCTAAGATTTCCTGCAAAGTTCTCATCTGAGAGATCTGGTACAGCGGAAAACTTGTGGATATTCTTCTCCAGCCTGTTAAGATGGTTCTCTAGTGCCTCCGTCTGGATCTCCTTAGTGATAAATTTAACATCTCCATTCTCCATTACCTCAATAATGCCCTCATCTTTGAGTTTTTGGATATTATCCCCACTCGCTGTCATATTTTTAAGCATTAAATAGGCGTTTCTAAATGCCTCAAACTCATTAGACACATCGGAGAGCACCTTATCATAATCATTTACCAGAGTTTCTATCTTTTCAAGATCGCTCATCTGCTCCTCATTGTTATAAACAGTGATAATAGGGATCCTACCGTAGATATGAGGCTTTTCCTCCACAAACTCATAGCTTGCAAACTGTCTAGCCTTACCCTTGCCTGTAGTAGCACATGAGCCATCATCTACACTCTTAAAGATTTCCACCTTAGTAGGGCTATACACCTCCGCATAGTGGGTAGTTTTCTTAGTATCCTCTGTATCAATATCATACAAACGGATCTTATAGGCTGGCTCCTTTGTGGAGCTATTCTTATACACCACAATAAGATCCTCTGGAGATACTCTCATCATCTTAGTATGGCTCTCCTCATCTTGATATACTAAGATATGGGATAAGCCCTTAATCATAGCCTCCTTACCCCACTCTATAAAAAGATCGTCTTTATCGTTATCGCTACAGATCTTATCTAACTCATCCTGTACCGCTGTATCCTCCAGCTCTGTAAGGTCTACTCCTACATCCGCTGGATCTGCCTCTACAGGTGCCTTATCCTTTTTAGGCTCTGTATAGTTAAGTACAATAGGATTACCAAGAAAGTAGCCTACTGTGTTATCAATCGTCTGTCCGAAAAAGTCATTTACCAGCTTGTTATTAGGCTTGTTTTTATCTTTTCTCGGTCTGTTCTGGATCTTATGCTTACCCTCATACAACTTTTGAAACTTTATATATCTGGGAGCGATTTTATTTACATGAGTATCTACCAGATCATTAAGAAATTTTGTACTAAATCTGCCTCCCTCAACTTCTACATTAAACTCTCTATCTATCGGTCTGCTAAGCTCTGCCATATTGCTTATATCCTCCTTTTCTGCATAAAAATAAGCCCTCACTTATTAGGGCTTTTACACTAAATTCTAAAATCTTCTCTTTTAAGTACTCTGATCTCATTACCGCCATCTGCCATAGTCATAGCAAAATCTAGGGCATCAAATAAATCATCGTGATCCACCTCTGGGAATAACAGTAAGCACTCCTCCAGATCATCCATACCCTCTCTAAAATATACCTTGTGGTTTTCAAAGTTAGCCGATCTCCTCATAGCTCTTGTTACTTTGTCCTTAGAGGTATTGATATTGATAATAGGGAGTAAAGATAATCTCCTAAGCTCCTGTGCTAAGGATTTCTGGTAAGCTACTGTTTCTACTCCGATCCGCTCTACCATAGGGAATTTATTTCTACCATAGTCAATAATGGTATTAAGCTGGGTATTAAAGGTTAATCTCTCTTTCACATAATCCAGTACATACACATTGTGATCTGCATCTACCCCTATTACCATGAGTACAAAATAATCTCCTTTATCCTGCTCTTTCTCAGATATTGCTAAGTCACAGCCAAAACAAAGCCTTACCTTGATCCACTGATCTATACCATCCTCTGTTTTAATACGCACCTTAGCGGTCTGAAAATCATAATCAATCTTATACTCCTCGTAGTATCTGAAATACTGAGCCTTGAAAATCTTACCTTTTGCCAGCTCTGTATCATTTTGATACTGCATATTGAAAATGATCTTACCAGATTGCTTAAGAATAGCCTCCAGCCTCTCTAAGCTAAACTTTTCCTCCCAGAGAGATACTTTTTTACCGTTTACCACTCTTATAGCTCTCTGAGTATTTACCACATAATCCTTACTCTTTATCAGATCCTCATACAGATCCAATGGGTTATATCGTGTACCCAGTATATGGATCTCCCCATCTGGCTCTAGTGTAGGAAAAAGAGAGCTATAAAACCACTCCTTAAGGTTACTCCTCTGTTTTTCTGTTCGTGCATTTTCCAGCCCTACTAAGTCATCGCCTATAATTACATCAAAGTGCTTAGAAATAACCGCTCCAGAGGCTCCTAGTGCTGTTAGAGTAGCCTCTTTCTTAATAATGCTACGCTTATTTACCGTAAACTCTCTATCATTCCATACATTATCCTTACTGGTTTTCCAATCTCCGAAAATCCTAATAAGATCCTCATTCTGCTCAAAGTGAGTACGAACCTCTTTAAGAAACGCCTCTGCCTGTGTCTGTGTTTTGGATCCTATCATAATACGGATATTAGGATCTCTGAGGATCCTTGTAATACAATAATCCACATCGCCTACAGTACTTTTACCGAAACCTCTAGGGGCTAGATCCAGCGTGCTCTTACTATTCGATATGTTAGAGATAATGCTCTTATGGAGATCCATTACATTTCTCTTAGTAATGTAGGTGCATACCAGATAATACGCTATCTCAAAATCTGCCTCCTGTATGAGGTACTTTATCATAGCATCTCTTTCTCTCTGATCCTGTACCTCCCCTAGCTTATCCTCTACTAGGGATACTACTTTATAATCTAACACATCCGCCTAACCTCCTTTCTACGCATAATAAAAGGGAGCCTGTTAGCTCCCCTACATCGTTACCAGCTTGATAATAAGTACTATAGCTACGATCCACAGCGTAACCACATTAAACGCCTGTACATTCTTATAACGGTTACTCTCTGGCATAGCATTAAACCAAAGTGTATCTACTACCGATAATCCTACTACCGCTACGGTACAGAGAATAAATACCAGCTTTAATAATCCTGCTACCATGTTCTACTCCTCCTCTCACGCTCCTTATACTCTGCCTCCTCTCTGAGGTCTTTATAAGTCCTACCACAATATCTACACCTCCAGCCCCAGCCTTTTGTATATTCTGGCTTATGCTTAAGGATATAGAGTGTATGTTTGCATCTTCCTAAATCACTCATCACAGTACGCCTCCTTATATGCTCTCTGGATCTTAGGGATCTGTATAGCCATCCAATCTATCATCTCCTCATTTTTAGCCCAGCACTTACTACCGTAGGCATTTTGCCATAAACCACTCTCATAGAGAAAAGCGTGTACTATCTCATGGCGGAGTACCTTTTTCTGATATGCTATCAGATCCTTTACACTCTCTGCACTCTGCTTATAGTTAAAAATGAGGATCTCCTTTACACTAGGATCACACCATCCATCCGCCTCTCTATCATATCTGTAATCATCCTCATCTATGATACGGATACTGTATCTGGTTCCTAAAATATGTACCTCACTATTAAAAGCTCTGTGAGGCTGTGTACTGCCTGTACTCTCAATATCATCTAAAGATACGGTTATCTCCAGCCCTGTATCACAGAGCTTTACTGTAGCTGTACCCTTTTCAGTGCTATACCCTGTTACCTCTCCTACCATCTGCTTATATGCCTTAAGATATACAATCTCTCCAGTAATATCTCTGGTTATATCTCCGCTTACTATCTGCATTACTCTTTATCCTCCTTTTGCCTGTTCTCCAGCTCTAAGCTACTGTTATGGCTTGCCACACAAAGGCTCATCATAACAATTCCCACTACTGCTCCTGCCATAAAGCATCCGATCCCTACTAAGATAATCATATAATCCTCCTAACTGAAAAGGAGAGCCTTTTACAGCTCTCCCTCCCTAACCTCTGCCTTTATTTAACTGTTTCCCACTCCATAGGCTCCAGATCATCAAATACCACAGGTACTCTCTCTCTAAGCTCCTTTAAAAGCGGTACTGCTACCTCTAACATCTGTGGATGAGGCTTTCCTGTAGATCCGCAAGCTCTGAGGCTTAAGAAGTGCCTCCACTCTCTAAGGTTAGCTGTCATTACTACCTCTGTTTTGAGGCTGTTAGGTAATACAGATCTTGCCTCCTGTGAAGTTCTTCCCTCACTAATCAGATAATTATAGGTTTTCTCTGCTCTCATACAGCTATCTACCCAGTTATCCATCTCTGGAGTATCCTCTGCAAAGAATACAGGGCGGATAAAAGCTACATCTCCGCTCTTATTGTAATTACAATACCTTGTACTTTCCTGTGCATAGCTGGCTACTCTGTGGCGTACAATCTCATGGGATACGCCTCTATCACAGATAAACTTTACACTAAAAGAGTAGTGCTCCAGCATCGCCATGTGATTACTCTTAATGAGAGCCCTTACCATCTTCTCAGCGGATCCCTCTGTGATCTTATCCTCACTCTTATAGCATACTCTGGCTACTCTCTCGATCTTCCTTAAGATTTCCTCCCCATTGAGGGGATCTAAGATCTCATATCCTGCATCTACGATTTTCATTATTTACCTCCGTTTTTCCGCCATAGGTGTACTCTATACTTTTGCGAACAAATGACACACTTTTTACAGCACCATAGCTAAGCGATCCTTAAGCTCTCGCTCAATGTACTCTCTTACCTCAATCGGATTAGCATTACCTGTAATATGTACCTCTGTGTAGCCTTTTCCCTCTTTGATCTCCTCCAGCTCTACTCCTGCCATACCAGAGATAATATCTTTAATGGTTTTATCTACGATCTCAGCAATCTCCTCATCGGTCTTACCGTTTCTCTTGCCTGTGATCTCGATATGCCCTACAGAGCCTCCAAACAAACCTCTTAACATAGCATCCATAAAATCCTCATGCTTAGGCTTATCTTTTCTCTCCGCTCTGGCTCCCTCGATGGCATCAATCTCAAACTGGATAAACTCCAGTGCTTTCTTAAGATCCTGTACAATATCATCCTTATGCCCTGCTCTGGAGATGTACTTTACAGCACTCCCTAAGTTGAAATTTAATCCCCACGCTCTGATTACATCCTTAGGCTGTGGGTTCAATCTGTTATAGTGTTCTGGTTTAATAGCATTACTCATATTATGCTTACCTCCTTATGTTTGATAAGTAACATAATCACATAAACCTTAAAAAATTAGATTTATTTACCTTTTCTCTTTTCCTTTGTGCAATTCTTACAAAGGGCTCTGTATTTTCCATAGGGAAAAACCTTATACCCATTGTGCAATCTGCACTACTTCTTAGCACTTTTCATAAGCTGAGCGATCTCATCTAAGCGATCCTTAGCATCCTGTGAGAGTTCCTGTGTACCGCCACGCTCTACACGCTCTGTAGCCTCTCCCATAAGGAGCATATCCAGCTTAACCAGCCTCTCAAAATCGTTGATATTCTTTACTTTTACCTTGCCCTGTGCAATATCCTTACTAAAATCAGCCATAAGGTTATTTATAAGGATACGGTACTTAGTCCGTACATCCGTTAGCTCCGCTGTGATCTTAGCCTCGTTACTGTTCTGAGCGTTCTCTATATTTCTCTGTGTTACTCTGGCTACCCAGTTAAAAGCCCTGCTCCAGCCTGCTACCGTTCTCTCCGTTCTTCCTATGGTTTCTGCTACCGCTCTAAGGGATCTCTTATCTCCTAAGCCATAATACAGCTCAAAGGCTTTTCTCTGGAGCTCATTCTCTTTACTCAATGTATTAGGCATTACTCCGCCTCCTTTCTCCTCTCTTATGAGGCTATTTTCCTTGCTCTTTGTGAATGAGGGGGATTTTCTACAGTTTTACTTACATTCCTGTTGTTATCTGTTAATTCCCTCTATTTTCTTCCTATCTATCTTCCTTACTATGTTTTCTTTTATAGTACTGAAATTAGTTTTTATATTTCTTTGTTATTACTGTAATATCTACTCTTATTTGTTTATTTAGTATTATTACTGTATTTAAGCCTCTTTTCCGCCCTTTTGCCCTTTTCTCCGCCTTTTACTCATTTCATGGAGATTTCAGTACATAGAATGAAATTAAATAGAGCTACCTCTTACAGTAGCTCTTTCTCTCTTATATGAGTTGTTAATACTCTTACGATAGTTTCTTTCTCCGCCAGCTCCGCCTTTACGCCTCTTACCTCTCTGTATACTTCATCTCGGATCTTATTACAGGTATTTCCATGATCTGTAAGCATCTTGTTATATTTCTGTGTCATTCTATCTATAACATTCTGATCTACTCCCAGATCTGCCAGATTTCTTATCTCCTCTGCTAAGGTCATTTCTCTTACACCGCTCATAACCACTTTTACGCCTCTCTTTCTCAGCATCTTCTCCAACACATCCATGTAAGATGTTTTTACTATAAGCCTCTCTTTAATAGCCATGTAATAAAGCCATCATCTGGAGTACACTCTACATACTCATTGTATCGGTTACTAAGCATTACCAACTCATCCTCTGTAATCCTCACGCTGTTAGATCCAAAACGGAGCATAGGGAGAGTAGTTTTCTCCTCTTTCTTCTTTTTCTCCTTAGGTACTTCTTTCTCTGTAAAGATCTCTTTAAGATCTATCTCTGTAAAGCCCATTACCTCTAAGGAATAATCTACCGCCTGTAACTCAAATAACTCTTTTTTGAGTAACTCATCATCCCAGTTACTTAACTCTGCCAGCTTGTTATCTGCAATACGGTAAGCCTTTACCTGCTCTGGAGTGAGATCATCTCTTACTATGTATGGTACTCTATCCAGCCCTGCTAAGATACTAGCCTCTCTCCTCGTATGCCCTGCGATGATAACCATATCTGCATCTACGATAATCGGATTAGTAAATCCGTACTCCTTAATACTCTCCATAACCTTTTTTACTGCATAATCGTTAATTCTAGGGTTATTCTCATAAGGGATCAGATCCAGCGGATCAGTGTACTTTACTTGTAAATCCTTTTGCTCCATTTCTCATATCCTCCTTAATTTCATTATGATTTTCATTTACCATGTAATTACTCTGTACTTTTTACAGAATTTCAATGGAGATTATCTGTTACATATAACAAGCCCACAAAACCTCTAAAAACGTGCATAACCAGCCCTAATACTTATCGTATTCTATACCAGCCTCTTTACTCTGATTAAGAGATAAGCTACTAAACGGTATCTCCATATCTCTCCTCCTAGCCTCCTGCTTAGGAGTTTCGTAAGGTCTATCCTCATGCTTTCTCTTAAAATTTGATTTATCTAAATAATAAGGATCGTGCTCTCTTAACCACTTATCCGCCTCATCTTCTTCTCTTAACCACTTACTCAATTTCATCCACCGCCTCTCTGCATCTCTTACACACCATAGCTCCCTCTGGTATTATCTCTCCACACATTACACACCTGCTATCTGTGGAGATCTCTTTACTCCTTACCGCCTTATACTCATAAATCCTTATGGTATCGTGTACTACTCCGCACTCATCTATAAAGCATGGAGGAGTTTCTCCTCTCGGTTTTCTCAATTCTATGTAAGATCCGTTTTCATCAGTTCCACATTTTATTAAACTCATCTAATCCTCCTCCAGATACGCCTTAAGCTCTCTCTGTATTTTTTTAACCCCACTGTCAATATTTTTACTGATAACACTACGATCCACGCCCATTACAAACGCTAACTCATCCTGTGTATATCCCAGTACCAGCACATACGCTATACTCATATACTGATAGTGGCTTAACTTTCCTTTTCTGTACGCCTTAGTAAACTCTGCTCTATCGCTTTTATGGTATTTATCCAGATCAATAGCTGTTACTGTCTTAAGATCTGTGAGGATACAGGTAGCTACTGTATCTCCTTTTTCACTTAAGCCCTCTAAGCCTCCCCAGTTTCTCAAAAATCTCTTTATATTCTTAGGATCCTTATAGCTCAGCCTTAGTAATTGATCGTTTACTATATTTCTTACAATCGCTCCCAACGCTACCGCCTCCTCTCATTGCTTTTTCTATGTATCTTAGGTGTACCTCCGCTGTAATACCGCTGTATAACCCAGTGCCTTTTACTGTAGCTACACTCTTTCTAAGAGCTGTAATCTCTCCATAGGTATAATCATTATCCAGAGGACACATCCACTTAATGGCATCGCCTACCTTAAACATCGTGTACCTCCCTTTTAACAAGAAAAAAGGAGTATAGTTTTTCCTATACTCCTGCTTGATCCTGTATTATTCCTGTGTTAGTTCCTGTCTTAATTCCTGTGCTCTTGCTATTACCTCTCTGCTATATGCTGAGCTATAAATATCTTTAGCCCACAGCTTTTTAGCTCCGCTCTCGCCCATGTTATATACCATGAGTACACAATTTTCTCCGCTGGAGGCTAAATACTTATCCTGTATCTCTCTTAAACAGTTAAGCCCTACTCTGATATTTTGATATGGATTAAAGAGATCTGTTACTCCCTCCACCTCCATCCGCTCTGTATGCCATTTCTCGTATATCTGCATATAGCCCTTACTGTTTCCGTTATCTCCTACCTTATCCCAGTGATAACCGCTCTCCCTCTCTATGAGGGCTAGTACCGTATAATAATCTACTCCATACTCTTTACACTCACACCAGAGGTAAACCTGTACTATTTCTGGAAAACATCCTCCAGCATCCTTATACTCCTGTGGGATCTCATAATATCTAAATCCCTCCTCATATACCTCAGCTCCCCAGTCTGCACTCATCGTATTATACGGATATGTATAGTTAAAATCGTGCTCCAGCTTTGCCTCCTGCTCTGTTTCCGTTACTGGCTCTGTATTCTCAGCTTGCGGAGTTTCTGTAATATAAATCTCCTCAGTAGGAGGCTCCTTATCTGCTCCTTTGAGATTTACACTCATTACCACAGTAATTACTCCAGCTATTATTACTCCTGCCAGTATAAGAGGCTTTATATTTACTCTGGCTCTCCTCTTTCTTCTAACTCTCCTTTTGCTCATCCTGCACCTCCTGTAAGATCCTATTTAATCCTGCTATTACTTTCTGCATATTATCCACTTGCCCTACTAACCTGCTTAGGGTAGTGGATATATCATCTGGATCTCTGGAGTACCAGTAACCATAAGTAGAGCTACATATAGCCTCTCCATTCTGCCTCAGATCGCTTACAATGTTTCTTAGCTGTTTCTCATGCACATTAAACAGTACACACAGCTCTCTAGCCTTTACCGCTTTTCCCTCCGATGTATGAAACTCTTTAAGGTACTCAACTATATCACATCCTACCTCTGACACGGTTTTTACCTCCCTTTTAAATTGATATATAACCTAATCACTTTTGAGGAGGATTTTTAGATAAAATAGAAAAAAGTGGTACATCTTTTCTTACAAAATGTACCACTCTCTGTATTATTCCTCTACGATCTCTCCATCTTCTGTAACTTCTACAATTTCTCCCTCGATACAGCGGTAGTATGTATCCTCTTTGATCTTCTCTCCATCTACTACTACCATCTTAGCTCCTGTAAGCTCCCAGCTCTCCTTATCATAAGGATCCATATAATCTCCATCGCTATATCTGACTCCTACATATTTCCAATCAGAGAGGATAAGATGAGCTCCCTTACAGCCCTTAGCTCTTGCCTCATGCCCCCATGCAACCGCTACACCAGTAGGATCACTAACAGATGAGGCTCCTTTATACCCTGTAGCAGATGAGGCTCCACAATCCCCTGTAGCAGATGCAAAACCGTGTCGCTCGTCTGATCCTGCCTCTTTGTTTACCTTATTCATAGTAAAATCAATAGCCATCTTTACAAGTCCTGCAATAGATAATCTAGCTCCGATCTTAATATCAGTAGCACATACCTTAGTATTATCTCCGCTCTTATCCATCTCTCCAGATAACTCTACCTCATGGAATACGCTATGTGCTGGATCATAATATCCGAAACAATCTAACGGATACTCACAAGCGTGAAAACCTGTATCACAGCACTCCGCTCTTTCTGTGTGAAATTACTTACCCTCCTCATACTGATAACCTCTACAGGTAAGATCCTTGTTAAATCCCTTAAATGCTCTCATAGATTTTTCTCCTTTTCTATGTGTGTTATTTTTTATTGATAAATAACTTAATCCTCAATATGAGGAAAATTTAGATAGTTTTTGAAAAATATTTTTATTTACTGCTTTCCATTCTTTCTCTGGTACGATTTACCTTAAAGGTCATAACCGCTAAAAGCTCATCCTCTGGGATCTGGAGGAGATACTTTACCTGCTCCAGCATTAACTCTACATCTGCAATCTCCTCTACTAAGTTATCTCTGGCAATAGCCTTTTTATCCTCCGCTACAGGCTGTCCTAAGCCTGTTTCTACTCTGCGGTACTTGTTTACCGCCTGTATGAGCTCTGCACACTCCTCTACTAACTGGTTACTCTGTGCCTCATATCCATAGTACTTAGCTGTTTCTAAGTTCATTTCACTAATTTTACACATAATATTTTCCTCGCTTTTTATAATAATCTCCAGTTCTCTAATACCTTTTCCATACTGCTATACGGACACCACGCCTTAGAGTTTTTATCGTATACACATAAACACGGTACAGGATCCGCTCTACTGGTTTTACACCTCTTTACCATCTTACAGGCTGTTTCTATCGTGTATATCTGCCCTGTAATAAAGCCCATAGATGTTTTACCGATAAACTCAGCTCTCACTATTCTAAGTGCCTCCTTATCAATGCTCTTATACCGTTTCCTGTTAAGTTATCCAGATCCACTAAGCGATCATCCAGCCCTCCTAAGGCATCTATAACCGCTCTGAGTGCCTCCCTGCTCTTATACAGATCCTCCATTAAAGTATCCTCAATGAGGTAATACTCCTTAGGATCTCCAAAGGATACCGCTATGGCATAATCCTCTTTTCTCATGGCTAAGCTCTGCTCCTTAGCCTTATCTATCCAGCCTTTTTTTACTGTAATACTCTGGCTAGGGTTCATTTTTGTTTTAGCCTCAATAAAGAGTTTATCTACCACTACATCTCCTTTTAGAAACGGAGTGGATCCAGATCCTACTACCTGCCTACCGCCCATAGCCTTAGCTATACGCTTTTCCTGTATGGAGCTCTTAGCTCTTGTACTATCTTTCATTTACCCTTACCTCTTTTCTTTTTAGGTTTTACTCCCCAATATCTAATACACTGAGATCTATTAGGAGATATTAAGTCAAAATAAGTACAATACAGAAAACCGTGTTTTTTATTACTGTGCTTACATCGCTCACAGTCACACGCTACTCTCTTGGGCTTTTTCATTTTATGAGTTACTGTAGATACCCCCAGCTTTCCTCTCATTACTCCGCCTCTCTTTCTTCTAATCTCACTCCGCCATACTCCCATAGATCCTTTTTCATCTCATCCATATCTAGCTCTCCATTTTGCCAGCGTTCATAGTACTGTAATACCAGCTCTGTAAACTCTGGTATCTTCTTTGCATAGGTCTTTTTCCAGTAGTGATCCATGAGTACCTCCATAGGGAGTACTAAGAGTAATGTCATAGCTGTATTTATGGCATCCTCCATAGCCTCCTGTTTAATCCTCTTAAGATCCTCCTCTGTTACCTGCCTTACTGCATTATGGATCTGTGATCTGGTTAAATTATAGGTTTTTACCTGCTTACTTTTTTGCTTTTCAAGCCTACGCCTCTCAGCTCTACCCACACTTAGCACTCCTCTCTCATATAAATCTTACTGGCTCTCCTACCCTTTTTACCATTAAGAACCCACTTACTGAGTTATCCTCTATCTGAGGTAGTGTATTTACATAAAGCTCTATACCTAACTCCTCTCGGAGTTCTCTGTTTATACTCTCTAAAGGAGCATTTACAAGATAATTCAACTCACTCATAGTAGTAGCTGTAAAAGGCTTTCCTATAAAATCTCCCATTACACCTACTCCCTCATCTCTTACCCTGCTCCACGCTTCCTTAAGCAAAATCATTAACCTACTTACATCCATGATATACCGCCTCTACTTTCCATCGCTTAAGAAACTCCTCTAGGCTACCGTAATGCACCCAGTATCTAAAACGCTCTCCAAAAGCTACTCTTAATCTGGGCTTACCATTCCACATTACAGAAATTGTTTTGATCTTATATACTTTACCGCTCTGTAAGAGTTCATTATCTACCCCTATGTATCTAGCTTTTATCATCCTGCTCCTCCTGTACCTGCATAGCCTGTAATCTGTTTAATAGTCTATTGGTATCCTTAATGGCTAACTCCAGATCCATAGGATCCATCTTTCCATTAAGCCTCTGCTCCAGATCTGTTATCCAGCTATCGTTATCCCACCAGCTCCACGGTAAAATACCAGCATTTTCTAATACTGTTTTAACATTTTTCCATGCCTGTAGCTCTTTCTCTGCACTCTGGAGGCTTTTTAACCTCTTTTCTGCATCCTCTAAATCCTTTGCTAACTTTGTGCCTAATCTCTGCCCTATGGCACTCTTTACTACCTTATCCTCCAGATAATCCTTACAGTACTCCGCCCTGTCATTGTAAAAGGGGATCCTATCCTCCTCCAGCCGACTAAAGATAATGTACTTATACACACCTACAGGCTCCTCTATCTGCCTGTACAATGCTTTTTTAACCGTTCTCAGAGCCTTAGTATCTGGATTGAAATAGATAAGCCCTACATGATCTGGGAGCTCCTCCTTCTTTACCAGCCCCTTAGGTACTACAAAATAAAACTCATTACAGTACTGTAGGTATAAATGCCATTTATTATCCTGTAGAAAATCATTTCTACTCACTTTGATCTCATAGCCGATAATATTAGGCTTTGTATAGCTCTTTGTGATAGCCAGCCCATCAAACTTAAGTAGCCCCTGCGGATCTGGAAAATAGGTACTACAGGTTTTACACTCTGTTATAAAATAACTGGGCTTTCCATTATGAAACTCTTTAAGAGCCAGCTTTATATCTGTACTGGTTACTTTCTGTGCCACTCTGTTTACCTCCTTTGTTGTGATACTTAACTTAATCACAATCGGTAAGTATTTTTAGAATAAAAAAAAAGAGGATCCTAAGATCCTCTCTCTAGTATTAAAACTCCAGCACATTCTCCTCTATGAAAATATCCTTATGCACATCTGCCTTAAATGCTAAGAGTGCTCTGGAGGCTCTCAGCATTACCTCCTCATCTCCCATCATTTTAGCCCCTGTGTAGGTATTCTCCAGAAAGTCTATTACCTCCTGTTTCTGCTTTTCATTATCCATAGATACCTCCTTACAGAAATAGCTCTAATAACTCATCTATGAGCCTCTGTGTTTCCTTTATTTTCTCCTCCAGAGTTTTTACCGCCTCTGGATCCTCTGTGTGATCTTTCTGCTCCTCCATCTTCCCTACTCTATTTGAGTAAAGAGAGATCCTCACAGCTCTATCATAAGGTGTCATATCCTTAAATCTTTCCTCCATACGCCCTCCTATTTGAGTAAATCTTTTACTCCTACTGTGGTTTTCTTATACACAGCATTTTTTACAGCTCTCTTAGGGTTCTTTGCCAGCCCTACACCCTTTTTACCATACAGAGGATTAACTGCTTTCTTTACCGCCCTCTTAGCCTTACCTGTAGTACTTGCTTTGATAGCCTTTTTAAGGCTAGGTTTTCTTACTCCGATTTTCATATAATCCGCCTCCTACTCTATAGATCCATAGATACTCATATACTCTATATCTCCGTCAAATTTGCTTGTTTCTGTACTAAATCCATCAAACTCTATAACCCTCGTATCATCCGCTAAAACTTGCTCCCAGCATTTCTCTATATCGGTATCACTAAAGGGCTTTACAAACCTTAGAAACGCCTCCTTATACTGCTCCAGATCCTTATACTCTAAATATACTGTTACCTTAGTTCCTGTAGCTGATATAGTAGTTTCCTCTGTTTTGAGTTTTATCTGGTTCTTATGTACGCTACCATGATGCTTATAAGGCTCAAACTGATCCGCTGTTATTTCCTGCCCCACATTAGCCTCATTATATCTATTCAGATATAAATTGATCTCCTCATCATCTGCATAAATTACAGGTAGCTCCTCCGCCTCCTCTGTGGCTGTTTCTGGCTCCTCTGTTACCTCTGGAGTACTTTCTATAGCCTCCGTTACTTTCTCTGCCTCTGTGGGCTCATTTACCGCCTTACCTGTATTTCCACAGGCTGATAAGGATAGTGCAATACCTAAAGCTATTACTACGCTCAATCTCTTTATCATGTAACCACCTACCTTTTTATATAGTGGTTATATTATAACTCATTTATGAGGCTAACTCAATAACCATCCTAGCCCATGCTCTAGCATCATCCTCCCCATACATCCTGTACATACAATCCTTATAAGGGATCCTGTAATCCGCCTTAGGATCATTCTCTACCAGTAAATACTTATACTGTGGCTCCCTTGCCTTGTTTTGTAAGTGGTGCCTAAATTGATGGAGAAACCCCTCTAAGGAGGGCTCCCCTAAGAAAATCTCCTTTGTAGAGTGTACATAGTTATCATCCCTTACCCACGCTGTAATAACAGGGATCTCTACGCTATATACCTCCGCCAGCTCTGTATCTAGCTCTCTGATTATCTCTAATCTCTGGAGAGGTGTAGCGGATTTATAGCCCTTTGCCAGAGCCATACTAACAGGCTCCAGAGCTTTACACTCCTTAAACATTACCTTATAGCTTTCTACTCTTTCTATTAGATCCATACGCTCCTCCTACTCTACCCACTCTAAACCGCCTGTATATCTGCCTCTGTGGGTTATTAACTTATCTGGATACACTCTCTTTAGATACGCTATATCCGTTCTAAGTGTTCTCCTAGATACTCCTAACTCCTCTTGTAGCTCCGCTGTGTTTGTACACTTAGCCTCCTTAAGGATATTTATTATCTGGAGCTGTCTAGCGTTTACTCCATGTATACTCATCTCTTAGCCCTCCTTATGGAGGAGTAATTAACTCCTCCCCCTGTTTTTATAGTTTTACTGCATCCACTTTACATCTCTGTAATATAGTCTGCTTAGTACCTTTATAATCGCTGTGCTCCTTTACGGTTCCTCTCAACCTTACCTTTGATCCCTCCGCTATGTTAAAAAATGCTGAGGTGCTTTTCCAGATAAAACAATTACCAGCATCATCTCTAAATACATTGATCCCTACCGTATCTGTACCCCATCCTGCATAGCTAGGGATCTCATAAGTAGATCTTTTCTTAAAAGTTACTACCAGATCTAACCTCTCTCCTACCTGCCCCACATACTGGCTAGGATCCTCCTCTGTAGGGATCTTACTGTTAAGTACTGCCTGTACCTCTGTAAGGTCTTTCCAGCTCATTGTACCGTACTCTGGATAGATATTAAGGCACTCCTCATAACTAAGCTCTATTGTAGGGTATCTATCCTGTTTCTCTAAGAAATACCAGTTAATCCCTCCTCTATACTTTGCTCCTGCCTCCCTAAGCTCCTCACGGATCTCATAGGTGTTACCTGTTACTACATAGATCTTACCCTCTGGATTAAATCCGTATTTCTCAGCTATTGCTAAACGATTGTTATTAAACTCCTCTACCTGCTTAGCCCTCTTAGCCTCTGCTCTCTTTCTAGCTCTCTCATCCAGCTTAGCTCTATACTCTGGAGTATATTCTTTTTCAATAACTGGAGTAGAGCTTTCTCCAGTTCCTCCGCACTCATAACAAGTCCAGCCTGTAAAAGCCCATTTATCAGATCCTCCAGCTCCTCCACATCTAGGGCAAGTGTAATTAGCATAATACTTAGTACCGTTTTTATCGGTTCTCAGATAAACGATCTTAGCCATCTTTACGCCTCCTCATAATCCATATCCCATACAAACTCATTCTCATCTACCCACTCCCAGCCATACTCTCTACAAAAGCTCTCAGCCTCCGCCTCTGTTTCAAACTCTGTAAAGTATTTCTTTGTGCCTCCAGCACTCTTAAGATAAACTGTAAACATATTTCCCTCCTATCTGGGAGCCCTTAGGCTCCCCTGCTATATGCACAATCCATAGTACCGATCCCTTTATACATAGGGCTTTTCTTTATTACATGGCTCTTAATTCTGAGCTTATACCAAAGTGTAGGATCATCTACCGTATAAATCTTATCTACAACCCAGATAGCATTAAAATTTCTGTATGTATCTCCCTCCTGTAATCCCTCTACCATTCCCTCTGGGATCTCATCATCTACTAACTCGATCTTATCTAATAAGGTTCTCCAGTAAAATACTCTGCCATCATCTGTTACTAAAAACTCCTTATGGAGCTTGCTGTTTTCCTCTGTGAGATCATAGGCTCTACACTTAACACATTTTCCGTCAATGTACTCTACTGTATAATCCTCAAACTCTGCATTTTCTTCTAAATAAGAGATAAAGCTCTCAACTGTGATGGCATCCATGAGCTCCTCTGTAGCTCTCATAAAGTTTACTCTGTATCTATTATCATTATCCTCTTTATATCTCATATTGTTTACCTCTCTTTCAGTTTGTATCTAGTTCCTTACCTCACTTATAATATACACCCCCTATATAATAATGTCAATTACTTTTTATATAACCCCTATATAAAATAATAGAGGAGGCTTTTTACTGCCTCCTCCTGCTCTTATTTCCAGAAAAATCTATCTACAGATACTCCATAGAATTTAGCCAGATTATAAAGTACTGTAGCCTTAGGGATCCGTGTACCTGTTTCCCACCTGCTTATACTTACCTCTGTATATCCTGTACCTTTTACCACATCTTTTAGAGTGTAGCCCTTTTTCTCTCTTACCTCTCTAAGGTTATGTGCTAAGGTTTCCTCTACTTCTCTCATACCATCCCTGCCTCATATACCTGTTTTCTAAGATACTCCAGCTCCTCCAGATCGTTGTAATAAAACTCCTGCACTCCGTTAAATCCCTGCATTTTCTGCTCTTTTCCATCTTTAAGAGTAGCCTTAAACCATGCTCCAGCCTGTGAAATGATCCCCAGCATAATAGCCAGATCTAAGGTATCCTTAATCTCATCAACTCCTGTACTGTAGTTAAGTGTGTAAGTCTGGAGCCTACGATCATTTTTAGTAACCTTATTTTTCTCCACTTTCACGCTTACCAGATTACCACTAGGGTTAGCATATCCGCTACTTACCTCTTTATACTTCTCATCCAGTAAGGATCCCTTTGTAAACCATAAGATCTGTGAGCACGCATGAGCTATTGCTGTACCGCAAGGAATTTTATAAGGCTTATACGGATTTCCAATATTCTCTCTGAGTTGGTTAATCATCAGAAAAGTACACTCCACTTTCTTACAGAGCGGTACCGCCTTATCACAAAAGGCTTTCATAAGAGCACTGTTACCGCCATAGCTTTTCTCATCTAAGCCTTTTTCCTGTACTGCTTTAGGAATAATAAAGGGAGCACTATCTAATACTGCTAAGCCGATCTTACCAGATCTTATGTAGTCTAAGAGCATATCTAAGAGCTCCTCTCCATACTCACTCTCTGGCTGAATGAGTATTACCTTACTCCAATCTACCCCCAGAGTTTCTCCCCACTCCTTATCTATTGTATTTTCGGCATCCAGATATACACAGTACTTATCTGTGTACTTTTTCTGGAAATTAGAAATAATATCTAAGGCTGTGGTAGTCTTTCCGCTTTGCGGTAATCCCACTAGCTCTATGATCCTCCCTACAGGTACTCCGCCTCTGGTTAAGTAATTCATCATAGGAGAGGTATAGGGGATAAACTCTATCCCCTTAAGATCCGATGCTTTACGAATTATATCCGTTTTATACTTCTTATTTACCTCTGCTATGAGGTTATCTATCTCCGCCATCGCTATTCTCCTTTTCATTCCAATTTTTAACTACTCGTATCTCATCCCAGCCCTCAGCAAAGGTAGGAGGCTCTAAAAATCTTTTCATTCTATCCATAGCCTCCTTAGGTACTGTACGCTCTCTTTCCTCGTTACGCTTAACACACACCTCAAAAGGAGTATCTACAAACACACAAACCTTTTTGCAATTTAATAATTTAAGAGTATCCAAAAACTCCACCCTATAGCTTGCTTTTAAGTTTGTAGCATCGTACACTACATCCTTACCATGATATAGATCCGCCCTAACCAAACTCTGTAAGATGGTAAATACAGCACCATTATTTTTCATATCATTTATATCTCCACAGAGTTTATCTCTAAGATAATCAGAGGATCTAACAATTACATCTCCCAGCCTATCACTCTCAGAGCTTTTACCGCTGGCTGGCAACCCCACTAACATATAAAATACTGGTTTATTATTTTCCATCCTCAGATCCTCCTAACTCCTGCATAATGCCTACCTCCGTATTAAAGAGGTTTACATCTGCATCCGTGATACCTAAGTTGTAATTTAACTCAATTACATTTCTGATAATAGCTATATCTACTCCGCCCTCATCATTAGGGCTAAAAAGTACAATCCCATCATCACACTTAAAAGCTGTTTCTCCAGAGATTTCTACACCGTTTTTCTCCAGATATGCTAAAAACTTATCTAACTTTTCCTCCATCTCTAACACCTCGCCATAACATCTCTCATCATATCCAACTTTTTAAGCTCCTCTACAATATCGCCCTCTGGCTCCATTACAACTACTGGCATCAATAAAGCCTGTATAGCCTTAACATCTGGAGAGTAATACTCCTTATTATCCACAGTAGTTACACTGTATCCCATTATCTCCTCTGAGCTCCTGCTCTCCTCCAGCTTTGCTATCTGGTTCACATTAAGCCAGATAGTAAGGTTTCCGCTCTGATCCTCAACTCTTATAAACATCGTCTTTTATGCCTCCTTAAAATATTTCTACACTGTACATAGAGATCATCATCTATATTTCTGAGCTCATGGAGATCTCTATGTAACTGGCTCTTACTAATACAAAATTCTCTAGCCATTTTACGGATACTGTCCTTAGGATTATCTATTAACCACTGTGCCTCCTGCTTACATCTATCCTCTATGGCTTGTCTCCTAAAGTACTCATAAGCCCACCGCTCCATAGGCTTAATCCTCCATAGGATCCTCTGGCTCTCTGGTATATTTATCCTTGCTAAATCTATCCAGATCTACCTCAGCTATCCTCTTTGAGAGAGATTTCTTTAATCCGCTGTAGATCTTCTCAGCCATCTCTAACTTAACTTTGAGGCTGTTATAAGCTCTACGATAAATAGCCTCTACTAAGGCTTTATCCTCCGTGAGCTGTTCTACTCTGGCTTTTTTCTCCTGCACAGTACCAGATACTTTTACCATCGCCTCATTTTGAGCACTTTTCTTAGCGTTAGAGGCTAGATCTACCTGCATACCCAGCTCCTCTACTCTCTGCCCTGCATAGTACATAAGAGCTGGGATCTTAACACAGTAGTACTCTATCTGGCTATCTGGTATATCCTCTATAGAGTTTTCTCCGATGCTTTCCATAATCATATCCAGCTCTGAGATAGCACTATCAAGCTCCTTACTAAAATCTGCTATTAACTCATTTGAGAGGGTTATTACAGGGGAGCTCTCCTCTTTTACCTCTGCTATGATTTTCTTTAACTTATCGCTCTGTATCATTTCTCCGCCTCCCTTATAGCTCTGTTGTAAAGAGTTATCCTCTTTGTGAGGCTCTTATACCCATCTGATCCAGCCTTATACTTAGCTCTTAAGCTCTCAGCCTCCGCCTTTTGACTTTCTACCCAGCTTTTAAACTCTGAGAGCTCTTTATCTAAATGATGCTTTTTAATAAGCTGTATGATCTTCTTTATTCTCTGCCAGCGTGTGATCTTTACCTCATCTGGATCTGGCTCATAATCTGGTAGTTCTCTGTATTCAATTCCACAAAATACCTCATACAGATTTATTTTCATGCACCAGCTAGTAGTAAAATCATGGTATGTAAGAGTAAGTATGTTATCCTCTCCTATCACGGTTTTTCTCATCCTCCTTTACCAGCTCATCTCTAAGGCTCTCAGAAAAGATCCGTAACTGTTTAGCATGGCTACTAAAATAATCATCATATCTACCTCTGTGAGCAAAATGAGCATCAAACTCTAAATATAAGCAAATACTACTAAGAGTTTCTAATACCTCAACCTCTATTAACTTTTGTCTGCGGATCTTTTCTTTCAATTTTCTAAACACTTATCTCCTGCCTCCGCTTTGATCTCTTTTACACAATCAGAGCAATAACACCCCTCATAGCCCTCAATCTTGTATAAAAAGCACATCCAATTCATATTCCATTTTCCATTATCAGAGCATCGTTTACACGATCCCATACCCTCTCCTGTACACTGAGTTACTTTCATTTCACACCTCCAAAATATCTACTTAACCAGCTCTCCAGATCGTAGCTGTATCTCACTCTTTTCTTTTTCTGCTCTATCTTTACTCCGTGATCCCTGCACCACTCTACAGGTATACTCTTTCTCTCCTCTGTCTGAGTAAACTGGATCACATCCTGTACAGTTATGTAATAGGTTTCCTCCAACTCCCTAAAATTGATTAAAAAGCCTCCATACACTCCCTCATACTGAGTAGCTTTCTCCATTCCCTGTATCTGGTTAGGTCTGATCTTAGCTATCGGTATGCTCTTTCCCTTATGAGTTTTAAGCTCTACCAGAAAGAGATAAGGAGATCTGAAAAGGATATAATCACATGGATTAGATACTCCATAAAATCCGCTTGTATCATCCTTTAGGCGGTACAGGTAATAATCTGGAGGTACACACTCCTTAAACTCCTGCTCAAAGGTTTTACCGATGTTATTACTTGCCATCCTGTACCCCCTTAAATCTGCTAGGAGTAAACTTACATTTCTTTCTGCGATCTACATACATAGATCCATCTTTATCAATGCTACAGTAGTAAGCTCCCAGCTCTCTACCACAATGCTCACAGTTACCACATACCGCTCTCAACGCTGTATTTTGCCCTGTAGAGGCTTTTTTCTTTTTACCTGTAGACTTATTAGCCTTTTTTCTGTTTGTATCTTTCTGGGCTGTCTGAGGCTTTTCTGGAGGGTTAGGATGTACCCACTTACCAGCATCCACTAAAGCACACTCATTTTTATATCTACAATAAGTACACTTGCTATCATCCTTTTCTGGAGGGATCCCTGTCTTACAAGCACTGTTTACAGTTCGTATCTTGTTAAGTACTGCCTGTTTCATCTCATCGGTTATTTTCCAGAGGTACGGTTTCTTTTTACAGAAATTTCTATCCTCATAAAAGAAAAGGATATAATCTATTCCCAGCCCCATACCGTAACAAGTAGCTTGCCACTTATGATCCGCCTTAGGTTCATAACGGTTACTAAACTGGTAAGTACTCTCTGTTTTAATCTCTAAGATTACATCCTTACCATTAAATCTAATAACTCCGTCTGGCTGGAAATAGATAGAGAGCTCATCATTTTTACACCTGCCCTCTGTATGATCCTCATTCCAGCCTACAAACTCTGTTTTAATGCCTTTAGCCTGTGCCTCTTTTACCATTTCCTCCAGATCTAAGCACTCTACGCCCTCCATACGCTCTACTATATGCTGTATGTCTAAGTGCCTATCTGTACCGCTCTGGCATATCTCAATAAGATTTACCTCACTCTGCTCTCCGTTCTGGGAGCCTCCATGTACTCTCTGGAAAAATAACATACGCTCACAGCCATACATAGAAGATGGGCGGATATACTCAGATGGGGCTATCTGCCTCTCCTCCAGCTCCTTAGCCTTTACAGCCTCCTCATAGTTTTTAAGAAACTTATCCTCAAAGGATACGCTCTCTGCATTTTTACCTTGTGCTACTGCTATTAAGCTCTTTAATCCCATTACTTTTCCGCCTCCTCTCTGGCTTTTTCAATATTTTTATTAAATCTGGCAAGCTCAAAAGCTAAATACATCTGGGATCTGCTTTCTCTTATCCTTAGAGGTCTGGTTTCTTTATCTCTCTTTACCTCAATTACCAGATTTACGATAGTAACCACTATGTAGCCAACTAACAAAAGCCCTAAAATTACATTTCCCATTAGTGACCTCCTAACATAACTCCGATGATATAGAGCTCAAATAAAAATACAGAAATACTTACAACTCCAATAAAATCTCCTACCAACTCACAGCCCTCTCTATGAGTTCTGTAAAATCTTCTCCATTTTCTTTTAATCTGTCTTACCATCCTTGATCCTCCTGTTTTGATTGATAAGTAACCTAATCACAAACGGTAAGTAAATTTAGATAAAAAAAAAAGAGGAGGCTTTTTACACCTCCTACAATTCTTATACCTCATTTCCCCAACAATCCCATCCATCTATACACTGTCTTGCAAAGAGCTCTATTTTAGGTAGCCCCCCCCCCCCCCC
>NZ_QUEC01000027.1:46528-61415 GCF_003478095.1 Clostridium sp. AF34-10BH
TACCCCCCCCCCCCGCCATTAGCTTTACAATTCTATCTCTTGTTTCCGCTGGTTTTTTACTGTGCTCCTCTATGTGGCTCATAATTACACTATGTACTCCTGCATCCATTCTCTTAGGCTTTCCTCTTACACCTAATAAACATAACTCCGCATTAGCTCTAGTCCAATTACCCATACCCCAAAAGAGAGTATCTGCTTTCTTATTCTGCTTTATCCATGTAAAAGCACAGGTTTTATACTCAAATCCCCACGCCCTCATTACATCAAAAGCCTCCTCTAAAAATGGCATCGTAACCCACATAAAAAGCACACTATCATCATCTGCTAACTTTTCTACAGGGAGAGCCTTTATATCCTCTAATCTGGTTACTGTATAATGGCATCCAGCCCCTCTCCCTCCTGCTACTGCCTTATCTCTATACAGCCATGCTGGATCTGCATAGATTATCTTATACTTGTTTTCTGTGTTAAAAATATCTACTTTCAATAGAAAAACCTCCTTTATGTTTTGATCGATCCTAATCACATAAAGGAGGTTTCCTTAGATACTAATTTTATGAATTTTTCAAACCTGCTACCAGAGTATATACCTGCTCTGCCTCCTCATAAGATAGTTTTGTATAATCAAACTCCTTAAGCCAACCTGCCATACACTTTCTCTTATTTTCCTGTATAACCTGCCTACCTCTTTCCTCAGTATAGGGCTCTAAATAAAATGAGGTTCTACCGTATCCAGAGGATCTATGATACTCATACCCATTACTCTTAAATCTCTCTTTTCTACCATTCCCCCACTCTATATCTAAGAGCCCTGTAGGAGTTCTTTTTACTACAGTACCTACATAATAGGCTTTACTGCTAAAGTGGCTCTGATACACTATTACCTTATCTCCTACCTTTAAATTTTCTCCGTTAAAATCCAAACACTCTTTAACTCCTCCAATACTCTAAAATGATGTACCTCTCTGGTATCTCCCTTTTTAACCTGTACTCTCCTTACAGATCCTACCTCTAACGGAGTTACGCACTCCTCCAGAGTTCTCTCTTTCTTATCTTCCTCATCATATACTTTATACCTCAATATTTTCCTCCTCCATATAAAACCATTTTACAATCTGAGTATTAGGAATTTGATATAACCCATACATCCACCTATTAGTATCAAACTCATACCTACACCCCTCTAAAATTCTCCCATCTTTAACAATAACACCAACTCTCTTACTTATCTCTTTTTCAAAAAGTGGATCTTTCTGTATGTCATCCCACTCATCATTAAAAACAACTCTGTTACTTAACACACTCATCTTAATTATCCTCCTTAATAATACAGTTTCCAGCCTACCTCTATATGGTTAGGATCCTGTATATTATTTAACTTTACTAACCTGTAATACTCTGCTCCAGATCCATACAAATTTTTAGCGATATTCCAGAGGCAATCTCCCTTTTTTACAATATAGATCTTTCCATTAAACAAATCTCTTACTCTATCATGTGAGGCTTTCTTCTTTTTAGGCTCCTGTTTCTTTTCTTCCCCAGAATAGTACCAGCTCTCCGCCTTACTGCCACAATATGTACATCTCGCCCCTATTGCTACCTCAGCTCCACAGAATTTACATTTTGCCATCTGGTTTCTCCTTTAATCCCATCACATAATCCATTGATAATCCTAAAAGGCTACAGATCTTAGCAAGCCTCATACTGCTAAGATCTGTACCGTTATATAAAAAGGCGTATATTGTGGATCTACTTATCCCTGTTTTATCGGAGATAGTCTGGAGAGGTATATCCAGCTCCCAGATCCTCTCCATTACTCTCTCTCCAGCACTCATTATATAGTAGGTTTTCCTCTGTGTCTTTTCGTGCTCTACTCTGATATGAGAGGGCTTTGTTAAGCCCTCATAATCTCTTATACCTCTGCTATATCTATGCTGTACGGTATCAAGCCTTATACCGCTCTCCTTAGCTATCTGATTTAGAGTTTTACCATCTACAAAGATCCTGTTAGGCTTACCCTTTAGCTCTGGTAAAGGAAAATATCCCATAGGCTTACTCCTCCTCTAAATACTCATCCGCTAAGTTTTCTCCATACCAGTAATCATTTACCTCAGCATCTACGCTCATAGGGAGATCTATAAGGCTGTGTCCTACTCTTTTCATAGTATTTACTAAGAGATCTGCTCCCTCCTTAATATGATCCTCTGGTACCTCCATAATTAACTCATCATGTACGGTTATTACCATGTGGCAATCCAGAGCCTTATACTGAGGATCATTGTAAATAGCGATCATAGCTAATTTCATAATATCCGCACTGGATCCCTGTATTACAGCGTTAAGGCTCTGCCTGTGAGCCTCTTGATAGCGGTAATCATCGTGATCTGGTAACTGCATCTCTGGTAATCTTCTCTTTCTGCCCTGTATGGTAGTTACATATCCGTACTCCTCCGCCATCTTCTCTACCTTAAGGCGGAGCTGTTGGATCTTAGGAAAACTCTTATAAAAATCATCAATAAGTTTCTGAGCCCACTCTGCGGATCTATCAAACTGCTCTCCGATGGCTTTAGCTCCACGCTCATACATGATACCTAAAAGTACGCTTTTCATAGTTGTACGCCTGTGTTTACCCTCAGCGTTTACTGTACCATCTGGATAAAACTCTCTACAATCCTCATAAGGCACTCCATAAACCTTAGATCCCATGATAGCATATAGATCTTTACCCTCTCTGTATGCCTCCTGCATAGCCTCATCTCCAGATACATAAGAGAGTACTCGTGGCTCAATCTGGCTAAAATCTCCGCCTACAAACTTATAACCATCTCTGGCTCTAAAGATCTTGCGGATGCTTTTCTCATGGCTAGGGATGTTCTGGAGATTGATCTTAGTAACTGTATCACTACTTGAAAATCTACCTGTTTTAGCTCCATACTGGTTATATGTGGTATGTACTGCATTAGTCTTAGCACACTTAACCTCTGGGATCTTATCTATATAAGTTCCTAAGAGCTTTCCACACTCTTTATATCTCTGGTAGTTATCTAAAAACTGGATAAACTCCTCTCCCTTTTTAGTACCTGCCTTTTTAGCCTTATTTCTATGCTGTTGTACTATCTTATCTCCTGTGCCTCTCGGCTCTTTTCTGGATACACTTTTCAGTTTGAAAATATCATAGAATAAACAAGCCACCTGCTGAGGGCTGTTATAGTTGATCTTCTTTGTACCCTTAGTCAATCTCATAAGAGTAGGATTTTCTTCTATAAACTTATCAAACTTAGCTACATACTCATCACAGAGCTTTTCTTTCTCTGCCATCTCTGCATTAAATTTTACAGAGAGCTCCTTAGCATAATCCTCACGGATCTCTACACCTCTAAGCTCCATATCCATACAAACATCAATAAGAGGCATCTCAATATCTCTAAACACATGATAGAGCTTTCTGTAGTCTGCTCTCGGATGATCCTCTCTAAGATACTTTTTCTGGAATTGATACAGAGCCCATGTTTTAAAACCATCGTTAGCACCATAAATAGCGAAAATATCAATAGGAATATAGTTACATGGGATACCCTCAAAAAGATCTCCAAAATCCTCATCTGAGCCCTCCCCATTGAGGATATACTTGTTATACATCGGTTTTAATCCGTGTTTCTCATTCTCATTGAGTACCCATCCAGCTATATTAGTATCCCACCATACATTAGCGATCCTCTGCCCCCACTGGAAAGTAACTACTTTATCATCAAACTTAATATTATGATTGATGCACTTAAGGGATCCGTTAGCCAGATAAGGGAGCATAACCTCCTTACACTCCTCCTCTGTCATTTGCCCCTCAACTCTCTTATTCTGGAGATCCGTGTGATTAAACGGTACATAGAAACTAGGGAGATCTGGATTATATAAACAGATACCTACTAAAATATCGTTATACACATCCAGCCCTGTAGTTTCCACATCCAGTACATACTCACTTACTCCAGTTAAGTAGGTTTCCATTACTTCCTTAAGCCTCTCTGGAGTACGGATAATTTCATACTCTCCCTCAGCATGGAGCCTACCGCTCTTTACCAGCTCATTTATTACCTCCAGCCCTTTAAGTAAGGTATTCTGGTTTCTTTTCAAATTTATATTACATACTTTTTTATGAGCTAATCGGCTACTAAGATCCTCCAGATCCACGCTCTCTCTACTCATATCTACCTTTATCTCTCTTGCCATCCTGTATCCTCCTGTTAAAAAAAAACGTGAGGGGCTCTTAATTTTACCCCTCACTCTTACCTCATTTCCCAGCTTTATAGAGGTTCTCTCTCAATGAGCCCATTTTCTGTATGTTAGGATATATTTAGGTGGTAAACACTCACATTCACACTTATACCTATCAATCCGCTCCTTTATGTTTTGTCTGCCAAGAGATTACAACTTACTTAAAATACTCTTGTAGCTCCTGCTCCGCTGTCATTGTTGCTATCGTTATTGTTACCCTTGTTAAGCTGTAATCTACCCTCGATAGCCTTAATCTGATCCTCACGATCCAGATCTAAGATAAGTGAGCCTACTAAGTTCTGAGGCTCTGGGATCTCCATCTCACTAGGATCCTTAGGGAAATACTGGTATGTAGTCTTAAGGCTACCCTTTGCTCCAGATCTCTTAATCTTAATATCTCTCTTAGTGAGATCTCCGTACTCTCCAGCTAAGCCGATAAGGTTCTTAATGTCTGTTAAGCCTCTCTCCCAGAGCTGTACCTGCTTATCCTTATCTTTCTCATCCTTGTTAATCATCTGTAAGAACATTCTAAGCTGAGGCTTATTACCGCTCTTACAAAACTCACAGCTCTCTCCTTTACAGAGGCAAGTACGATCTCTACCGCTACCGTCTACATCTAACTTGTGTACCTCATAGATGGGAAAATCATAATCTGTTTCTCCATCCTTTACTCCTACCTCTCCTTTGTGGAGTAATCTTACTGTAGCTGTATCTCCATCATCCTTTAACTGAAACCAGCCTGTTTTAGAAAATCCTCCATTGTCATACTTGTTAATAAGATCCTGTAATCCCATTTCTGTATCCTCCTGTTTTTCCTTGATTATTTTTTTTTCTATAACTACAGCATCAAAGCCTTTACAGCTCCTACCATGCTGTTGATAGCAAAACGCTTATCCACATTTTTTCCTACTAACACATCCGCCTTATGCTCACTCTTTTTAGTAAGCACTACAGCCTCTCCTTTTAAGATGGCTAACAGGGTTCTTAAACTACTCATACCGCTTACCTCCTTGCTTTTCGTGATAAATAACTTAATCACATCCGCCCAGATTATTTAGACAGCATATTGATAACCAGCTAAAATAAATTTCTTTTTGAGGTTCTTGATATGCCAGCTTACGGTAGCATTAGTAATATTAAGAGCCTTAGCAATCTCTCCCTTAGCTCCTCCAGCCATGAGGATATTTACCGCTACCTGCTCCTTATCATTGAGCTGTAAGCTATCTAAGAGATCCATAAACTCTACAGAGCTAAAATCCTTACACTCTACCTCAAAGGTGCTATCTGTTTCTGTACCGCTCTCTTTATTGATTTCAGATAACCGATCTAAGCTATCTGGAGTGGTACCTGTAAATCTTTTCTGGCGTGTAGCCTCGTTGTATAAACGGTTAAGGTGCTGGCGTACATAAACCTTAAGGAGAGTTGAAAAAGCTACTCCCTGCTCTGGATCGTAATCCTCTATAGCTCTAAGCATCGGTATATAGCTCTCACTTGTAAGATCCTCTAACTCAGAATTAGGGATAGAGGTTAAATAAGGAGATACCAAAAGGTTAATAAGCCCCTTGTTAGCCTCTATGAGCTCTTTAAGATAGCTCTCATCTCTACTCTCTTTGTACGCTTTAATAAGTTCCTCATTTGTTCCTGTAATAAATCCTTTACTCATCCTGTTTTCCTCCTTTAATATCCTGTGAGATGGTCTTTCCAGCCATCTCCGTACTCTTTGACAAGATCGTTAATATCCTTTAGGCTCGTATGCCATTTGAGGTTGATAAACCGAAAACCTTTAGGTATCAGTAACCTCTTGATCTGGGAGGCTCCTTTTCTCCCTGCATCATCGTTATCTGTGGCAAGTACAAACCGTCTAAAAGGTGTACGCTCCAGCTCTTTACACTGATCCTCTGAGATATGTGATCCCATGATGGCTACCGCTGGTACTCCATAAGAGATAAGGCTGAGAGCATCTATCTCACTCTCTGTAATCCAAACCTCCTCTATCTGATCCGATGTACCCCAGCTAAAAGATCCGTTTAGGATCTCCCAGAGCCCAAACACTACGGAGGTTTTATCTATCTCTTTTGCGTTATAAAAATGCTTTCCAGCTATGCTCCTGCCCTTGTAAAAGATCACTTTCCCATCCATGCCCCTTACAGGGAAAAGCACTGTTTTATCCTCTGGATCAAACCCCAGCTCATAAGCCTCTAGCACCCAGTTAGCTATCCGCCTTTTATGTAGGTACCTACACGCCTCCTCACTCTGTAGGAGGTTCTGTGTGTACTGCTTAACTAGGCTCTCCTCCAATACTGAGGATTTAGCTGTAGAGCCTCTGTACATATCCAGATCTGGGAGCTCTCTCTCCTCCGTCTGGTAGTTGTACTGATTTACCAACCACTTAAAGCCCTCTACTGGGCTACTCAGCCCTAACAGATCCGCTACAAACTGAGGTAGATCCGCTGTGTATCCACAGGTGTAGCAATGCACCGTACCAGCCTCATAGGTCTTATCCTTTGTTACCTTTTGCTGTAGGAGCACTCCGCAAGATGGGTTATGCTCCTTACCGTTTGCGTGAAAAGGGCAAGTACACATAAGATCCGATCCTGTGTTTTTAATCTCCTTAAGTAGCCCTGCTCCGTAGAGCTGGAGCTTAAGATCCTTAAGTACCTGCTCTACTGTGGCTACTATTGGAGTTTTCCAGATCGTTATCACTTTTTAGCCTTTGCCTTTTTAGGAGCTGTGAGCTTAAGCATTACTACCTCTGTTACCTTTAAGGCATCTGCTAATACTTCCTGTGGCAACTCTCCAGCCTCTACCGCCTTAAGAGTTGCATCCTCATCCACAGCCTCTACCGTCTTGATACAGCCTGTGAGATTTCTCTCATGGAGTTCTGCTAAGAGCTTTTCCTCATCCATGCTCTTACGCTCCTGCACAATTCGCTCAAAGCGGTATCCAGCCTCATCCGTGTAATCACTTTCTCCAGCCTCTAACATCGCATCCTTAAGGAGTGCCTTGTATTTCTCCTCCTCTTTCTTTGCACTGTCTAAGGCTAACTTTCTGGCTTTATAAGCCTCCTTTAACTCCGCTAAATTCATTAGCTTGTACCTCCTTTAAAAATTAAAATATATTCCTAAAACTACTGTTAAACAGTAGTGAATAGGTAAAAAAATATAGGGAGAGGAGCTTTAGTAGCTTTCTCCTACTGTTTAGTAGTATAATGGAGTATTTACCACTTGTCAATAAAAAATTCTGTTTAACAGTAGTTTTTGTATGTTTTGCTTTACTTTTCTACTGTTTAGGTGTATTATTTAATCATCCCTCAAAGAGAGGAGGTGATACAATGGCTAACAATTCCTCTCTCACGGATAACTTTGTAAAAGCTCTGAGTTACTACTTAGCACTATCTGGAAAGAGTAAGAAAGAGGTAGCGGATGGTATTGGGATACCGCCTACTACTTTCTCCTCTTGGAGTAATGGTAAACACTTACCAGACATGGATAGGCTCCAAAACCTAGCTACATACTTAGGAGCCCCTGTTAGTGAGTTTTTCGATTTTACCGCTAACACTTCTACTCCAGATCCGCTACTTACAGAACTTACAGACATTTTTTCTGAGTTATCTACTGAGGATAAGCTCTTAGTGAGGGATGTAGCTCTTAGGATCTACAAACTCCAACACACAGAGGAGTAATCCTCTGGGGAGCCAGTCTTATATAGGCTGGCTCTTTCTTTTTATTCTGCTACCAATATTTTCCTAAAGCTACTGGTAATATCTGTTAAAAAGCTGGGATCTGTGGCTCACTCTCACGCTCTCTAAGAGGTGTAGAGTTTCCAGCCTTTGAAAAATCCATATAAGCCAGAGGGATACCGTACAGATCACTAAGCTCCTGTGCTTTCTCCATCTTAGGAGCTGTCTTACCTGTTTCCCAGCTAACAATAGTCTTATCACTACAGCCTAAGATCTCTGCTACCTCTGCCTGTGAGTATCCTGCTTGTATTCTGCAAGCGGAGAGCCTCCATTTCATTTCAAAGTAGTTCATTAACTAGCCCTCCCTGCTTTATATTTTTCCAGAGCCTCCTCTGTTACAAACTTCTTAAGAGTAGGGATCATTACCTCACGCTCTACAGCCTCCAGCTTTCCGCTCTGGATATTTCTGTATACATTTCTCTCACTACAGCCTAAGATCTGGGCTACCTCCTCTACTGTGTAGGCTTTCTCCTGTGGCTCCTCCTGCTTTTCCTCTACCACCTCTACAGGAGCCTCCTCTCCAAACACTGGAGCATACTTAGTCTTAAAAGCCTCACTCTGAGCTCCGATAATACGCCCTGCCATAAGATCACAGCCAGCCTTAGTAATGTGGTACAATCTACCGCCCTTATCTGGATCCTCTGAGAAATACTTAGGAGCCTCATCTCCTAACTGTGTAATATATTTGCGGATCGCTCTTAAAAGGTTATCGTGCCTCTTTCCCAGCATCTCCGCTACTTCCTTACTTGTAATCGTCATATAAAAAAGTACCTCCTTTTCCGATTTACTTAACCTAATCAGAAAAAGAGGTAACATTTAGAGAAATTTTTATTATTTTTTCTTACTTAAATCAAAAATAGAGATTTTATCATTCTCTGAGTTAATTCTGGTATTAGTATCCACCACAATTTTATTATCTAAGATACCTGCTACAAGACTCTGTATAATCTCTAACTCTCCCATCTCATGTAAATAAATAGGGTACACATCTCCCTCATCTGTAAGATATACAGGGATGATCCTCCCCTTAGGTACTCCGCCTTTAGAAACCATAATCTTTCTCTCCTCCTTTATCCTTTTCTCCATCTGGTTTATCATCCTTTTTATCCTCTGTGCTCTCCTCTGGATTTTCGCTAAGGAGAGGCTTAAGGTATCCTGTGTTTACTTCCCAGATCATAAGCACCTCTTTGTTATTGATACCATATCTGTTTTTCTTAACACTGATCTTAAGAGTGCCATCTATCACGGATAGAGATAATACTCTTGTGGCGTTCTGTCCTACACCGTCACTCTCTGCCAGATCGTGGAGCTCTGGGCTCTCTCCCTTTTTACGGTTCTTAACTGCCTCACGGTTAGCCTGTGCCATAAGGAGTACAGGCTTTTTAAGCTCCTTGCTCATCAAAAAGAGATCCTCTGAGATATTGTTATAAGCTATTCTAGGTATATCCGCCCTACGCTTATCACTCATAAGAGAGAGCTGATCTATTACGATCATATCCGCCCCATGCTTAATAGCTAAGCTCTTGATCTCATCCACATTAGGCTTACGCCCCTCAAAATCATCTGGAGTAACTACGATAAATCCGCTCTTTTGCTGGAGCTGTGCTATGTACTTCTCATAATCCTCCTGTAAGTACTTTGCTCCGTCTGTATCTGGTTTCTTTCCCAGAGTACCAGATCCATTAAGGAGCCCCATGTTACTAAAGTGCTTATTGAGAGTATCGAAACGAAAACCAACCATAGCGGTACTCATCTCTCCAGAGTACATAAGGATCTTATAACCCATATTCCACGCCATAGTAGCGAAGTACTCTCCGATCCATGTTTTACCTACATTAGTACGCCCTGTGAGTACTACCAGATCCTCTCCCCAGAGCCAGCCATTAGTAATCTCATCCAGCTTAGGGATACCTGTAGGAATACCTATAAGCCCCTTTACCTCACAACGCTTTTTATACTCTGTAAGACGATCTCCAGCGTTAGAGATAATATCATAACCATCTTTATTCCTGCTCACTGGTACAGATTTCTCCAGCTTTTCTATCTCCTCTTTGAGGTACTTGATCGCCTTAATACTATCCTCTTTTACTACCTTTGCTGTATCCTCAATCAGAGGCACCAGCTTAGTATATGTATAAGCCTCTTTGAGCTTGTATACTAAGTAATCTGTACTCTCTGTAACCTCCAGCATTTGAAAATCTTTGAACCTGCCTAAAAAGGTTATTTTATCTGGCATCTGCTTATAGCTGTTGTAATGTTCTATGATAAAATGGATCTCATCCTTACAGGTAAGAAACATCTCCTCTACTACTCCGTTAGAGTGGAGGATCTCCAGATCTGGAGCATCTAATACCTTACAGAGTAAGCTCTGCTCAATCATATTAGCCATTTATAATCCCCTCCTATCTCCGCTTGTAATTTCTACTACCTGTGAGGATCCCAATACTCTACTGGCTATCCGATCCCCTAACTCGCCCCTAAGCTCCTCTGGAGAGAGGTTACTAGTATAGATCGTAGTGAGGTTATTAGATACTCTGGTATTTATAATACTTACCATCCTCTCCCTTACCCAATCTGTTACCCTCTCTGCTCCTATATCGTCTATGATGAGGAGCCTACAGGTTTTTATCATTCTTAAGATCTCATCAAACTCTGGATCTTTGTTATCATAGTTATCTCTGAGATCTTCTAAGAAAGTGGGGAGAAAAATATATAGCCCCTCATTTTCCAGCCCTGTATTAAACGCTATTTTTCTGAAAAAGTAACTCATAATCTTACAAGCCCATGAGGTTTTACCATTCCCTGTGCTCTTTCCCCAAATATATAAGCCTCTGCCCTCATCTACCATATTGAGCACATCATTTTTATAGTTATCCAGCACTGTAAACGCCTCCAGATCCTCTCCATTCTCTGGCTTAAGAGCGATAGTGTAACGGTATCTCTCTGGGATCCTGCTTAAATTATATAAAGCTCTAAGTACTCTGTAGCCTCCGCATACATCACTACAGGAGCTTTTATCTTTCTGGCAATAATCACTTGCATAACATTTCATTTTGCCTATTACCTCCTTTTGTTAGATCTAAGTGCCCTTATATCTATGATTAACCTAATCACGGAGGAGAAAATTTTTTAGACAAAAAAAAGAGGAGAGCTGTTACACTCTCCTCCAGACTGCTAAAATACAATATCCTTACCCTCAGCATCTTTAAGGGTATTACCGCTAAACTTTTTACTAACCGCTGTAGGCTTTCCCTGTCTACCATAGTTCTTAAGTGGATAGAGATCTTTCCATCCCTTATCTATACTCTGATCCACAATAGCCAGAGCCACTACAGGATCCTCTCCAGCATTATCTCTAAGAGTACTAGCAAACTTTTCTACAGTAGTTACCTTAGGAGTATAGTTTTTACCCCTACAATACTGGATAAATTTACTAAGAGCCTCTTTCACAAACTTATTAACAGGATCCTCTAAGATAGTACTATAAGATTTCTTTTTAGGGGCTTTGCCCTCCATCTCTTTAGAGATGGATTTTTCTATATTATCTTTACTATCTTTATTGAGTAAAAAATTTTTACTCGTATCGGGTAAAGTTTTTTTACTCGTTGGATCTTCATCGAATAAAATTTTTTTACTCGGTCTTAAAGCTGTATAGCTGTTGTAAATGAGAGCCCCTTTAGTGGTACTACTTTTAGTGAGGAGCCCCTGCTTAACTAGGTTATCTAAAGTGTTAATTACTGTAGGTCTTGATACACCACCCAGCCACTCACAGAGATAGTCTACACTCCCTGTAAAAGCTGTGTTAGTAGTCTGAGAAAATCCGTAGATGATCGCATAGAGCATAAGAGCATTACCCTTTAGTTTTAGCTCTGTTACCATCCAGCCCTGTACAGCAAAGTAATTATCCTCTCTTACTTTTATCTGTTTTGCCATAATTACCTCCAGTTAAGGGGAGAGGAGAGAAACCTCTCCCCCCCCCCTGTAAGTATTACTCCATCTCTGAGATGGTTTTCTCAATGTTATCACACACCTCATCAAACGCCTGTTTAATAATAGCCTCTCTCTGCTGAGGGTTCGTACCTCCATCAATCTTAATCTCCATATTGACTGTAGGCTTACACCAGATACCACTCTTGTTCTGTACACTCATACCCAGCTCTACGCTGATACCTGCTACCCTTGCTGTAAAATCATTTGCCATCTTTGTTATCCTCCATCTCTTTTAAATTCTTTTCTCTGCGTGCCATTCTACGGTTATACTCCTCCACGGATTTACAGCCCATCTTTCTAGCTACTACTTTTTTGTGGAGGAGGGTACCGTTATTCTTCTGGATCTGCCTCTGCATTTTTCTTTTGAAACTGCTCACTCTTTTCTGCCTCCATTTCTGCTACGCTGTGCCATACGTTATCCTCTGTTTCAATCTCGCATATACTATTATGTGGATTGATAATAACCGTAACATCACAGCTATTAGAATTAAAGCTAGGTAATCCAGATCCGTAACCACCATTACCTTTAAGTTTGGTTCCTAAGGCGGTAGAGATAATATCCTCTAAGGATTTACCATTTACCTCTAAACCGTATCCGTGATCCGATACCTCAGCATTTGTAAAACTGATTTTAAGCATCCTGCTTACCTCCTTTTCTTTTGATACTTAACCTAATCACACAAACGGTAATTTTTTAGATAGCCCTCAAAATTAAGGACAAAAAAAAGAGGAGAGCTTTTACACTCTCCTCACACTTAGGGTTACTTTTTAAGTTTTGCTTTTCTCGGTAATGAGGCATAAGCCTTTATAGCCTCCAGATCCTCCTCATACCAGTATCTATAGCCTCCCTCATCTCTTACGCTTGCTGGAATAGCTCCAGCATCTTCCCAGAGGCGGATAGATTGAGTAGAGGCTCCTACCAGATCCGCTACCTCTTTCCTTGTGTATACTCTTTTTCCTGTATCTGCATCTATTGTTATCGCTCTCATTATGTACCTCCATTTTGAGTTATTATACCACACCTGTATATTAAATGCTAAGTAATTTGTTAAGGATGGTTTTAATATCCTGCTTAGATCCTTTACCGTCTACTACTCGATCAATGAGATCTTTATTTTCTAACAGGTAATCCTCTACCGCCTCATCTATGGTACCCTTAGCCACCATAGAGATTACATTTACAGCCCCTACGGTACCTATTCTGTGGGCTCTATCCTCAGCCTGTGCATTATCTCCGCTATTCCATGCTTTATCCATAAAGAATACATAAGAGGCTTTATTTAGGGTTAATCCAGTACCCATAGCTCCGATAGTTCCTATAGCTACTTTACAGTGTGGGTTAGTCTGAAAATTGTCTACTAACCTCTGCCTCTGTTCTGGAGGTACCTCTCCTGTAATTACAATCGGATCATATTCACTAAGCTCTATCCCCAGATCCTTAGCTATCGTGCTCCACTGAGAAAATATGATAGCCTTGTGACCGTTAGGGATAATCTCCTCCTCCAGCATCTCCTTAATACGATCCAGCTTAGGGCTATCATCCGTTAAGTTAGGATTACCGCTGGTAAGCTGTCTGAGGCGGAGAGTACAGTTAAGCGGATTAACAGAGGCTAGGATATTTTCCATATCCGCTACAATGCCATTTTTAATATCCCTGTACTGTTTTTTCTGGGCTGTGGTAAGTTCTACATACTCAGTACTATACAGCTTAGGAGGGAGATCTAGTACCTCCTCTTTTTTTCTTCTTAACATTACAGTATTTAACTCAGCATTGAGGCTATCTAAGTTTTTATATCCGATTACTTTATAACCTCCGAAACCTCCCATAGTACAATAGGCATTTCTAAAACTATAAAAGGATCTCCTCTCTACTCCAAGCCATGTAAGGATATTCCACAGATCCTCCGCTTTATTCATTGGAGTACCAGATAATCCTATCTTAACTGGAGCTTTCAAAAATCTAAGGGCTTTTCCCTGTTGAGAGCCTCCGTTTTTAGCCTTATGGATCTCATCCACAATGATAGCCCCTATATATCCATCCTTAATCCCCAGATAGAGAGCATCCTGTATTTTCTCATTTCTGAGGCTCTCAATATTGATAACCCCAAAATAAGAGGAGCCTCTGTACCAGTCATTTAGCTGTTGTACTCTAACATCCATTGTCTTACCGTCTACCATTACACAGCCCTCGTTAGAGTGGATCTGGATCTCTTTCTCCCAGTTATATTTTACAGAGTTCACTCCGCATACAATAAGGGTTTTAATGAGCTCTTTCTTTCTGGCTACACAAATATCAATACTCTCCTTTGTCTTGCCTAAGCCCTGCTCATCTCCGATAAGTAAAGAGTTTTTCTCCATTCCATAATTAAAAGCCTCGATCTGATGAGGGAGGGGAGCTGTCTTAAAATCAAAATCTCTTACAGGCTTAATGCCCTTTAGCCTCTCCTGTGTAGCCTCCCTTTTATCCTCGATCTCCTTAGTATTGAGAGCTTGTACTACAGCCTCCTCATTTTTGATATTGCTAAGTCCTACTTTCTCTATGAGAGCTGGTAGCTCATGTGCTGGGATCTCCCACGCTCTATCCTCTGGTAAGTATCTCCGCTCTGCCAGCTCTTTTACCTTAGCTACAGTAGTGGGATCGTATCTAAATGAGATTTTAAAAGCATCATCAAAATAAGTACCTTTTTCCAGTTTTTCTACTGTTATCATAAAAATAAACCTCCTGTGATTTAGTCTTTATATAACTTAATCACAGGAGGTAAATATATTTAGATAACCCCTATATAATTTATGCTACTAACTGCACATAAAGCCCCAGCTTTCTAGTACAGTACATATAATCCTCTAAGTAGTGGGTCATACTTTCAGTATGTATCTTGGAACATT
>NZ_QUEC01000028.1:0-49760 GCF_003478095.1 Clostridium sp. AF34-10BH
CAAGAAAAACGCTTCTGGAGTGCTGACCAAAAGCGTTTTGTCTACAGTCTGAAACTGTATAAAGTATTACTTTATGCAGTTTGTGTTTTGATGAAAATATTTTATATTTCACCTCACAAGCTGTATTTCTAATATATGTGAGGGAATACAATGATTACTTGCACCTTTGCGGGGCATAGAGAAGTTTTCGGCTCCTGCACTCAAAAAATAGAAAACGCGCTTGAAACGCTGATCGAAAGTGAAGATACGTTATATTGTTACGTCGGCGGTATGGGAGAGTTCGACGGATTTTCCGCTGCTGTCCGCAATCTGAAAAGGAAATACCCAAACAAAGAAATCCGGCTGACGCTTGTTCTTCCCTATATGCAGCAAAAATTAAACGAGTATAAGGAGTATTACGAAACGAGTTTTGATGATATTCTTATCCCGGCAGAGTTAGCGGATATACACTATAAGCGGGCAATACCCGCCCGCAACAGGTGGCTTGTGGATAATAGCGACTATTTGATAGCTATGGTATGGCGCGACTTCGGCGGGGCATATACGACGCTGCGGTACGCACAAAAACAGGGGAAAAAGATCATCTTGCTGGAACGATAAAAAGTGGGGGCGCGGTGCCGGCAATCGGCAACCGCGCCCCCGCTTCGTTAAGGCTTATTCGTCGTCGGTGAGAGTAAAGACAGTTTCGGAAAATGTGCTGTCCGTCATGGCTTGCAGCTTGCTTACCGCTGCGGCGGCAAGCTGGCGCATATCCTCGTCCATGTAGGGCATGGCAGAGATGATATTATCAATCGTCCTTTCCCGGCTGTCCTCGGCGTAAATCGCAATTATGTTTTCTTCCTCAATGGTAAAGCGGATATTCATGCTATCAAACCTCCAAATCTTTTTTCTGTTCTTTCTGCTTGTCTTTCGGCTGCTGCGCCGCCTGTTTTTTATACTCGTCCAGCTTCTTCAAAATGGACGGTTTTTTCTGCGGCTGCTCCCGTTTCTCGGCTTTGACCGCTTTCGCAAGGTCGGTAACGGAAATCGCTTCGCCCGCCTTTGCCCGCTGCTCCAAGTCTGCGACGGTGGGCGTTTGCGGCGTATTATTGATAATCCCGTCAAAGTTGTTGTCGTTCTGCTCTACAATATCCTCAACGTGCTTTAAGGGATTATCCCGCTGCGGCTGCTCGGCGGCTATGGCAAATGCCTGTGTGCCGTTTCCCATAATGAGATACTTCCCGTCCTCCGACGCATGATGAAAACCAAAGCCCGCCGCTTCGATCTGTTCGCGGCTCATGTCGGTAATATGAAAATTGCCCCTCGGCGTTCTGACAGTTTCGCCCGTCATAAGGCTTTCGGGGGTCGCTTCCGGCTGCTGCTTTTCAAGCTGTCCGTCCTTGTAGGAATACCCTTGTGCCGCGATTGCTTCAAGGGTCTTGCCTGTAACGTCGCCATAAATCCGCTTGTCCGCGTCTACAAGCAGTTGCAGCGTATCTTTTACGGTATCGGATAGGGCTTGCTGCTGTTCGGGAGATAGCTTATCAAATACGGGGGTCTGCTGCGCTTGCTCCTGTAAAAACTCCGGCACTTGCTGAAAACCTATGCTGTCTACATAATGGGCGGTGTTCTCGCCGTTCTGATGAAGCACAACAATGTCGGAAACGGAAAGGCTATGCCCTTTAAAATCGGCGGGGTGGTCGATATTAAACTTTTCCCAAATGCCGCCAAGCGTCATATCCTTTGTAAGCGGCGCGGTATAGACGAGTTCATAATTTGCCCGGTCAACGGTATGTCCCGTTGCTTGCAGACGGTCGAAAGGCTCAAAGCGCAAATCCATAGTTTCCTCTCTGCGGGCTAACTGATAAATCCCGTAGCTGTCCTCCTTGCCATTGAGAAGCAAGGTTTCTTTTGTTTTCGCTTCCTGCTCCTGCTCGGCTTGCCGCTGCTGCTGCAATTCGGTAAAATGCCCCTCAATCTCGGTAATGAGTTCCTTTGCGGTCGCCTGTATCGTTTCAAGGGACGCTTTTAATTCGGTCATTTCCTTGCCGCTGCTCCAACCCGCCACATAGCCGAAAGAGTAATCCGACGTATCAAGCCCGAAATGCTGACACACCGTATAGGCGACGCTTTCAGCCTGTACCTCGCGGCTGCGGCGGTCAACGCGGTTTTGTTCCTCCAGCGGGGCGTTTAAGTCTACGTCATGCAGCTTCGCATGGGCGATTTCGTGAATAGCGGTCTTAACCGCTTGCAGCTCACTCACACCCTCTTTGATAGCAATCCGCTTATCGGTCAAGCTGAAATATCCGTTTGCGCCGTTTGTGATCTGCTCAAAAGCAATCGGAACGGGGGACGCTTTTTCAAGGGCAGCGAAAAAGTCCTCGTACTGTTCCACATCGGCAAGCAGCGGTTTAACGGAGAGGTCGGGGAACTCCTTGCCCTCGGTCTGCGAAATGTCAAAGACGGTTACAACCTTAAAGGCGGGAACGGTAACTTCCTTTTCTTCCTTAACCGTCTTTCCCTCGCTGTCAAGTATGGGCTTTCTTGTATCGGGGTCGATTTTATCCACCAGCTTTTTTACCTTGTAAGGTGCGGGGGCAAAGATTTTAATACCTTTCTCGCCGCTTTTCACATGGCGGTCAAACTCTTTCTGCCATTGTGAATAGCCCTTTACCAAATTGCCGCCCTGCATGGCAATTAGGATAGTGTTATTCAAGCTGTAATCGTGAAACTTTGACATAGCCGTTAAAAACTCTTTGTAGCGGTCGCTGTCAAAAATTGCTTGTATGCCCTGTTCCAGACGGGCGGTGATCTCCTTTACCTTGTTGCCGGGTTTTTCAGAAGAAAGGATAATCGGCACGACGGGGCGGGGCTGCTGTGGCTCGGCGGGCGGCGTTTCTGCCTGCTGCGCTTCGGCTGCGTCCATAAAGACTTTATCCTGTTCGCCGCGCTCCGACTGCGGGTAACTCATAATGCGGTATTCCTCCGGCACTTCGCGCCCCTCAAACTGACGCTCCCACTCGTCGCCGCTTTCGACGATATAGCCGTATTCGGTAAACGCGCCCTTTTCCTGCTCGGCGGCGTTCCTGCCAAACGCGGTAAGGTCAATCCCGCCTTTCCATTCTTCGGGCATTTGTACCATGCCGGATTGATTTAAGTAGTAGTCGCCCAAATCGCGGTAGGTATGTACTTCGGGAATATGGACGTAGAAATCCACGTTGTAGGTGAAGTCGATTACCTGTCCGATGTTCTCAAAGCCGTTTTTCTGCTGCAAGGCTGCGTTCAGCTTGCCGATCTCGGCGGGGTCCAGCTGCTCAATCCGCGCCGCAAGAAAATTGAGTTCGTCCACGCTGGCGGCGCATACCATGTCATAAGGCAAGGCAATATGTTTTTCCGGGTCGTCGGAAAAGCCGCGAATGGAAAAATCCTGCGGGTTGTCGGCGGTAATGCCGACGCTCTGCATAGCTTCGTGAAGCTGCTCCTTTGTGGCGGGCATATCCAGCCAATAACCGCCGGGGTCGCCCGCTTCAAAACGGCTGCGGTTGCCAATCATAATAGAAAACTGTTCGCTCATGTGTTCACGCTCCTTTTGCTGCCCGGTAGTTTCGGGGATAGCTGCCGCCTGTGGCTGCTGCTGCGGGGGTTCCTCGCCCTCAATGGTATAGCCCGGTAAAAGCATACCGTTTACTTTGAAATGCTCGGCGTACTCCTGCGGGATAGGCGGGGAGATTTCCGTAAACAGACGGTCGTATGCTTTGATACGTCCATTCAGATACTTTTCCATAGCCGCCTTGTCGGAAAAAACCTTTCTGTCCTGTCCGGCAATCTTCGCTTGCCCGTTCCTGTTCGGGCTGTTGGTATAAACGCCCCATGTGAGAGAATAAGAGTAAGGGACGCTTTGCTGCTTCTCCCTGTCGTAACGGGTGTTCTCGTAAATGTGGTAGTTCATCTGATATACCCGGTTGCTGCGGGTGTATCGGTCATATTCGCCTTTCTGCCACTCGTTAGAAGTGTGCTGCACAACGGTTGTTCTTGTGTATTCAATCGCTTTGTCAAGCAAAAGCGTTTTTCCCGCCTGTTCCTCCCAAGCAGCGGCGCGGGTTGAGAGATCGTTAAAAATCGCCTGTTCCGCTGCCGCGCTTTCCTCGCGCATGGCGTGTAGCTGTTCCAGCGGCAAAGAAACATAGGGGGCAATATCCCCGTCCTTTGCTTCAAAATATATCTGGCGTTCTATCCGCATGGTTTCGGCGGTTTCCAATTTGTCATGGTCGTATGAAGAATACGGCATATTGTTTCATCACGTCCTTTCTCGATTTTTAAGGGTTTGGGACTATCCCAACAAGCAAAATGCCCGCGCTTCCCATAGAGCAGCGCGGGCATTTCTCGCAAACGGGTACTCGTTTGCTGTGCTTGCTATGTAGTTGTTTTTATCCGTAAACGCCTGTTTCTCTCACTTTCCGCTTTCTGTCTGCGGCGTATCTTTGCCGCGCAATCGGGACAGTATTTCGCCCGATTGCTGCCCGCCGCAAATGTGCTGCCGCATACCGCGCAACGCTTCAAATCGGTTTCCCCGCTGCGGGTGATCTGTTCGCATAGCTGCCTGTCTGTGGGTAAAACTGCTTCGCGGAAATAACGGCATAACAGCGAATAGCTGATACTCTGCACACACACGCAAGTTTCCCCGTCGTCCAATAGCAGACAGTTCCCGCAATCGTTGTTGGCGCACGCGGCGCGGGTCATTTTCTTAACGGCTCGATACTGCTTTTCATCAAGCCTAATCATTTTCGGTTCTGCTCGACGCGGAAGTTTACATACTTGCCGCCTGTGTCGGCAAGCAGCACAATCCCGTCAAAGGTCTTTCCTGTTTTGGTTGAGTACATACCCTTGATTTTTACCTTTCCGTCTTTCAAAAGGGCGACGGCAATCGCCTTTGTGAAAGTCTTTTTGCGCTGCTGAAAGAACAAGTCATTTTTCCACATGACAAAGCTGCACGCCCTGTCGGAACAGTAGTAGTTTTTCTTGCCCTCGTAAACCGCCGCGCCGCAACGGGGACAAGTGCCGATTGCTTCCCGCTGCGGGGTAAACAGCTTCGCTTTATCTTCGGAAATTGCGGAATAGGTTTTGACAAGCCCCGCTGTCATTTCCTCAATGCTGCGCATGAAGTCGTCCGGGCTGTCGCTGCCTTTGGCAATCCCGGTAAGGCGGGTTTCCCATTCTGCCGTAAGCTGCGGGGACGTAAGGACTTCGGGCAGAATAGCGGCAAGGTTATACCCGTCCTTTGTGGGGATTAGCTTTTTGCCCTTGCGCTCGGCAAAGCCCGCGCTAATGAGTTTTTCAATGATACCCGCCCGCGTTGCGGTAGTGCCTAACCCTTTGCGCTCTGCGTCCTCCGGCGTTTCCTCCTTGCCCGCGTTCTCCATAGCGGACAGAAGCGTATCTTCGGTATATGCTTTCGGGGGCTGCGTGTAACGCTCGGAGATCTCCGCTGCCGGATTGTCAAAGGTCTGCCCCTCGGCAAGCGGCGGCAAAACGGTTTCCGGCTCTGCGTCCTCGTCCTGTTCCTCGGACGCGGCGCGGGACAGCTTTTCAATCTCACGCCACCCCTCGCAAAGCGTCGTCTTTCCCTTTGCGGTAAAGGTATAGCCGCCGCAAGAGATAACCGCCGTAACCGCTTCGTATTCATAGGGGGCGGCTGCGGCGCAAAGCAGCTTCGCGCACACAAGGGTCATAAGTTTTGTTTCGCTGTCGGCAAGGGAAGAAAAGCCCGTTTTCAAAAACTCGGCTGTCGGCAAAATAGCGTGGTGGTCGGTTACTTTGCTGTTGTCGCAAACCCTTGTAAGGTCGGCTTGCAGCTTTACCCCCTGCATAAAGGGAAGCAGCGAACAAAGCCCGGTAATGAGTTCCTTTGTGCTGTCCTGCATATCGGAAGTGATATATTTACTGTCGGTGCGGGGATAGGTCAAAAGCCGCTTTTCATAGAGGGCTTGCGCATAATCAAGGGTCTGTTTCGCCGTAAATCCATACAGGCGGTTAGCTTCGCGCTGCAACGCGGTAAGGTCAAACAGCTTCGGCGGGGCAACGGTCTTTTTCTCTTTTTTGAGGGAAGTACAAACGGCTTGCGATTTCTCGCAAGCCGCTTTCATCTGCTGCGCTGCCGCTTCGTCGTTCAGCCTTTCGGACAAAGCCGAAACACCGCCCGCGTCCAGACGGACAACATGATATTTTTCTTTCTTAAAGCTGCTGATCGCATAGTCGCGGTTTACCAGCATGGTAAGGGTGGGCGTTTGCACTCTGCCGACATTCAGCGTTTTGTGATAGAGGATAGAGAAAAGGCGGGTCGCGTTAATCCCGACAAGCCAATCTGCCTTTGCTCTGCAAAGCGCGGATTGATAGAGGTTGTCATAGCTGCGCCCGTCTTTGAGGTTTGAAAAGCCCTCGCGGATTGCGCTTTCTTCCATGCTGCTAATCCAAAGGCGGGAAAAGGGCTTTTTGCAATTTGCCTGTTCGTAGACAAATCGAAAAATGAGTTCTCCCTCGCGCCCGCTGTCGCAAGCATTGACAATCTCGGAAACGTCGCTGCGGTGCATAAGGTCTTTGAGTACGGAAAACTGCTGCTCCTTGCCGCTGGCAACGGTAAACTGCCAATCCTGCGGGACAATGGGGAGATCGTCATACTTCCATTTTCGGTACTGCTCGTTGTAGGTCGCCGCGTCCGCAAGGCTAATCAAATGCCCGATACACCAGGACACAAGGTAGCCGCTGCCCTCAAAATATCCGCTGCGCTTTTCATTCGCGCCAAGTACGGCGGCAATCGCCGCCCCGACGCTCGGTTTCTCTGCAATTACAAGTTTCATACTTCCTCGTCCTCCTGCTCGGTTTCTAATTCTTCCTCGTCCTCGTCGTCCTCGTCAAAGTCGAGATCGTCAAGGTTGCTGCTGCCTTTTGCCGCGTCCTTTTTGGGCTTCATAATCTTAAAGTAGTAGAACGCGCCGCCGCCCGCTGCGGCAAGAAGCAGCACCACAAGCAGAATAGCACCGCCCATGCCGCCGCCTTTATCTTCCTCCGGCTCCGGCTGCTCGGTTTCTTCCGGCTCCGGCTCGGCTTCCTTGCCCGCGCACTCGCTCATGTTGACGCTGCAAACGGGGCAATCGGTGTTGACGCTTCCGGCAACGCATTTTTCAGTACAGCTACAAACGGGGGCTTCGGTCTGTTCGTCCTCCATAAGCTGCAAAAGGTCTTTTTCATCAACTTGATTGAGGAAATGGACGGTGTTTTCTCCGTCCTCGGCGCGGTCAATGATGATGTAAAAATAGTTGCCGTTTTTCGTAACGACGGTAATAAACTGCTTATCGCCGGACGCTTCTCCCGTTATGTCGTCCACAAGGCTCATGTTGCCCTCCGGCGTTAAGGGCTGCGGCTCATAGCCGCCCGTCGTTTCTTCCGGCTCGGTTTCGGTTACGGGGGTAGGCGGCTCGTCGCTCACATCACCGCCGCCCGCAAAAGCGGTAACAGAAAAGCCGCCCATGAGTACAAGGGCGGCAAGCAAAGCGGTAACGCTGCGGAACAGTTTTTTATGCTTCATCTTCGGTTTCCTCCTGTTCGTCGGTATAGTCTGCGTCCGGCTGCGGCAAGGCAATTTCGCCGCTGGCGTAAGCAGAGAGGAACGCGGCAAGCTGCGCCCCGTCAAGGTGTACCGCTTTCACCATTTGAACGATCTGCGCGTTTTCTTCCTCGATTTTCTGCGCTTCAAGGTCTTTCAGCCTTTTTTGGTATTCAAGGATTTTCGCCCTCGTTTTCTCAATATCCCTTTCGATACGGTCAAGTTTCGTGTTTGCCATAGAAATAAACTCCTTTCAAAGTCAGTTGTAATGTAGCCGCCCATAGGCGTAAAAATGGGATTGCCAATAGCTTGTATCAAGTTTTGCGTATTGTATCGGGTCGCCACAATGCAGCATGACGGGGCTTCCGTCCCCGTCCTCGCCAACGTAGATACCCACATGAGATACCCCCGGCGTGTCGTATGTACCCGTAAAGAAAACCAAATCCCCCGGCTGCGGGTTGGAAACGCGGGTTGAAATGTTGTAAAGCCCCTGCGCCCCAAGTCTGCCCGTATTGTATAAGCCGCTGTTCGTCAGCACATAGCTAACAAAACCGCTGCAATCAAAAGAGGTTTCCGGGCTGCTTCCGCCCCACACATAGGGAAAACCGACATACTTTTCAGCTTCTTCAATCAATCGCGCAAACTGTTCATCTTCCAGATAGGCGGGCGGGATTTCATAATCCGCTGGCGGGTTTTCATAGTATTTTGAGATATAGCCGGATTGTGGGAAAAGATCGGGTCGGTTTCCAAGCGACGACATATACATAGCGTACATGGATAGCTGTTCCTCGCCCATAATGTAAACGGGAACATGGGAGAGGTTGAAGTTTTCCAAATCCACATTGAGAATGTAATAGTTATAGGGTACTTCAACGTCGTATTCGTTGCCCTCGCTGTCCGTCCGCGTTTCGGTGCGGTAGCGTACCTCGACTTCCTCCGTAACCGTCAAGATATACTGTTTATCAAAGAGCATTTTAAGGGTGCTTTGCGCTTCATCGAGAGTAAACACGCCCTCATGCCAAGCGGAGAGGATAGAGATTAGCACATACGGGTCATGCTCGATCTCGTCAGCCGTTACCTGGTATTCGTCGTAACCGGGGTATTCGCTTTCGATGTTATCCAGCATATCCTGTAACTCGGCTTCCATAGCGGCATACGCGCTTTCTGCGCCTGTAATATCCGCGTCCTCGGAGAGATAGGACGACGCAATCAAGCCGCTGCCGCTGTTGCCGCCGAACAGGGAACAAGAGGACAAGCCGCCGAAAAACAGAAGCACGATAAAGGCAATCCCGCCCACAATCAAACAGCCTTTCCAATGCCGGACTACAAAGAACGTCGCCCGTTTGGTTTCCTGCGCCGTTTTCTTCGCCGCCTTTGCGGTGGCTTCGGCGGTCTTTTTCACCTTGCCGCCTGTTTTCAACGCCTTTGCATACTGCTTTTTAATGCGCTGCTTTTGCCAAAAACGGGAAATCGGGTTAGAGTGCGCAAGGGCGGGGTTATCATGCAGCGCCTTTTGATAGAGAAAATCGGCGTTTGCCTTTGCTGCCTTTTTCTCGGCTGCTGCCGCTGCCCGGTAGGGTTTCAGCTTATGGCTGCGTATGCCGCGTTTTACTGCCCGCGTCGTCATGCCGCCCGCTTTCTCGCCCACAAGTTCTATCCTGTGTCCGCTTTCCACACCGACGTTTTCTTTCTCCACCTCATAGATTTTTCCATGTACGGCGGCGTCCAATTCCTGCGCCGGACGGGATAACGGATTATGACGCAACTTGCCGTTTGGGGGCTTATCCGTCTTTTCAAAAGCAAGGCGCGTCTTTGCTTTGCCTTTGGCTTCGTCAAAAACGCGCTCTTTTGTGATTTTGGTCTGTTTGGGGATAGCTGCCCGCGCTTTATCTAAACGGTCAGCCGCCGTATCGGATTTTTTGATTGCCTTTTGCAGTTCCGGCGTTGCCCGTTCCGCTTCGGAAAACTGCAAGCGGGACGTATGGGTTTTAAGCTGCGCTGCGTCAAGGGTCTTTTTCTCCGCGCCCTTTTCTAAATGGCGGCTAACCTCTGTGCCGATACGTTGGGTCGCTTTTTCCGCTGCTCCCGCTGCGGGGGCTGAATAGTTTTCCTCCGGCGGTCTTTCGCTGATACTCGTTGTTTCGCCCGTCGTAAGGTTTTCCGCAACCGCCCCGTCGCGGGTCATTTTCTGTGTTACCTTGTCGGGGGCTTTTAATTCCTTGCTCAATGTTCATCACCTCCAATACGCTGTTTTGCAAGGGTGCAGTATTCGGGATTGATCTCTATACCGATATAGCGGCGGGAAAGGCTTTTTGCCGCCGCTGCGGTCGTGCCGCTGCCTAAAAACGGGTCAAGCACAATCCCGCCGACAGGACAGCCCGCCAAAATACACGTTTCCGCAAGTTTCGGCGGGAACGCTGCAAAATGCCCGCCGCGATAGGAAGCTGTGTTGATCTGCCAAACGTTGCGGCGGCTGCGGATGGGGGAAATCATTTCGTCGGTGTATGCGCCTTTTTTGCGGGGGCGGTTGATTTTCTGCGGCTGGTTTTGCCCCGGAACAGTAGCAGCATATTTGTTGCCTTTCCCAACTCCGCTTTTCAACCGTACCGCTGTTGTGGGGGCTATCGGCTCGGCTACTGCTTGCCAATCATAGTAATATTTCTTCGACTTGGTAAGCAGAAACACATATTCATAGCAGCGCGTCGGTCTGTCCCTCGCGCTTTCCGGCATGGCGTTTCCCTTGTGCCAAATGATAGAACTGCGCAAATACCAACCGTCGCCCCGCAAGGCAAGGGCTACAAGCCACGGAATACCGATTAGGTCTTTTGGCTTGCAGCCGGGGGCGCGGTGGTTTACCGCCACTTGCTGCCCGTTCCTGCCTTTGGGATATTTCGGGTCTTGGTGGTCAGCTTTGCTGCCTGTACCGCAATAAGTGTCCGCGATATTCAGCCAACAAGTACCCTCCGGCGTAAGCACCCGCTTTACCTCATGGAAAACCGCCGTAATGCGGGAAACATATTCCTCCGGCGTTGCTTCCCGTCCGATCTGCCCGTCTGTGCCGTAATCGCGCAAAGCATAGTAGGGCGGGGACGTTACGCAACAATCCATACAGTTATCCGGCAAGGTTTGAAGCACCTGCAAGCTGTCGCCGCAATAGATTTTATCCGTTTCTATCCTCATGCCGACACCTCGCCGGGCTTGGTCGTCATCACGCGGTAGAGTTCCGTATCTTTTGGGAAACGGTCAATAAAGGGCAAAATCACGTTGCCATAGAAGATAAGTCCCTCACCCGCTTCGGAATGGGTTACATAGGTCATTTGCTGCTGTGAAATGTTAAGCTGCTTGGCAAGGATTTCCCGGTCGCCCTGGGCTTGGTTGAGCATATAGACAAAATCGCTGTTTTCAAAGATGTTCTCCACCTCGCGGGACGACAACAAATCTTTCACGTTTTGGGTGATACCTGTCGGAATACCGCCCCACTTCCTAAAACGCTTCCAAATCTCGACGGAATAGGCGGCGGTCTGTTCCTCTTTCAAGAGCAAATGAAACTCGTCGATGTAATACCGCGTCGCCTTGCCCTCGCTACGGTTTACCGTTACTCTGTTCCATACTTGGTCTTGGACAATAAGCATACCGACTTTTTTAAGCTGTGTACCGAGTTCCTTAATATCAAAGCAGACAAGGCGATTATGAATGTCAACGTTTGTCCTGTGGTTAAAAATGTTCAAGCTGCCGTTTACATAGAGTTCCAACGCCGCCGCGATACGCTGCGCTTCCTTTTCCGGCTGCTTCTTGATCTCGTCGTAGAGGTCGCCCAAAATCGGCATATTCTCCGGCTTGGGGTCGGCAAGGTAGTTGCGGTACACGCTGATAACGGCGCGGTCAATCAAGGTCTTTTCGACAGCTTCCAGCCCGTTTTTACCCCCCATAATCAACTCACAAAAGGAAAGGATAAAATCGCTCTTTAAGGCTATGGGCGTGTCACCCTCGCTGTAATTGAGGTTAATATCCATAGGGTTAATGTACTGCGTGCTGTTCTGCGAAACCTTGATAACCTGTCCTTTCAAACGTCCGACAAGGGGGTAATATTCTGCTTCGGGGTCGCAAATGATAATATCATCTGCCGTAATGAGAAAAGCGTTTGTGATTTCGCGTTTTGCAGAAAAACTTTTGCCGCTGCCCGGTGTGCCGAGTATCAAGCCGTTGGGGTTTTTCAGCTTCTTTCGGTCGCACAAAATCATGTTGTTGGAAAGGGCATTTAAGCCGTAATACAATGCTTCGCCGCTTTGGAACAGCTCTTGCACCGTAAAGGGAACGAAAACGGCGGTGCTGCTGGTCGTCAAGCCGCGCTGGATATGGATAAGGTTATCCCCCAACGGGATAGAGGACATAAGCCCCTGTTCCTGCCGGTAGTCAAGGCGGGTCAAAATGCAGTTGTATTTCTGCGCGATTGCCGCCGCCCCAAATACTTCGTTATCCAATTTCTGCTTGGTATCTGCAAGGTTTAAGACAAGCAGCGTAAGCAGAAACATTCTTTCGTTGCGGCTCTGCAAATCGCGGAGTAGGTTTTTTGCTTCCCCGCCGTAGGTGGCAAGGTCGGACGGAATAATATCCATGTCATAACCGCTGCGGATTGCTTTCTTTTGTTCTTCAATCTTCATGCGGTCAAGGTCGGTAATCTTGCGCTTAATCGTCTTGATTGCTTCGTTGTGGTCGATACTCTGAATGTGTAGATTGACGATAATCCCGTTTTCCGCGTCCATGAAGTCAGCAAGCATACGGTCGGAGAGTTCCGGCGCGACGATCTGCAAAAAGGAAACCGCACCAAACTTGCCGCCCATTTGAAACATTCGCCCGTCGCCAAATCGGAAAGAGGACGGGGCGATAAAGTCTTTGACGGAAAGCCCGCTTGCGGGTAGCCATTCCCACGCAAAGTTAAAACGTTCCCCGTCCGGGTGAAAAATCCCATGCAGCACTTCAAGACGCTGTTTCCCGTCCAATACCCGCGCCGCTGCGCCGATCACCTTAAAATGGTTGAGGGTGTCCGTTTCAATGCGGGCAAGACGCGCCCGCGCCGATCTAATGTCTTTTGCTTCAACGGTAAAGGTGAGAAACTTGGTCTTGATAAGCCCGTTGTTTCCGCGTTCAAGCTGCGTCCTAAGCATTTCGGTGTATTCTGCTCTGATATTGTCGAAGTCGTCATTCTGCGGCGCAATCGTGATACTGTTCTTGAAATCGTCCTTGTTCGCATGGCGGCTGATTAAGGAAAGCTGCACGCTGATAGAAGCGTCGAACGAGTTATACATATCGCAAAGGGCTTCAAAAATGGCGGTTTTGTCGTCCGGCTGCGCAAGCTGATAGTTGATGTCCTCAAACTCAATGCACTTGGAATACCGCCCGTTTGCAAGGCGGCAAATCCCGTCCTTATACATTCGCTCAAACGGTATGCTGTCCTGCGCCGTATTGGGCTTCCCGTCGCCCTTTGCCTGTCGGATAAGGGTATCTATCTGTTTCCTTTCCTGTCGGGAAAGTTTACGCTTTTCGTTTTGGGTGTTTTTCTTTTCCTTTGACAATCGCCCGTACCTCCTTATCTAATTGCTCTTGCCGCGCAAGGGCGGCATAAAAATTGTTGGTCTGATAAGGTCGCTCTTTGGGGCGAAGAAACTTCACTTCCACAAATTGCCGAATAATCACTTCCAGCGGTTGCCCGTTTTTCTCATACATGGCAAGCAAAAACATAGGCAGCATGGCAAGCACCATGCACAATGCCGCTGCGGTTGTTCCAACGCTGTCTTTTACCAAAAAGAACAGCGGCAGTCCGATTGCTACCGCCGCGCTGAAACAAATTAGCTGTCGTTTTGTAAGGTTGAACATCACCTTGCTTTTGATTTTTGTTAAGTCCTTTGGGACGGTTACATACGCCATTTCATACCTCCTTTCTGCCCGGAATGTAATCTTCAAAGCGGGGAACAGCATAGAAAAGCCGCTTGTTGTTTACCCACCGTTGCAAATGGCGGGTAACAGGCGGGGCGGTTGGACGCTCGTAAATCATCACATACGGGTCAAAGCCCATAGCCCGCAAGGTGTTCACGCGGTATAAATCCTGTTCATGGGTGCTGCCGTAGTTGGTAAGCACATATACGCGCCGCTGGCGGCTGCTCTTAATGGCGGTCAAATCCAAAAAACGTTGGAAATACCCGGTCAAGTCCTCGTCGGGATTATCCCATGCAAAATGTACCGCTTTTATCCGTACCCGATTTAACAGGCTGACATTATCCCTGTTCACAAGGCGAATATCCAGCCCTTGCGAAAAATCCACCCATGCGCGGCTTCGTATAAGCTGCTCAATGAGATTTTCATGGTCGGAACAGGCAAGCAGATTAGCGTCCATGATCTTTATTTCCGGCTGCCATTTCCAAAACTCGGATAAATCCGCAACCTTAACGCTTTTGCGCCCCTCTTTACCGCTGACAATGCAAAACCCGCAATTTCTCGGACAACCCCGGCTTAAAAAGCCGTAGGCAATCCCGAAAAACTGCGGGTAGATAGAATAATCCGGGTAGCTGTGTTCCACTTCCGGCGGCAAGCGGTTTTTCGTGTCGTAGCCCGTACCGCCGAAAATGACCTGTTCCGCGTTGGTAACGGTTATTGTGTCTTTGGAATAAGTGTCCGTAAAGACGCGGCTTTTATATACAAGGTCGTACCGCCCCTTTGCGTTCCACCATTCCACCGTATGCGTCTTTGCTTTATGATACGCGGATAGCTTCATCAAGCAGAGGTTGGGGAAATTATGGCTATCAACGTCGATTAAACCGATTTTCAAATCATAACTCACCCCCTTAATGCGCCGAAAAGACACTTTTTGCAAGGCTTCCCGTTTTGAAAAGGGTAAAGCACAAGAGAACGGTATAACCCATGCAAGACCAGATCGCGCCGGAAATGTCGTCGGTTGCTGTGATTGTCTGTATCAATACCGCATAAATGCCGACACATACCAAAATCAAAAACGCTTGAAAACCAAGCGCAAGCAAAGATTTCAAGTAATTCTGACCCATGCTGCCCCATTCGTGATTTACCATTGTTGCCATAGGGATAGGGGCGACGCTTGTTACAAGGTATACTTCAATCATGCGCCCATACACCACAAGCATAATGCAGATTGACAGGGCTTTCATGGTAAGCCCTACAAAAAGGGATTGAAACCATAGTCCTAAAAGCCCGCCCACGCTCATAGCGTCGAGTTTTGCTTCAATGTCGGTAATGACGGTGGTAACGTCTATGCTTGTATCGGATATGATAACCCCCGCGCTGTCGTTGACGACGCTCTGTGTAACGTCGAACACTCCCATAACGATATTCCAAGTATTTGTTACCAGCAGCACCGCAACAAAGGTTTTGAAAATCCATTTGAAGAAAATCCAAGTGTCGAGATCGTGCAGATTATTTTTTTCAATTACAAGCTGGATTAGTTCATAACACATGACAAAGGTAATGATAACGCCCGCAATCGGTACAATGACGTTTTCCGAAAGACTGCGTATCATGCTGAATATGCCCGCGTTCCACCCGGCGGGGGTCGTGCCAACTTGCGTTGCGATTTCTCCAACCTCTGTATTTACGCTGTCAAATAAGCCGGAGAGGTTCGATAATATCCCGTCTGTCAAAATGCCACGAAACCAATCTTCAATCATCTGCCATATCAAAAGTTAATCCCTCCTTTCCCGCGCCCTCCCGTTTCCGAGAGGGCGCGGCGGGTGGTATTTATGTTAGGCATTATCCGAAAAGACCGGAAAGAAGCGGAACAAGGGTCATACCGATAAGAGCAACACCGCCGCCCGCCATAAGCTGTTTTATCCCCAATTAGGTGTAAAACTCTGCTCGATGGCGGGCGGCGGCGTACAAAAAATCTATATGGTGTTTTTAAGAGAACCGTCCCGGCGGGACAGGTCAGGCAGTGACCTGTTCCACCTCTGGGATGGGTTTGAGATTAAAATGAATTTCGATAGAAATGTGTCTTGTTTTATCTTCGTCAATGCGCTCATGCACGACGATTTCTTTGATTAAGCGGTTAAGGGTGGCTGCGTCCAGCTCTGTGATGTTGGCATATTCCTGAATGGCTTCCACCCATTGTTTTGCGTCATTGGCAAGCTGGACTTCATCGGACAGCCGCTTTCTGCCCTCTGACACTTTTGTTTTAAGCTCCGTCTGCTCGGTCTGTGTCTTTTCCAGCATGGTGTTGAAATTCTGCTCACTGATACGCCCTGCAATCATATCCTCATAAAGCCGCATGACCATTTTATCCAGAACCTCAATCCGTTCCTCGTCCCTTGTAAGGGAGCGTTCCATTGCTTCCCGCTGTTCCCGCTGCTCGGCTTCACAGGTATTAGTCAGGCGGTCGGCAACCGCTTTCCCGTCCATCAGGGCAGCTCTGGCACATTCCCGGATTTTTCGCAGCACATGGCTGTAAAGGGTGTCATAGTCAATCCGGTGCTGGGTGCAGTGGTTCTTTCCAAAGGCATTGTAGGTCTTGCAGGAATAAATCTGCTGGGGATGTTTTGCGTTTGTATAGCGTATCGTCAGCGACTTCCCACACTCGCCGCATTTTATCAGTCCGGCAAACAGGCTGATTTCATTGGTCTGCCCCGGACGCTGGCGGGATTTCAGCTTGTTCTGCACAATATCAAAGCTCATGCGGTCAATCAGCGGTTCATGCTGTTCCTCCACTACAATCCAGTCCTCCGGCTTCTTTTCCCCAATCGTGCCGATTTTGAAGCGGTAGTCTTTTTTCTGGGAAGCAATCGCCCCGGTGTAGACGGGATTCATCAAAAGGTCTTTGATAACGGAGAAGTCCCACATATACCGTCCGTTTTCCGGGTCTTTCTTTTCCCATTTGGTGCGGGTATTGCGAAGCCCCCGTTCCCGGTTCCACCATGTGGGGCAGGGGATTTTTTCTTCCTCCAGCCGTCTGCGGATATAGTTCGGACCATGACCGTTCAGGGCATATCCGAAAATCAGCCGCACAATCGGGGCGGTTTCCTCGTCAATGAGCAGATGGTTTCTGTCCTCTGGGTCTTTCCGATACCCAAACGGGGCAAGACACCCGGTAAACTGTCCTTTCTGCGCCTTCAGAAGATAAGAGGAATGGACTTTCTTGGAAATATCCTTGCTGTACATCTCGTTCAGGATATTCTTGAACGGGGCAATATCGTTGTTATCCCGCAGGGTGTCGATACCGTCATTCATGGCGATATAGCGGACACCGTTTCTTGGGAAAAAGTCCTCAATCAAATGCCCGGTTTGCAGATAGTTACGCCCCAGTCGGCTGAGGTCTTTCGTGATGACAAGGTTGATTTGCCTGCGCTCAATGGCTCTCAACATTCTCTGTAAATCAGGACGCTCCATATTAAGACCTGTGAAACCATCGTCCTGATAGACTGCCACAACCTCCCATCCCTGCTTTTCGCAGTATTTTTCCAGCATATCACGCTGGTTTGCGATACTGGCACTTTCGCCTTGCAGGTCATCGTCCTTTGACAGCCTGCAATAGACCGCCGCACGATAGCCCCCGGCAAGTGCCGAACCGATTGTTCTGTATTCCATTTCGTTCATCATAGCCATTTACCCACACAATCCAGACGGTATCTGGCTCTTTTGAACCTCATCTTCATTATAGCTCATATCTTTCTTTTTAGCAAGATATTCTTTCGTATTTGTCTTTCCGTATTTCTGGGAAATCAGGCTGACGAACACATCGGTTGCATCCAGCTCCCCGTCAAATACAGTGGTCACATGAATCTCTGTTTTGTTTTTTGCCATAGGCAGTTATCCTCCATACATGAAAATAGCCAGACAGAGGGTGTCGGCAACGAAGTCCGGCAACGGGCTTCAAAAGACCTTGCAAACAATCTCAATCTGGCGGTGGTTACTATTTATACTTTTCTTTTATTTTTCTGTTGTTTTGGTTGTTATAAGGGAGAAAAGCCCGGAAATAAGGGGTTTTCCCCGGCAACCGGCTCGGCAACGGGATAGCAACAGGGGGTGCAACGGGTGGTCATTTTCAGAATGGAAGCTCCATCTGTTCTGTGACCTCCACAAAACCGTCCATCGTTTTTTCAGACGGGTTGCCGGAGTCCGTTGCCGGGTTTTCTCGCTCCCAGCCCTTTTGTCTGCCATATTCGGAAAACATTCTTGGGTTCGGGAAGTACCGCCAGCGGTCAATGCACTGGTTCATAATCTCGTTGATTTCCCGGATTTCCCATTGCTTCGGCTCGTCAAAGGCATGGTTCAAGGCTTCCTTGTAGAGCTGCTTGGAGCAGACCATGCTCCCGGTGTACCTATCAAGATACGCCTGTATCATTCCGGCTTTGGTGTCCTCCGGCATAAAATCCCGCTGGTGTTCTTTCAGATACCGCTGCATGTCGGGGCTGAAAGCCAGCTTGAACCTGCCGCTTCGGTAAATCTCCATCGCTTCCGCCCACATCTGCTCGATATAGGCTCTGGAAGCAGCTTCGTCCTCCAAAATGTGAACCTCGGCTTGCTCCGGGTACACCATGACGGGGATAAAGCGGCGGTTGCCGGAACGGTCAAGGGGCAGGAAGTCAAGGGCATTGGAAGTGCCGCCAAACACGCACTGACGGGGGCGGTCTGCCGGGTGGGTTTCATAGGGTATCTTGTAAACCTCTTTCTGCCGGCTTAAAAATGACTTGATTTCCTCAATGCTCTTGGCGTTGGCGGTTGCCATCATTTCCGACATTTCGATAATCCAGTGACCTTGCAGCTTGCGGTACACATTGTCATCGTCCAGCTTCCGCAAATCATCGGAGAACCACTCGTCCCGGACTGCCATCAGACGGAAGAAGGTGGACTTGCCAGCCCCCTGACCGCCGACCAGACAGAGCATGATTTCAAATTTGCACCCCGGCTGAAAGGCTCGTGAGATTGCACCCAGCAGGAACAGCTTCAACGCTTCATAGGTGTAATCGTCTGCGTCAGCCCCCAGAAAGTGCCGCAGGCAGAAACGGATTCGCTCTGTCCCGTCCCACACAAGGGTATTGAGATAGTCCCGGATGGGATGGTACTTGTTTTCATTCGCCACAATCCCGATGGCGTTATCAATCTTCTTCTCATTGGTAAGCCCGTAGGTTTCTTCCAGATAGAGAAGCAGATACTTCATGTCCGTATCGTTCAGGGCGGTGCTTTCCCTGTGGAAGCCGATGGGCTTTATGATGTCCTTGCGGTCGGTCAGGATGTTGTATGCGATAGCCCCGGAAAGCAGCGGGTCACGCTGGAATACGGTCAGGCAGTTCCGTATGCTCTGACGGACACCGCCTTTCTCGGTAGTTTCCAGCCCCGCCTTGATTTCCTCAATGCTCTGGGGCGGCTGCATGGCGTTCATGGTGTTTTTTAGTTCTTGCTGCGTTTGCGGCGGCAAGCTCTGCCATTCGCTTTTCAAGCTGTATCACATCCTTTCCGTAGTCCGTAATCAAAGCCGCTTTTTCCTCTGTCTCCCCGAACAGCAGCACATCCAGCAGATATTCCACATGGGCTTGCTTCTGTAAGGCTTCCACAAACCGGGGATGAAAGACTTCCTCCGGGGAATGCGGGGCGTAGTCCTTTCTCCATGCCCGGAGCAGATGGAGATAATCAGCAAGAATACGGAAGCAGCGGCTCTTTGCTTCCTGAAACTGTTCCTCCGGGGATTTCTGCCGGGGCTTGGGCTTTTTTGCCTTTCCCGGCGGCTTCCAGTCCTCATAGGAAAGCCCGAAGTCATTTGCCAGTTGTATGGCGGCTTCTTTCTTTCCCAGCCCATACAGGGCGGCGGCAAAATCAATCACATCCCCATCCGCACCGCAGCCGAAGCAGTGGTAACGCCGATCCAGCTTCATGCTTGGGGTTTTATCATGATGGAACGGGCAGCAAGCCATCCCGTTCCGCCCTACATGGATTCCATAATGCTCCGCAGCCTGTCTTGTTGTGACGGACTGCTTCACAGCTTCAAATAAATTCAAATCTATCCCTCCTTGAAAAAAAGAAAAGCACCTGACATTCTCAATCTGAAAATGGCAAGTGCCTGTTAAAGTTCCATATCCTGTTGTTTGTGTTTTGTCTGCACCGGGGCAGTTCTTTGTGCTTTTTTCTCGTCAGCCTTATCCTGCAAGACTTCTTTGATAGGCTGTTTCTTGGGCGGCTCTTTGCTTTCCTCTGTGCCGGGTGTGGCTTTCCGTACCCAGTAGCGGATGTCCCGCAGCTTCTTCAAATCAGCCTGTACCTCGATCAGAGGTGTTTTCAGCTCTGCAATTTCTTCCAGAAGCGTTTCCTGCTCCTCTTGCAGCTCCTTTTGGGTACTGTCCTTATCGTCCGGGTGCTTGGCAAGGTAGGAGGCGGCTTTCGCATACCGGGCAACCTCCGGGTGTTCCTGTTTGAATTTCTCCTTTGTTTTCTTGAAAAATATCTTCTGGTACTTCTCATAGACAGGCTTACATTCCTTGCAGTCTGTCCGGCTGGCAAGAATCCCGTCAATCACTTTGCTGCGGGCTTCCTTTGGCTTCATCTGATTGCGGTAATCTGCGGCTGATTTCCCGGAAGATTCCAGAAACGCTTCTAAGTCCTCCACAGTGGAAAGTCCCTTTTGCCGGAGATAGGACAGGGCTTCGCTGACTGCCTTTAAGTCCTGTGAAGTCCCCCGGTTCTGTCCAGCCCTCGTCCAGTCCTTCCGTTCTTCCTTTCGTATCTCCATGTACTTCATCAGCAGATTGGGAAGAAGTGTCGCTTCCTCCGCCGCTTTTTGTGCAAGCAGCTCTTTCCGTTTTTCTCCCAGCTCGGTAATCCAGCCTTTGAGGTTTTGGATAAGCTGCCGGATGGACTTCATCAGACTGTTGGCGGCTCTGATTTCCCGGTTCAGGTTTCCGATATTCGTCTGGATACCACGCTTTTCCATCTGCCGGACAGCAGCCCCCTCATGGACAGTGGGGACAATATCAAGCCCCTGTCTGGCATAGGAACGCAAGTCCACACGCTCCGGGCGGTCATTGGCTTCCAGATAGCGGTTCTGGATGCCCTCCCATTCATGCCGCCAGATTTCACAATACTTCTGGTCGTTCCAGTCAACCGTATCCTCCTTGTGGCTTTTCCACCTGCCAGATAGTAGCTTTATCCGTTCCCCGTTTTCGTCAAAGTCATAAACCTTGCGGCTCTTGGGAAGCCATTTCCCATGTTCGTCCATTGCCCTCATAGTGAGTAAGACATGGGCGTGGGGATTGTGTCCCGGCGGGTGGGGGTCATGGATGGCAAAGTCAACAATCATCCCTTTGGAAACAAACTGCTGTTCACAAAACTCCCGGACAAGGACAGCGTACTGGTCGGGCGGTATCTCTCTGGGGATGGTCAGCACCCACCGCCTTGCAAGCTGGGAGTTCCATTGCTTTTCCACCGCTTCGGCGGCGTTCCATAAGGTATTGCGGTCTGCATACTCTGGTGGGGCATTTTCCGGGAGCAGGATTTCATTGTGGACGATACCACGCTTTTCCGGGTAGTGCTTCACTTCCTGATCGTATCCACAGAACAGCTTTTCGCCGCTCTGGTAAGCAGCGGCGGCAACAGCAGACTGCCGCTGGCTGCGCTGCACAATCGTGATTTCGTTGTGTGGACAGGGCATTTCGTGTTCCTCCTTTCGCTAATTGGTGGATGGGGTGGCGTTTTACCACCTCATTTTGGGCAGAAAAAAAGCAGGAGACCTTTTTTCAGATTTCCTGCTCGATGTGCCGCTGTGTGGGCGGCGGGTATTTAGTTGTAAAAGTTCGGGACAAGTTGACCCGATGAGTGAATGATAAATAGAAAATTTGCAAAGACTATTGACATTTTTCCAAAATATCTTTCAGTTGAGCAGTCAACACATCTTCTTGACCGAGAAGCACATCTTTTTCATATACAATGGTATTCCACAGATTGCTGAGTTCTGCGGAAATTTCAGGGCTATCACAAAATTCGTGTGCCACCCAAATATTGCTGGCTATCGCTTCTGGGGCGCCATCAATGGACAGACCTTTATCTTTGATTGTATCAATCGCACGAGAAATATATTTATCAAATTGTGCTGCTCGACTTTCTGTATGTGACTTGTCGCTCACATAGTGTCCAATAAAAAAGGAAATTGCAAATCCAGCGATGATGAACACGATAGTCAATGCTGTACCTATTCTTTTCATACTTCCAACTCCTTTGTCAAATTCAAGAACTATTTTTATTGCTTCCTATCCAGTAACATCCTGCTCCGATTACCGCTGATAAAAATTCAATTCCTTTCAAATACATATCGTAGTTTGTATATCCGATAATTGGACCAGATAAAACATAAATTATAACAAACACAATAACTGTAACTATTGCTCTCTTAGCAGTGTCCTTCACTTTTATTCCCTCCATAACTTCGACATTGTTGCTATGAAATTTTCTTTTCATCATCTCTCGGTGGTCGGACATAACATAACATTTCTTTTTCACAAGCACCAAATTTTGAGAAATTGGATTTCGCTTCTTTTAGTGTTATTCCATGATTAGAGTCGCTTGGTTCGTTATCAGAAGCAATGAACGGGTCATTCTCCCAAAAACAAACGGGACAGATATACCCACAATCTTCATTTGCCGGAACATTATAGGTAAAATATCCGCAGCAAGGACATTGGTATTTTTTCATATAAACCTCCCGTTTAAGCCTTGACCTCAAATTCCTGATTTATTGCTGACTTCATTATACTTCATTGCCTATCGAAAAGATAGCATATTTTATGAAACTTGTCGGCTGGGAACAGCTTGCAACGCAAGGTGTCCCCAGATGGCAAGTCCACAAAAGGGTAGCTGGCGGCAGCCAGCGCAGGGGAAGTGTAGCGTCCCCTGTATGATTTGGAGCAGACCATGACTGCGGAAAATCACAGCCCTCCGGCGAGGAGCCTTCGGAGAACGCAATGCACCAACCTCTGGGTGGTGTATAATTGCGCCCTTAGTAAACTAAGGGGTTTCCGGCTTCTCCCGTTCCAGCAGTTTTTTCAATAGTTCCTGCGTGTCCTGCCTGTGAAAAATAAGTTTCAACAACAGCATGACATCATCATCTGTCAGGCGTTCCGGCTCTTGCAGAAAACTTTCCAGCATACCGCCACGAGTGCAGAGCCGGTGCGTCCGTTCCTTTCGGGTAAGCTGCTTTAACTGGTGCTGCAATGCCTTTTCATCATTGATGGCTTTCCGCAGTTTCTTTTCGCTTTTCTCCAGCTCCCGGTTTAGCTTTTCCAGCTTTAAGGTATCAGGCAAGGGCAGCGTCCTCCTTTCCCGGTATCAGCACATAAATTCTGTTGGGTTCTCCAACGCCCTGACGCACCCGCATGATAAGTCCGGCGGTTTCCAGTTCATTCAGAGAACGCTTGACCGTCATGGGACTGCGGGACAGGACTGCGGCAATGGCTGTGACAGGGAAGCAGACAAACAGGATTCCGTTCTCGTCTTCCTGCCCTTTGGAGAGCATAGCGTCCAGCATCCGGCAGTACATGACCTTTGCGGTGCTGCTGACTGGAAATCCTGTCAACGCTCTGGGAAATGGCATACAGGGCGGCAATGGTGTGTCTATCGTCATAAATTCAAAATTCATTCGGTGTGTTCCTCCTTTTTCTTTGCTCGTTTGGATAAATAACGGGGGCAGTCAATCACAACCGCCCGGAAGCTCTGCTTGCACCCATGCTGGCATTTCCGGCATAATTCGTTGTAAGTGACACGCCCCCGGTCATTGAGGTAAAAGGAAAGCTCATGCTTCCTCTTTTTGCTCATTCTCGGCATATTGCGCTTCCTCCCGTTTTCGTGTATGGTTTCGGGGCGATTTTCGGCAAAATTACAGCCATAGAGCCGCTTAAAATCTCCCGAAGTATCAGCGATAGGGTAGACTATCCCCCTATCAGATTGTCGTGTTTCGGTATCATTTCGGTGTCAGTTCGCCAGTTCCCCCCGGTGTCGTTCCTCCCCTGAATCTCACAGCGGCGTATCGCTCCCTTTGGTACGCTCGTTTCGGTCAGGGTTCCTCCACATCCCTGCCAAAAGTCATGGCACTACATCGCCGGGGAAGCATATCCCACACAGGCTGGTCATTCGATTGGAATAATCCATCGATGAACTACCTGTATCATAGAACATTTTTGTGCCCTGTGCCGTATGTCCACAAAGTAGGAATTAGGGGTAAAAAGCGGAAATTTCCACGATTGCGGAAAGTATGATATAATCCAATTAAGCGGCAGCAATCAAACCGCCGGAAAGGAGCGTGCGCCCATGAAAGGAGCAACAAGCATACAGGAACGCCTTTGGGAACTCCGCAAGGACAAAGGCTTAAATCTGGAAGAACTATCAAAGCTGACAGGCATTTCCAAATCAGCTCTTGGAAGTTATGAAAAAGAGGATTTTAAGGAAATCAATCATGGCAACCTTATCACGCTGGCAGACTTCTATGGGGTCTCTGTTGATTATCTACTGTGCCGGACAGAGAACAGGGAGCAGATCAACACACCATTGACGGAGCTGCATTTGAATGATGAGATGGTGGCACTGCTGAAAAGCGGTCGGATTAACAACCGTCTGCTCTGTGAGCTTGCTACACATAAAGATTTCATCAAGTTTCTTGCAGACATTGAGATTTATGTGGACGGGATTGCTACCATGCAGATTCAAAACCTCAATGCACTTGTCGATACCGTCCGGCATGAAATCATTGAACGGTATCGCCCAGGCGAAGATGACCCGCATTTGAAAGTGCTGCAAGCCGCCCATATCAGTGATGATGAGTATTTCAGTCACATGGTTCTGGATGACCTCAACCTGATTATCCGGGATATTCGGGAAGCCCACAAAAAGGACAGTGAGAGTGCGCCCCAGACCACCGTTGCCGATGAATTGAAAGAAAATCTCGAAGCAGTCGAAAATTTCAAGGGCAGCCGGGATGAAAAGCTGGTTGTCCTTTACTGCAAGCAGCTCGGTATCAACTATAAAAATCTGTCAGACGAAGAATTTCGCTGGCTGATTCGGATTCTCAAAAAATCAAAGAAAATGGGAACGCCTATCAGCCAGAGGAAAAAACGGTAAAAAAAACCGCTGTTGCATGGTTGGGGTGCCTTCCATGTAGCAGCGGTTCTTGCTGTGGTTATTATTTCATTCGTTTTCTTAATATCCGGCGATAATTTGTTTCTCCCTTTGGTGCGTCCTGTATAATTTCCAACACACCATCTTCAAGCATTTTATCAATGCGATTAGAAATCCATACATCACTAATTCCAAGTTGATATTTTCCTAAAACATTACCTATAACAATAGCCATTTTGAATTGCTCTGGCTGTTCCGCAATTTCACGAAGAATGAAACTATCATATATATCTTCTGAAACACTTTGCAATTTACCATTTAGCATTGCACGCAAAGGTGCATTTTCATTTTGAAGTTGATTCCATTTCATAGCACAAGCTGAAAGAAATACAGGCTTAGCTTTTTCTTGTAGAGTTATATATTTTCCCCATTCGCCAGGAGAAACCTCACCCCATGCTATTTTGGATGTCATAGTATTTTCTTTTCCATATTCCCAGGCAGGTAACTTAACCAAATAAATTGTTGTCTGACAGTTTAATGGTCGAAGTTGTTTCATAAGCCAGTACATACCGCAAAGTTCATCCGGATTATAGCTATACCAAATACGAACTTCTTCCCCAGCTACATATCGTTCAATAACCGAAGACAATGTAGTTTTAATTTTCTGTATTTTTTCTTCAACCTGATAGTCTAAATCCTCTACAAACCAGACAGACAGCATTTTCTTGAGAACATTTTTCCGCTGTTCGCCAATTCCATTATCAGAAATATCTCCCACACTAAGAGCCATATCAAAACAATAAACATCACTGCTCTTGCCTCCCAATGGAATAGCATTCTCCCAAGCAATATGTTCTTGTTCCTGTGCTTGAATTTGTGCTTCTTTCATTTCATCTGAAGATGGAACACTCCCATCTTCGTGCCTCATAAAGACCGAAACTGCACTTCCTCTATACTTTCCCTTACCGTAAGTTTGGGCAATTTTCAAACTTCCACAGGCACTTTCACCAAATACAATTTCAATCATCTTATATACCTCCGATTTAATTACTCCCGTATGAATAAATTATATCATGCAAAACAATTTCTTCTGCTCGGTTGTGAATGTTATTGCAACGCTGCACCCATTCCATTTGACGGGTACGCTTCAATTCCTCGGTCACGCCCTCGGTGGCTTTCATCTGCTCCATGATGGTGTCTAACCGTTCCTGTGCCTGTTCGTTCAGGTCTGCAAGGTATGTCCATAACTCCCCGGTCAAGGTCAATGTGTTCAATCTGGCTGGGTGGACTTCTCTTAAATATTCCCGGTGCATCCGTCCGTACTTTCCGATGGGGCGGTGTTCTTCCGGCAGCTTCAAGTCTGGGATGTAGTAATCTCCAACAAGGATATAATCAATTCCGTTTTCTGTTATTCTTGGTTTCAATTCGCTCATGTTCCTTACCTCCTGTGGAAGCAGGCTCGTCTGGTACTAACTCAATTACATCGGTAATCTCACAATTCAGCGTTTCGCAGATACGGGCTAATGTGTCCATGCTGATGTGCTTTCCCTCTTTGCTCATGTTGGCAATCATATTCGTTGTCATACCAGCGGCAAGCCTTAAATCTTCTTTTCTCATATCACGCTCTAACAGTGTGTGCCAGAGTGGTTTATAGCTGATGTGCATATTATTTTCCTGCCTTTCTATCCATACCACCGGGGCGGTTGCCCCGGCAGGAACTTTTCTCTTATTATAACACCAATCTTGTGAAATCACAATTTATTCTTGTAGCCTGCCGCTGATACCGTCTGGATTGGTTTTTCCTTTCTTTTTGTTCCCTTTAATTAGCCATGAACTGCTTCATACCCTGCGATTTTGCTTATGTGCGATAAAGAAGTAATAGAAGTGTAAAAAATTTTGCCGTTCCTATCCGGCACTTGGCCATTGTGTCGGATAGGTCGGGCGTTAGGCTTCGGGCAAGTCAATCTTGCCGACAAAGCTGTAATAAATCTCAATGTCCTGCCTGCGGGTGCCGTTCTCGTCATAGCTGCACTCATGCACGACGATTTTTTCAATCATTTCCCGCAAGAGGGTGGGGGTCAATTCCTCAAAGGCAAGGTGCTTTCGGACGATACCCATAAACTTTTCCGCGTTGACGGTGGCGGCCTGCGACTTGTCCAGTTCGGCCTGCAAAGCGGCGGCGCGGTCTTTCAGTTCCCGCTGCTCCTGCTCATAGTCTGCCGACAGTTCCATGAAACGCTCGTCGCTGATTTTGCCGTTTACATTGTCCTCATACAGCCGCTTGATAATGCGGCTCACTTCGGCAATGCGCTCCTGCGCCTGTTCAAGCTGCTTGGTGGCTGCGGCGGTCTTTCTCTTGCCGCCGATCTCGTTCTGCTGGATAAGCAGCTTCACAAAGCGGCTCTCATGCTTGGCGGCATATTCCGTTACTTGCCGGAGATTGGAGAGGACACCGGCGGTCAACAGGTCGGTGCGGATAAAGTGCGCCGTACAGTCGCGGGTGCGCTTCTTGTAGCTGCCGCAGATGTAACAGTCCTGCTTGCGGGTTTTGTTCTGATACCGCTGCTGGTACATCACATGGCCGCAGTCGGCGCAGAACAGCATACCGGAGAACAGCCCCACTTCATCATAGCGGTTCGGGCGTTTGCGTTGCTTGCGTAACTCCTGCACGCGCTCCCATGTTTCCCGGTCTATGATAGGCTCATGGTGGTTCTCAAAAATGGCCTGCTTCTCCACGGGGTTCTCTACACTGTGCTTGACCTTGTAAGAGGGCTTCTCCGTCTTGAAGTTCACCAGACAGCCGGTGTACTCCCGGTTTTCGAGGATATGCACGACGGTGTTCGTCGCCCACTTGCACTCATAGCCGGGGTGGTAGCGGCGGGTGCTGCCCGTCCTGCGGTATTCCAGCGTCCCCGGCGTGGGGATTTGCTGCTCCGTAAGCATACGGGCAATCTTGGTCGGTCCGTTCCCGGCAAGGCAAAGCTGGTATATCTGCTGGACAACCGGCGCGGTTTCCTCGTCAACGATATAGTTCTCGTCCTCGTCCATGAGGTAGCCATAGACCGGCTTGCTGGTAACAGGCTTGCCGCTCATGCCTTTTGCTCGTTTTACTGCCTTGATTTTCTTGCTCGTATCTCTCACCAGCCATTCATTGAACAGATTTCGCAGAGGGGTAAAATCGTTGTCCATGCCGCCGTTTGCGCTGTCCACATTGTCGTTGACAGCGATAAAACGCACTCCCTTTTGGGGGAACAGCATTTCCGTGTAAAACCCTACCTGCAAGTAGTTTCGCCCTAACCGGCTCATGTCCTTGACTATGACCGTACCCACTTTCCCGGCTTCAATGTCTGCAAGCATGGCTTGAAAACCGGGTCTTTGAAAGTTTGCGCCGGAGAAGCCGTCGTCGGTGTACCAGCGCAGATTGGTAAAGCCGTTCTGCTTGGCGTAGGTTTCCAAAATCCTTTTCTGGTTCGATATGGAATTGCTCTCGCCTTGCAATTCGTCCTCATGGGACAATCTCGGATAAAGGGCGGTAATGAGGTTTTGGGTGGCTTGTCTTAACATAAAATCCTCCGTTTCCGACAGCCAGCCCCACTATTCCGTGGTTTCATTGTACCACGGAATAGGGCGGGCTGTATAGCGGCAAAAGTGTAAAATCAGCTTCTTTATGATTTGTCAAATTGCCGATTTTTGTGTAGCAGCGGCTTCCGCTTCCAGTACCCGCGCCATTTTGTCGGCGGCGGTGGTCGTGGTGTCTTTCTTGAAATAGCCGGACACGACAAGGACGGAATTGCCCATGCGGATTTCCGTCACGCAGTCGGGGCGGCGGGTGGTGCGGGTGTCGTGCTGCTGTCTATCTGCCATAGGCAATACTCCTTTCAGTCGGTAATCAGTTTCTTCATGCTCTCCATTTTCCGCTGCGCGGTTTCCTGCCGGAAGTTGTCGCCGGTAAAGCGTACCGGGACGCACATGGAAAGCAGGCGGTCATAAATCCGGGAATGGGCGGTGTCCTCCGGGTTCCGCAGGTCGTCCAGCGTGAGGTTGGTCGTGACGATCAGCGGCTTGCCGCTACGGTAACGGCTGTCAATCACATTGAAAACCTGTTCCAATCCATACTCGGTGCCGCGCTCCATGCCGAAGTCGTCAAGGATAAGCAGCGGATAGCGGCAAAGGCGGGAAATGTACTCGTTGCGGTTCTCAAAGCTGGCGGCAAGGTCGTTGAGGATAAGGGCAAAGTTCGTCATGTGGACGGGGATTTCTTTCTCCATGAGGGCGTTTGCAATACAGCCCGCAAGGTAGCTTTTCCCGGTTCCCACGCCGCCCCAGAACAGGCAGCCGATATTGTCGGCTCGCATATCCTCCCAGTGTTCCACATACCGGCGGGCAATCCCGGCCTGCGGATTTCTGCCGTTGTCGTTCTCAAAAGTCCAGTCCCGCATGGTGGGGTCGGTAAAGCCCCGGCGTTTCAGTTCCTCCACGGTGTCAAGGTGCCTGCGCCGCTTCTCTGCGGCCTCCCGTTCCTCGCGGGCGGCTCTCTGACAGTCGCACTCTGCCGGGTGGCGGTCACGGCCAAAGATAGCAGCCTTATCCGGCGCAAAATAGGCTTCTTTCGGCTTGCGGCACTTGCCGCAGTACAGTAAACCGTCCTCGCCGGTGTAGTCCTCCGGCTCCGGGGTGGTGGCCGTCATATTCTCCAAAACAGCGTTGATTTCGTTCTTCATAAACTCTCGCCCTCCTTGCATGAGTAGTCTGGTATGCCCTTTTTCGGGGCTTTCTTTTTGTCGTTCCCCGCCCATATCCGCAGGGCGGCGGCATAGTTCTGATAACTTTTCCCGTTGGCGGCAAGGTAGCGGCTCATTTCCTCGATGAACCGTTCCAACCTGTCGGGGTACTCTGCCTGCAACTCGTCGTATTCGGTCTGCGACAGAAAAATATTCTGGTATCGGCCATAGGGCGCGGGCGGCTCCCCACTCACTCCCATTGTTTGGCTCTCTGTAAGGTTGTTTATAGTAGTTTGGTTAGGGGACGGTTTTCCGACCATCATAAGGTCGGTTTTCTGACCATCAGTAGGACGGTTTTCCGGCTCTATGAGGGTCGGATTTCCGGCCATCAGTTGGTCGGAAAACTGTACCTGTGGCACACGCGGCACTTTCACATATAGGCGGTTCGGTGCGGAGAAGCCGCCCCGTTCCCGTTCCAGCAGCCCCGCCATGTCCAGTTCATTAAGCGCCCCCTTTATGGTGGTGCTGCCCTTATCCAGTATTTCGGCTATCTCCGCGATGGGATAGATAATATATATCCTGCCCTCGTCGTCCTGCCACTTGTTCTTCTGGGAAAGTGTGGAACGGTCTAACAGCAGCGAATACAGCAGCTTGGCGGTCTGGGAAATCTCCATTTTCAGCAGGAAACGGGGGTAGGGCAGATAGATAGGCAGCGGCGTGTCTGCCATGATATAATCAGCGATAGTATCACCTCCCTGTGTTTCGGGTTGATTTTGGCGTTTTGTCACGCCTTAGAACGGCGTTTCCGGTGGAAAAGGATAAATGTATCGCGTACCCTTTGACACCCACGAAAAAAGCCTTGATTTATGCGGGTTTGAAAGGCTCTAAAGCGTGACATTTCTGCCTTTGTTTCCGCTTTCTCTCGGCGGCTTTGATTTTCTTCATGCGTCCGGCGCAGCCGGGACAGTATTTCCCCCGGTTGGATTTGGGGACAAATGCCGCCCCGCAGACGGCGCAGCGTTTCCGGCTCCCTCGGTGCAAGAGGGCTGCGGCCAGTTCCCCGTCAAGGGGCAGAACAGCCACACGGAACCAGCGGCACATGAGGGAAAGGGAAATGCTCTGGACGCACACGCAAGGCTCCCCGTCGTCTAACAGCAGGCAGTTTCCCTCGTCGTAGTTACAACACTCATGTACCAGCCGCCGCGCCCGCCGATGCTGGCGGTAGTCCATTCTCGGTAACTTATCGCTCATGGCTCTGCTCCTTTCTGCGGTGCGGCTCGTTCCGGCGCAAAATCTGGTCGATGTTCCGCTTGACGGTCTGCAACTCCTTGAACCGCTGTTTCTGTTCGTGATAGGTGTTATACAGGCCGTCTTTCTCGGAGATAAGCTGCTCGATCTCGGCCTGCAACGCTTTCCGGGCGGGCAGCTTGGTAATGCCATGCGCCTTGAAATACCGGGCGGCTGCGTCGGCTATGATAAAATCGCTCTCGTTTGCCTGCCGGTATGCGTCACGGGCTTTCTGCGATTTCTGCGCCCGCAGCCCGTCACGGGCGGGCTTGGTCTTGGCATAGGCAAGTACCTGTTGCTGCAACTCCTTTTTCCCTTGTAGCTTGGTTTCCAGTGCTTTCAGTTCGCCGCTGGTCTGGCGCATTTCCTGATAGGCGGTATCAACAGCGGCTTCTAACTGCTCCGGGGAAGTAAAGCCGTATTCCTGATACACATTCAGCGTCTTGGCTGCCTGCTTCAGATTGTGTATCTTCGCCCAGTGTTCATAGCCCCGGCCTTTGCCCTCGGCCAGCTTCTTTTCAATGTCCACAAGCCGCTGCACACTTGGGGCCCCCGCAAAGCCGTCTGGCTTTGCGGGGAGAGGAGAAGCAGCGGAATGAGTGAGCTTTCCCGCTTGCGGGGAAGCGAAGGATATGGAGCTTGCGCCGACGAGTTTCGGGGCGGTTTGTGGGGCTTTTGTAGGCTGTATGACGGTTTTCCCATGCCGGGGGTATTCGGGTATGGCTGCGGCCTTTTCTGTGGCTCTGGCGGCGTTCTGCTCCAAAACGGCAAAGACAGCGGCGCGGTCAAAGTCGTCGCCCAGCTTCCGGGCGGTAATGGGCTTCGTCCTGTCCGGCGTGAGGTAGGAAAGCCGCCCACGGCTCTCCTTAACGCTCACGCCCTCCCGCAGCAGCAGAGAGGAAAATTCGTCAAAGCTGGCGGCGGTGGCAAGGGCTTTCCGTATGGTCTGCCGCAGCTTCTCTTTGTTCGTTTCAAACTTGGTCTGCCGGGGCGTGATACCGCCTGCAATCATGGGGGCGTTCTGCCTGTCCAGCTTGGCCTGTCCTTTTTTCTGCGCCCAATACTCCCGGTCGGTCACGCGGTTCTTACTGCCGTTCAAGAGGTCGATTTGGTAAAGCCCCTCCCGGTGGCACATCTCCATGACTTCGGACTTGAAGTAGCGCAAGGCTGCGTCGGTACAGCGGTGCTTGCAACCGGCCTTTGTATCGGCTGGCCTGTCCATATAGGGCAGGAACGGCACTTCCTCTATCCGCAGCGAATTGATAACGATATGCACATGAATGTTGCCGCTGTGGTTATGCCCGTCCGGGTGGGTGCATACAAGGGCTTGGTGGCCGGGGAAATGCTCTTTACAGAATTGCTCCCCCAATGCCTGCGCCCGGTCTACGGTCAAGCCATTGTCCGGGCCGTCCCGTGGGTCAAAGCTGATGATATAGTGGTGGCTTTTTACATCTTCCCGCTGCTGGTTCTTTCCGTATCGGAGATTTGCCCGCATACACGCAACGGCAAAATCCTCCCCGTCGCAGTTCAGTGTGGACAGCCGGTAGTCCTCGCGGGGGATAAGCCTGCCGGTTTCATCAAGGACGGGCTTCATGGTAAACTCGTCATGCTCAAAAAGCAGGTATTGCTCGGCGGCTCCGTAGTCGGCATTTTTAGAGTTGATATGCTTGAGTGTTGCCAACCGCGTCACCTACTTTCTTGAGGACTTCATACTTGAGGGCGGCAAGGTCGGCTATGGCAGCGCGCACCTCGCCGGACAGCGCATTGTAAGGTGCGCCGTACTCGTTCAGATACCGGGCAATCTGATTGAGATTGCCGCCGATCCTGCCGTACTCGGCGGCCAGCTTTCCAACAGCGGAAAGCAGTTCATCATTGACCGCTGACACATGGATAACGGGGCGTATGGTCGTGCGCCGTATCGCCTGCCGGAGAAATTCCGACTGGCTGATACCATAGGGCGCAAGCCGCGCTGTGAAGTCGGCGTATTCATCTTCGGACAGCCGGGTTTTCACAACGCGGCTGCGGTGGGGTGTGTTGTATTTCTTTCGCATGGTCGTGACCTCCTTTCTTGCCGCATGAGCGCGGCGGGGATAAGCGGCGCAAGCCGCATAGCAGGGTTTGGGGAAGGCACTCCCCAACAAGTTTCCCGCGAGGGGCAAAACCGCAGAATTGCGGATTTTGGCACCGTGGTAGAAACTTGCTCTCCGTGACTGCAAACTTTCTCTCACTTCCGTCCGCCACTTTTTTGGAAAACTGCAACCACAAAAGTTTGTTTCTCTTTTTCTGCTACTACTAATCCTGTAAAGGGCATTCCTGCCCGCTTTCGCTAAAATGACACCGGACGCAGTGGTTTCTACCCGGTGTTGGAGAAATCCTTTCTCTTTGCCCTCTACTACGGGTAAATGCTCCAAATGCCAAACACCAGGGCAGAAAAATTCCCTCCTCGCTTACTACTACAACCGGCAGGGGGCAAAATGGCCGGGAGCGGAGCCGGACAACAAAAAAAGCAGTAAATCTTTTTCAAGACTTACTGCTTTCGCTGGCCGCGTCGGTGGCGGCTGGTATTCAGTTTTTATGACTTGTCCGGTGGTTCGTCAAGCCGGAACTTGAATTGACAGTCAATTAACCGCTGCTTTACATAGTCCTCCACCTCGGCGTTGACCTGCCCGTTCACTTTTGAGAAATAGCGGATATATCCGGCGTAGTGGAGCAGGACAGCGTTCACGGCTTCTGGGTCGCCCTCACGGGCTTTGAGGATTGTTTCATAGGGGAGAAGTCTACTCATACCGGCTCACCCCCATTTCTTCGCGTAGCCGCTGCAAGGCAAGCTGGATATGCCGCCCCGCTGTGCTGCGTGACCGGCCAATACACGCGCCGATCACGCGCTGCGGCTGGCGCAGAAAGTAATAGCGCAGGATTTCTTCCCGCGTCTGCTCCGGCAAAACAGAGATCGCGTCGGCAAGGGCGGCGTTGCAGAGCAGGACGGTCTGACCGCAGACGGTAAATGGGTATTCCTCGTCCGGCTCCGACGCGGCAAACTGGACAAACTTCTCGTTCATCAGATAGTCAAGGGAAACTTGCCGTTCCCATTGCCGTTTAAGCTTCAAAATCTTGTCCAAGGCGGCACAGCGGATAACAGTCTTGCAAAAGGCGTTGTACCTGCGCTGGATATATTCTTGATAGGCTATCTGGTCGGTCATGGAAATTCCCCTTTCTGAATAATAGTGCGGGGCGGTGGCACTTCTTGCTGTCGCCCCTTGATTGCCTACCAGCAAAGGCGGGCGGGGCTGTCAACGGCTGCGCATATGCGCCGTTCATCTTGACCGTTGACTGGCTCGGCTGGGTTTGCTATTTACCCGACAAACTTGAATTTATTTTAAGCTATCACGTTTTACCTTCTTAAGCCTTACTATCATTACCATAGGAATTTCTTTGTTGGTTTTGAAACATTCTTCATAAAATCCATCAATGACAAATCCAGCTCTAAAACAAAGGTTAAAAATATCTTGTATGGAACGATGATAATAAATCTGCTCTTTCGGTTGCCCTTCAATCGCTATATCATAGTAACTGTGCGGTGTCATATATTTTTCAGTCAACGTGACAAAACAAGGGTGTTGCGTTGCAAAGACAAAAATTCCGCTTTCCTGCAACAGTTCATAAACAGCCATAAGAAGTGGTTCAATATCCGTAATATCCATAATTGCCATATTAGAAACTGCTTTCGTAAAGGCTCGATTTCTTTTTAATTCTAATATACTTTTTCTATCGGTCGCATCCGCCACACAAAATTCAATTTGTTTTGCATATTGTGATTGCCGTCTTTTAGCCAATTCTATCATTTTTTTGCTGTAATCAAAAGCGACAACCGAAGCGCCTCTTTGTGCAAGATACGAAGAATAATTTCCATTGCCACACGCAATATCCAAAATGTAATCCGCAGGATTAGGAGATAGAAGTTCCGTTACTTTGGGACGCACTACCTCTCTGTGAAATTCATTAGATTCGTCACCCATTGCATTATCCCAAAATTGTGCGTTCTCCTCCCAGATTTTTTTACTTTCCTCTGTTCCCATGTTCTCTCCCACTCCCCAAATTTGCTTTTTTGCTTCCATTAAATCTTCCTTACTATATTCCATTGTTACCCTCCATAACTTCTGATTGTTGCCGTCTTGACGATTATGTATCTTTACATTACCTTCTGAAACATATGGCGCACCTTGTCCAGGCGGCTGTTTGGACGGCGGGGCTGGATGACCGGCTGACCGACAGCGGCCTGATATCCTTTCAGCTCTGTAAGGCATACGCTCCGCCCGTTGGTGTAAAAGGCCAGATCAGTACGGTATGCCTGTATACAGCGGGCGGGAATCTCGCCAGTAAAGACAACTTCATCCTTTTTTACCTGGGCCGTTTCGATGGTGGCACAGTATTTCGGTGCATCATGATAAGCCCTGGAAAGGTATTCCTGGGGCGCATAGAGGATGAAGGAGAGATAAGGTTCCAGCAGCTGCGTCCCCGATTCCTTCAATGCCTGTTCCAATACAATCGGGGCCAATGAGCGGAAGTCCGCCGGCGTGCTGACCGGACTGTAATAAAGCCCGTATTCAAAGCAAATCTTACAGTCCGTTACGTTCCAGCCGAACAAGCCCTGCTCCAGCCCGTAACGGATACCATCCCTGACAGCGTTTTGAAAACTCTGGTTCAAGTATCCCAGCGAAACCCGGCTCTCGTATTGTACACCGGAGCCAAGCGAGAGTGGTGTAACAGACAGTCCTATGGATGCCCAAAACGGGTTGGGCGGCACCTCGATATGGATGGTGTGGCTGGCTGCTTTGAGCGGCCGCTCCATATAAATGACGGAGGGTTCCTTTACCACTGTTTCAAGCTTGTATTTTTCCGACAGCAAAGCGGAAACAACCTCCAACTGCACCCGGCCCAAAAAAGAAAGAATGATCTCATGGGTGATGGAATCCACTTCGCAACGCAAAAGCGGGTCAGTATCCGCAAGTTGCGTAAGAGCGTCCAGCAGCCGTTCTCTTTGCGCTGCCGTTTTCGGCGCAATCGTCGTCCGCAGCATGGGGAGGGGGTCCTCGCGCCACCTTTTACGAGGGAGCCGGGTTTGGTCCCCTAATACATCGTTTAACCTCACGCTGTCGCTGGGAAGGATAACAATTTCACCCTGATAAGCGGTGTCTGTCCGAACAATTTCCCCTTTGGATGGAATACGCATCTCTGTGATTTTCAGCTTTTCTCTCCCGGCCAGGGCCACCGTATCCCGCAGGCGCAGCGTTCCGCTGTATAACCGTAGATAGACACGCCGCTGGCCGCAATCGGTGTACTCAACCTTGAAAACGCTGCCGCATAGGGCGGCGCCCCCCTGTTCCCCAATCGGTTGGAACAGCCCTGTCACCGCATCCATCAACGGTTGAATGCCAAGGCCATTTTTGGCGCTGCCATGATAGACTGGGAACAGGGAGGCGTCTTGAACCCGCTGCTGTTCCTCCCGCGCAAGTTTTTCCCGGCTGATTGGTTCTCCTGCGATATACTTTTCCAATAATTCATCGTTATTTTCGATGACCGCATCCCATGCTTCTATGTCGGTATTTTCCTCCAGGACTATTTCCGGGGACAGCGACACCGTCTGCTTGATGATAATATCGGCGGAGAGCTTATCCCGAACAGACTGAACCACGCTCTGCAAATCAACGCCAGCCTGGTCGATCTTGTTGATAAAGATAACGGTGGGAATGTTCATTTTCCGCAGGGCATGGAACAGAATACGGGTCTGGGCCTGCACGCCATCTTTAGCGGAGATCACCAAGATGGCCCCATCTAAAACAGCCAAAGAGCGGTACACCTCCGCCAAAAAATCCATGTGGCCGGGCGTATCCACAATGTTAACTTTACATCTGTGCCACTGGAAGGAAGTGACTGCCGCTTGAATGGTAATCCCACGCTGCCGCTCCAAAAACATGGTGTCCGTCCTCGTTGTCCCTTTTTCGACGCTCCCCGGTTCTGAAATGGCTCCGCTGGCATATAGCAGGCTCTCCGTCAAGGTCGTCTTTCCAGCGTCTACATGGGCAAGAATTCCAATATTGATTATTTTCATGTGATTGTCCTCCCTTTACAGCCCCAAAGGGCATAAAAATCCCCAGCAGTAAAATACTTTTACCACTGGGGATTATAAGTTGCGGACATACACATATACAGCATACACCTGTTTGTGATTGCTGTTTTTGGGGATATGTCAAAATTGATAAGGCAAAAGTATTCTTAAATTGGGTACAAAAAACTAAGCCCCTACAAAAGGAGCTATCATAATCCTTTGTTCCCACTATTTGATTATAGTTTTATTTAAGAATACCTTGCCGCATATTTTTTACTCCTTTTCTGGATTAAATCATTGTATCACATCAGTTTTAGGAAAGCAAGTACCTAAAAGAAATTTTTCTTCCCCTTATATGTAACAATCATACCGGCTTCCTAGCGTTCAGAATGTTTTCTGCTGTCTGCTGTGGTGTTTGGTTGGAATTGTCCAACCAAAAGCCGATCCGTGGTGTTGTCTGCATTTTACTAAATACAAATTCAATGTATACAGAAAGATATAAGGAGTGGGAGGGATTCCGCCGTAGTTGGCATTGTAGGAAAATCCAAAAGTTTAGATTTTCCCACAATGCTTATCTTTTGGTCTTTGGTTCGGAATAGTGTAGTGCTGGCGGTCTATCTCTTGTTTTCGGTTGCTTGCTTCCTTACCGTACATGAGCATTGGCTCCGGGGTTATCGTTTCCATATCCTTCCATAAGGTTAATGCCGCCCCAAATTCCAAGTCCTGCGCCAAGCGCGATAACCAAAGTCTGCAATACATCAACTGCGCTGTTAAAGAAATCCATATAAACCTCGCTTTCTGCCGCTGTGCGGCTCAAAAAATGTTGTTGAAAATGAAAATGCCGCCGTTATTCCTCGGCGGCTGTGTCCTCGTCGGACAAATCTATTTCGTATATGTCAAAGGCTTCATCGGGCTTTACGATTGCCGGACGGGTAGACATATACCGTTCCACGTCAAAAGCGTTTTTCTTGTCGAAGTCGGAAAGGTATTTGTAGTTCGGGTGTTTCGTTATATCGTATTTGTCGCTTAAAAAGGGACGCACACCGCGTAGCTGCAAAATACATTTCCCACCGTCCATAACTGCTATTTCGTCCTGTGTCATCAACTCCTTTCCTAATTTTTGATAAGTAAGTCCATGAGAAACCTGCGTACCGCGATTTTCGGAAGTATTGAAACTGTCGATTGTTTCCCGTCCCAAATTATCCGAAATATCCTTTGCATTTTTCCCACGTCCTCCCAAAAACAAGGTGCTGTCGGCATTATCAAGTATGATTTCTGCCGCGTCCTTGTAAATGGCTTTTAGCTGGCTCTGCGATTGCAGAATGATAGAAGCGGACATTTCCCGGCTGCGGATTGTGGCAATCAGTTTATCAAAGCGGGGTATCTGTCCGATGTTCGCAAACTCGTCAAGCAAAAAGCGGACATGAACAGGCAATTTGCCGTTGTATTCGTCGTCTGCTTTATCACAAAGCAAATTGAAAAGCTGCGATTGCAAAATAGCAATAACAAAATTAAAGGTGTCGTCGGTATCGCTCATTATGAGGAAAAGCGCGGTTTTCCTGTCGCCTAATGTATCAAGTTCCAATTCGTCATAGGACATGAGTTCCCGGAGTTCCTCTATATCAAAAGGGGCAAGACGCGCACCGCAAGAAATAAGGATTGACTTTGCCGTTTTGCCAGAGACGAAAAGTCAAGGACTTTTTCATCAAATTCAAAAAGAAGTCACATTTTGCGGACTTCCTCACGAAGCAGACGCTTGATTTTGTCCTCCATCGTCTCTTTGGCGGTCTCACTGAAATGGACACGGACGATATAGGTGGTCTTGCCGATCTGCTTTCTGACAGTCGGGCAAGGGGTGTTGGTGGTGGTGCTGTGGGTTGCGGTATTGTTCATTCAAAATCCTCCTGTAAATGAAAAATGCCCGGTGACTGTTCATCATCGGGCGGTGTCGGTATGAGGGAACAAGGCAAGGCGGCAACATTAAGGTATCTATAAAACCTTTGCCGTCTTTGCCACGCTTGCCGTGTTCCCGTTGTCAGTCTCGGAGATAGCAGACCCATGCTGTGCCGTCTTTCTCGGTCACAAGTCTGTCCCCGATACGGCTCTTTGCCGTTCTCATGGTGCGTGAAGAAATCCCACGCTCATTGACTGCCTTTTCCAACTCTGCGCTCGGCATACGCTTTCCGTCCGCAAGCAGTTCCAGAATGAGCATTTGCGCCTGTGCGGTCTTGCTCTCGGTCTTGGCGGTGTCTGTCCCGGCAAGAAGCTCGTCAGCGGTAATGTCATAAGCCCCTATCCACTCAAAACCTTTCTCATCTCCCAGAGAAAAGGCAAGGGACTGTCCGGGCGGCGCAAGGGAGCTTTTCTCATGGATAAGCACCCTCGTTGTCGGACTGTCCTTCAGCTTGCCAATAAACAGCAGACTGCGGACTGCCGCCGTAATGTCGATAGACCCCAATCCCCGGTAGGTGCTTTGCGTTCCTGCGGCTTTGTTCAGGTGTCCAATCAGCACGATAGCGCACCCAGTAGCCTGTGCAATGTCTCCCAGACTGCGGAAGATGGGACGGACTTCATTTGCCCGGTTCATGTCCACATCTGCGCCCAGAAACGCCTGTACCGGGTCAATGATAACAAGCCTTGCGTTGTTCTCCCGGATTGCCCTTGCTATGCGCTCATCGGCAAGGGTCAGCGGTGTGTCCCTATCGTCAATGACAAGCACTCTTTCAAGGTCTGCTTCCGCTTCCATCAGTCGGGGCTTGACGGTATCGCCCAGACCGTCCTCTGCGGTCTGGTAGATGATGTTGAAAGGCTCAAGGGTCTCCATACCGGGTAAAGGCTTTCGGTTGGTGCAAGCCGCCGCAAGACGCATGGCAAAGTAGGTCTTGCCCTCGCCGGGGTTGCCCTGTATGATGGTCAGCTTTCCAAAGGGAATATACGGAAACCATAACCAATCCACGCTCGTCAGCTCCACATCTGCCATACGGAGCATGGGGACAGGCTGGGCAGTGGGCAGCTCTCGCAGCGTGATTGTCTCGGCTATGAATTTGCGGCAGGGAATGTCCCCTTGCTGACGGAGAACATCGTTCCAGTCTTTCCTTGCCGGGACAAGGCGAATGACGGCGATCTCGCTGGGAATGGACTGTGCCAGTCGGGTACAGGCTTCGCTTCCTGCGGTATCGCTGTCAAGGCAGAGGAATACTTTTTGGGTGTCCTTGCGTTCAGAAAGAAAACGGTCAAGGGCTTTTCCCGAAACGCCGCCCAGGGCAAGATAGCTCCTTGTCTGCCAGTCCTGCGGATAAAGGCAGATGAACGATAACAGGTCAATCGGCGCTTCAAAGACAAAGAGCTGATTGCCATTACCCTCGTGTCGGAACGGATAGGATTTGTCAGACCCGGCAATGTCCTGTCTGAATGGGTCTGCCGTTCCTCGCACATGGGCGTATCTCGGCGTACCGCTTCGGTCTCTGCCGACAAACACAACATTGTGCCGCTTTGCGTCCTCGTAAATATCCCCGGAAAGAAGAAAAACCTCAACAAGCGTTTTGTTGAGACCTCGGCTTTCTGTGAGATATTGGATTGCTCTGTCGGCTGTCCTGTTGTGCAAGGGCAAGTGAAACGCTGTGGGCGGTGCTGTGCTGGCTTCGCTCTGTCCCTCACCGCTTTCGCCGGTTAAGAGCTGGACAGCTTCGGGAAAGGACTTGCCGTAAAACTCCATGACAAAATCAATGGGATAGCCGCCCTTGCTCTGGCTATGGCGAAACCACTTGTTTCCCCGGACGGTCAGGCTGTCATGTTCTTTCCAGCGGTATTCCCGTCCGCTTTTGATAAGCGTCTCTCCCTGTGTGCGGAGAAAATCTTCCAGACTGACGGCGTTTGCCCGATCAATCTGCGCTTGGGTGTAATTCATCGTGATAGTTCCTCCTTTTTCTGTCGTGTTTGGGGTCGATTTTGGAGCTTTTGTTCCTCTGTGCGCTCGTTAAATCGGGCGGCAGTATCTACACATGACTTGACCTTCCAAAGGCGGTGTAAATCGTCTCTGACAGCCTTAAACTCGCCATAGGTGGTTTCGTGCGCCTGTTCCAGCTCGTCATACTCTTCGGTCAGCTTTTTCATATCCACCTTGCCGTCCGGGAACTCCCCGGTCAGCTTTCGTCTGGCGGCGTAGAACTGTATCAGTTCCGCTTCATGCTCTGCCTTGTACTTGGCTCTGGGCTTCTCAAACTTGATTTTCTTCAAGCCGTCATAGACAGGCTTCAAGTTCTGGAAAGCAGCGGAGCTGTCATAGAGCTGCTTAATTGCTTTCATTCGGGCGGTCTGTTCGTCCAGCGTTTTCTTCAAGCTCTCTGTGGCAGCACTGTGTTCGCTGACACGGTGTTCCAAATCCTCAAGGGAGTAAATGCCGTTTGCCCGGAGATAATTGAAAGTATCATTCATCTCCTTTAGGTTGCTGATTTTGCCTTTCTGGGAATACGCCCCGGCTTTGCGCTGGGTGTAATAGGCGTTCAGCAGAGAAACAAGGTCGGGTGCCTGTGGCTTGGCAAGCTCGGCTTTCATATCCGCTATCCAGCCCATAAGCGAAGTGATTTTCTTCTTGATGTCCCGGATCACGGCGTTGGTGGCTTTGATCCAGCGGTTGAACTCGCCTTTCTCGGTGCGGATACCTTTCTTCTCCATTGCCCGGACGGTTGCGCCCTCGTGGACGGTGGGAAGAAGCTCCACGCCCTGACGCTCATAGCTTCGGTGGTCGATACGAACATCAAGACCTTTTTCCGCAAACTTGGCGTTGCATAGTTCCGCCCATGTCTGCCGCCAATGTTCCAGCGTTTCGGGACTGCCCCAGTCGGTAGTGGGAACGGCGTTGAACACAAACTTTCCGTTTGCGTCTCTAATACGGTTGCCGTCCTCGTCCAGCTCGTACACCCGGCGTTGCTTTAGTCCCCATTTGCCGTTCTGCTCGATGGGGCGGATGGGGCAAAGCACATGAAAATGCGGATTGGGTATGCCGCCGTCCTCCCGGTCTGGCTGGTGTACGGCGAAGTCAACCACCATGCCACGGCTCACAAAGTTCTCCAATAAAAATTGCCTTGCAAGAGCGATGTTTTCCTCAAGGGAAAATTCATTCTGCAAGGCAATGTCAAAGCTGTATGCAATCTGGGCGTTCTTTCCACGCTCGGCTTTTTCCACGGCGTTCCATAGGGTTTGGCGGTCTGCGTATTCTGGCGGTGCATGGGACGGCAAGAGAATGTCAGAGCAGATCACGCCGCCCTTGCGGGTGTAGTCGCTGTATTCGCCGTAATACTCGCTATACAATCGCTCCCCGGCTCGGTAGGCAGCAGAAGCGATAGCGGACTGTCCTGCGCTTCGCTTAGTCTGCGTGACGCTCAGATGAAATAGTGCCATCGGCTTTCAACTCCTTTTCTCTGTTTGCTTGGCTGATATGGGTAATCGCCATGTGACGGACGGCTCGCTGGACTTCGGGCAGAGAAAAGATGTACTCCATCAGCTCCGTCATTTCGGTGCGTGTGAGATCTTTGAACTCCGGGGCAAGGCTCTCAATCGTGCCGCCCAGATTGCAAAGACGGTGGGTGCGCTTTTGTCTCTCGCCTTTCTCCAGATACTTCTTTCTGTTCTCCAGACGCTCCAGCTTGTGCTGTTCCTGTGCAAGCTGTGTCTCGACCTGTTCCTTTTCGGCTCGGAGCTGTTCAGGGTTTTTCGGTTTTGCCATTTTTCGTGACCTCCTTTTTTGAAAATGGGGATAAAAAAAGACCGTCAACTTTTCGCAGATTGCGACCAGTCAACGGTCAGTTTTTCGGTATTCAGTTGTTGTGTTCAGTTCGGTAAATTGAAGTTGGTCAAAGTTGTTGGCGAAGATATTCCACAACATTTCCATTCGTATCATAGAAACAGATGTTTCCTACATTGAGGGGCAGGACAATGGCGAAAGGCTTGCCACTATCAATATCAATCACCTGAATGCCGTTGCCATCATCTACTTCAAGTCGAACAATATTTTGGGTATTCATTGAGATAAATGCCCTTTCGTTATTTCCCTCAACAACAAACTCTGCAATGTAATCATCAACCTCAACTATATCTCCACCACCACGGAAGAAATATCCAAAAGACAAGCCAGGGCGATTTACATAGACAGAAAAAGTGTGGTCTGTCTTGTCCTGTGGGTAAGAAATAAATGCAGCCATTGTGTCGGAAATGCTTCCATCAACAATCCAATCATCCAAAATTTTTTGAGATTGGCGAATGTCTGCTTCTAAACTGTTTGCGGTTTTACCAATGTCATTGTTTGCATAAAGGAAACCGAAAACCAACACACAAGCCAAAATAACACCCAAGAGGATTATGGGTAATTTCTTTTTCATAGAATCACACTCCTTTATCAAATTAAGATTCTTGATTTTCAAACTTGCTGGCGGCGAACGGTTTGTCAAAACCGTTTGCGGACGGCAAGTCCACAGGGGATAGCCGCTTTAGCGGCGCAAGGGGGTGTAGCCACCTTGACGGAACGAAGTGACGCAACATTCTCGGTCATGCAGTTTTCTTCTGCTGACGGAGAATGAAGCTCCGCAGGACGCACTACTCTCGACAGAGAGTATAGAAGTGCGCCCTTTAGTTCCTAAAGGGGTTTGCTCCGGCTTAATTTCTCGACAAACTGCAATTAGTCATTTCAGTAAGTATTTTCCGAGTCCTATCTGAATCAAATATAGGACAAGGATATGTGCTGGATAAAAAACATAGAAGAAGTATTTTAGCTTCAGTTTACCACGCTTTCCGTTGTATAGCAGAATAAGCAAGCAGGCAAGAAGCGTACATAAAGGCGGTTGATTCCCCGTTGTCCCCATGTAAGCCAAAAGGAACAGCAACACTTGATAGATTCGGTGATTACGGCAAATATAAAATGCTGATATGAATAAGATCCCCTGCATACCGTAGTCACAATGGATTCCTTCCGCAATGCCGGAAAAAAGCACTACACTGAGAACTTGCAGGACTGCTGATTTTATTCTATCCACCGGTAGGTCTGATTTACACGAAAATCTTTCAAGGCATACCAATGTCAATAAGCCTAAAAACAAGGTGAAAAATACATTTTGATACTTCAAGTAAAACGGAAATGTATCTTCCATTCGTGAATACGCACTAAAGAAACCTATGTCAAATGGAACTTCCGAAATAAGGGCAAATGCAAGCATCAACCCAATATAGCGTTTTTTACTTCTTGTGTGTTGGAATCCTTCTGCCAGCAAAAAACAGAATAGCGGAAAAGCAATCGTCCCAATGCTTTGCAAATCAAACCGTATGAAATAATCTATCTCTCGGAATCTCTCCCACGACATTTGCCCGTTATCTGCCATAGCCCCCCAGTAGTTTGATAGCAGCCATTGCAGCACAATTTTACATAGATGGTCAATAAGCATTGTCAGTACAGCAATAACCTTTAGCGAATTTCCTGAGAGAAATTGAATGCGATTTATTTTCCTATCAAGGCTCATAAAACAACCTCCTACCAACTTCCAATTCTACGATTTTTCGCATTCAAATTATACCATAAAACTCGTGAACAATTCTATCGCAACTTTGGAATATATGAGAAAAGTCCGAACAGTTTTCTGCCCGGACTTCCTCACTCAATCATAAATCAATTCTGCTTTCACAATCTCCTCTGCCTGTGCCTTGCAAGCGTTCATCTGCCGCACCCATTCCATTTGATTATCGGCTTTCAGTTGCTCAGTCACACCGTTTTGCTCTGCCAGTGACCGCACGATCAGCTCCATGCGGTTTCGTGCCGCTTCGTCAATCTCGGCACAATGTTCAAAGAGCTTGTCGGATAGCACCAGTTCATTGAACAGTATCGGGCGGTGCATTTCCAGATACGCCTTGCGAAGTCTGCCGTAGTGTCCGATGGGCTTGGTCTTGCGGATAACGATGTTCGGGATAAGATAATCGCCGTTCTGTGTGTAAGTGATATTCATGCTGATTGTACTCCTTTCATTGGCTCTCTCTGCGGTAAGCTGCTGACAGGGACGAACACGCCCTTTGCAATGTCCTCTGCACGAATGGCGGCTTTCTTGGCTTCGATTTCTGCCTTTTTCCGCTCCTTGATTTTATCCTCGTATCGCTTCTGCGCTCCGCTGGCTTTACGCTTCAAGTAGTTCTGATGAAGTCTGTCCTTGCGTTCCTCTCGCTTGCGGATTTCTTCTAATTCCTCCGGGGTCAGCTCCACTTCTCCAAACGCCGGGGGAACGAAACGCCCAACAAAATTGAAGTAAATCTCAACCTCCTGTGTGGTCTGTATACTTCCTTTGCGGTCACGCTCATGCACAAGAATTTTCTCGATAAACTCGTTGAGCATGGCAATGGTCAGCTTGTCGAAGTTCTCATACTTACCAATCAGAGCGATAAAACGGTCAGCGTCCTTTTCGTGCTTCTCATAGCTCTTGACAGCCTTTTCCAGAACAGAGATTTCAGCGGTAAGCTCGGACTGTTCCTTTTCGTATTGAGCGTCCAGAGTGGCGTATCTGCTGTCGGACAGCTTGCCTAAAATGTTGTCCTCATAGATTTTGCAGAGCAGGACTTCCAGCTCGGAAACTCTCTGCTTTGCTGTGGCAAGGCGTGTCCGCTGTTTCCTGACCTCTGCCGTCTGCTGGCTGGACTGTGCTTCCTGCACCACACGGACAAACTCGGCTCTGTCATGCTTCGCATACTCGGCAATGGCTTTCAGCATTTCAGAGACAAGGGACAGTACCACATCTTCATTGATACGGTGCTGGGTCTTGCAGAGTGTCCCGCAAGGAACTTTTGTGTACTGTGAGCAGGTGTATTGAGAAATGCGCTTGCCGTTATTGGTGCGGTGGACATACATCTTGCCGCCGCAATCGGCACAATAAAGCAAGCCTGTGAGGGGAGCTGCTTCGCCCCAGCCGTCCGGGTAGCGTCTGACATTCCCACGGATTTTCTGCACAAGGTCAAAGGTCTGCTGGTCAATAATGGCTTCGTGCGTATTCTCAAAAATCGTCCATTCGTCCTCCGGGACATAATGGCTTTTCTTGTCCTTGAAGTGCTTTCGGGTCTTGAAATTGATGGTGTGTCCCAGATATTCACGCTTTTCAAGAAGGTTGCAGATGGTGGAAGAACCCCAGCCGTACACATCTTTGAAAGTCTTATTCTTGTTCACGCCCTCGCCGTGCTGGGCAAGGTAAGCGGACGGAATGAGAATTTTTTCTTCTTTCAGCTTGCTGGCGATCTGATACGGACCGTAGCCCTCAATCGTCATGGCAAAGATACGCTTGACCACCTCTGCGGCTTCGGGGTCAACCAACCATTGGTCTCTGGCTTCGTTCCAGAGATAGCCGTAAATGACTGTGCCTGTGAGGTGCTTGCCGGACTTGCCTTTGGACTGGAAAGTGGAACGGATTTTACGGCTGGTGTCTCTGGCGTAATACTCGTTCATAATGTTGCGGAAAGGGGTAAAATCATCATCACCTCTGGCACTGTCCACGCCGTCATTGATGGCGATAAGGCGAACGCCACGCTGACGCAGGATTTCCATAATCTGACCGACTTTCAGATAGTCACGACCCATGCGGCTCATGTCCTTGATACACAGATACTCCACATTTCCGGCTTCAACCTCTTTCATCATTGCCAGAAATCCGGGACGGTCAAAGCAAGTGCCGCTAATGCCATCGTCCGTGAAATGGACAATGTTCGTAAACCCCTGCCGTGCGGCGAACTCCTCCAACATTGCTTTTTGGTTGGAAATGGAATTACTCTCACGCTGTTGGTCATCATCCTTGCCAAAGTCATCACGGCTCAACCGTTCATACAGAGCAGTGATTTTCTCGTTTTTTCTCATAACTTGCGCTCCTTTCTTCGGTTTTAGGTTGTGTGTTCTAAGAGACTTCCAAACCGCTTGATTAAGAAGTCTTTTAGAGCATACAACACCCGCCGCCAATTTGTATTTTTTATATTGCTTCACTGCGAAATGGTCGGGGCTGCGTTCTTCCAAATCGGCAAAGAGTAGATCAACGGGGCTTTGGTATTCCTCGTCGTCCTCGCGTGCTTCGCTTGCATTGATAAGTTCAAGCAGCGTTGTAAAGTTCATTTCCTCGGCGGGGGCTTCATACCAAATATAGCCGATCAACGCGCAATATAATAATCTCTCGGCTTTCACCCAAAAATCTTCCGCGCTTTTTTCTCCCTCGCCTTTGGTATTCACGATAAGGGTATTGACAACCTTTAACACGTCCTTTTCGCTGCGGATATAGACAAACGGGTTATAGTGCATACTTTTCCGAAAGTTTATCGTATTCAGTACCTTAATGCGGTAGCCTGCCCGTTGCAGCAGCTTTCCGCACTCGATTAGGACGGTGCCTTTCGGGTCTGTCAAGACGTAGGAAGAATGAAGCTGCATTAAATTAGGCTTTACAAAAAACCTTGTTTTTCCGCTGCCGCTGCCGCCGATCACCACAACGTTTTTATTTCTCGCGTATTTCGGCTGCTTCGGGCGGCTGTTCATGGTAAGCCGTTCGGTCTGCGTCAAAATGATGTTGTTCTGAAAATCCGGGTCGATGTAGGGCTTTATATCTTCGGCGTTGCCCCATCGGGCGCTGCCGTATTCTGCGCCCTTGCGGTATTTCTTCGCGTTTTTCCCTTTGACATAGACAATCAGACGGATAACCACCGCGCCGACAATGCCGATAAGTAAATCCAGCGGGTGAACGCTCGGCAAGGCATTTGAAAACGCTTCGGAAAATCCCTGTGTGATATTGAGTATCTTTTCGGAAATATCCGCGCCGGGGGCAAGCCGCGCCGCTTGTCCGACTTTATCAAAGAGATAGACAAAGAACACATACGGGATATTCGGGATTATCAGCTTTTTGTAGTTCATCTGCTTCATATCTCGCGCCCCCTGTCTATTTTCTTTACCTTGTCGCGGGCGGCGTTAAGCTGCTTCGCCTTGTCCTTTGCTGCGGCAAGGGCTTTGCGGATAGAGGGCTTTTTGTCCCTGTTCAGCTTCTTTGCGGAAAACTCTTGAAATGCTGCGGTCATAACGTCCGCGTCCCTGCCTTTGAAAAACACAAGGTAACGGGTCTGTTCGCCCTTAACCTTTTTCAGCGAAAAATCTATGTTGTATTTCTTCGCGGTACTCTCAAAGGCTTTGATATTGCTGTCGGTGATCTCGATGTTGGAAACACCCGCATTTTGCTTCATAAGCTGCCGCATAGTCTGTTTCCCATGCGGGGCTTTGCTTTTCTGCTCCAAAAACTTCTTGATTGCTTTCTGCAACGCCTGTTCGGTAAGCCTTGCCGCGCCTTTTCCCACGTTGACGGATAGGGCAATCGTTTTTTGGGTTACTTCCTCCTGCAAGGTATCAACTCCTTTCCCGGTAAACTGCGGCTATGCTCATTTGCTGCCGTAAAAGTCGTGATTGACAAGGGCGGTATAGTAGCTGTCAATGGTACTCGGCGCGTTGAACAGCACCGCTTTAAGATACTGCTTGATGTTGCGGATTTTGGTTGTGTTCTCCCTCATGCAATCCAAAACAAACTCAACGTGGCTGCTATTCAGCTTCATAAACTTTGATTTGACAAGTTCGGCGGGGTAGTCGTCCCCGGCGATACGGATTGTCTTTCGGGCTGTGCAGACGGTTTCCAGCATGATTTCTACAATCTCGTCCAAACGGTCTTTATCCATTTTGGGGTCTTGAATGAGAATGTCATAGTCGATGTTGTCTTTGATAATTTCCCGATAAATCTCTATTGCGCTGTTTGTTTTCGCTTCCGTTCTTTTCCTTTCCGGCGGCGTAGCCGCTTCGTCCTGCTCATAAGGCAAGGGATTTAGGGAATGGAAAGGAATGGAATGGGTACTTGATAAATCAGTAATTGATTGTTCTTTACTTGATATATCTTTATTTAATTGCGTTGGATTTTCCAACGTAGGTTTTTCCTGCGTAGGTTTTTCCAACGTTGGATTATCCAATGTTGGATTTTCCAATGTAGGTAAATCCGATGTAGGCGGCTGCGGCTGCTCATATATGACATAATCCGCACCGCGCAAACGTCCTTTCTCGTCGCGTTCCCGGCTGCGGACGATATATCCGGCTTTTTCAAGTTCTTTGACCGCTTCGCGGATTGCGTCGATCTTCTCGCGGTTGATGTGAGATAAGCCCGCAAGGGTATAATCCCAATCTTCGGGTAAGGACAGCATTTGCGAAAGCAAGCCTTTTGCCTTTAAGGTGAGTTCCTTATTGCGCAAGTGGTGGTTGCTCATAACGGTATAGCCCGTATTTCTCTCAACTCGGAAAACTGCCATTTTTTATCACTTCCTTTCTCGGTTTGCGTGGAATATTAGAAAGCCGTTTTTGGCGGTTTTGGTATTGCAGTATGCCTTTGCCGTTTTTTGCGTCTGAAAAGCCTTGTATTGCAAGGGCTTTTTCGCGCCTAACGTTCCACGTTACCGCCTGCTTTTGGGCATAAAAAAACCGCAACTCTTTTCAAGCTGCGGTATGCCAATATGCAGAAAGGGACGCTATCGGTCTGATAACGCCCCTTTTGCTCGGTTATTCAGTTGTAACCTGTTTGCCCGCCGTCCATAAACGCGATGATTTAAGGCTTTTTGCTTGTTTTCTTATCTCACCGCGCTTAAGCAGACATTTGTTTTTCTGGGCTCATTAGCGAACGAATATCCTGCGAAGCAGGATGTAGAGCGCGATAGCGCAGATTCGTGAGCTCATGATATAATGAGCGCAAGAGAGCCAACATGCTTGCATGATTGGCGAACGGCGAAGTTGATCATGATAGTTGCGAAGCAACGTTAAGCACCGAAGGTGCGAATCATGATATAATGAAGCAAAATCACTTGCGTGCAAGTGTGATTTTGCGAAATGCATTGAGTGAGCTGTGCTCACGATATAATGAAATGTAAGATTCAGGAGGCACTATGA
>NZ_QUEC01000028.1:49770-51616 GCF_003478095.1 Clostridium sp. AF34-10BH
AATGTAAGATTCAGGAGGCACTATGATCAAACTTATTGCAACCGATATTGACGGCACGCTATTGAAGGACGGCACTCTGATGCTGGATCCTGAATACATGACCGTCATTGAAAAGCTGATTGCAAAAGGCATCCGTTTCGTTGCCTGTTCCGGCAGACAATTTATCAGTGAGCGGAAGCTTTTTGCTCCCATCCGCGACAAGCTCCTCTATATCACCGACGGCGGTACCGTGGTCCGCACACCGAAGGAAATTTTAAAGGTGCATACCTTACCCAAAGAGATCTGGCACGGCATGTGTGAGACAGTCCGGAATGAATTACCGGACTGCGATTATTTTATTGCCACACCGGATTATTGCCTGGCGGAAGATGCTGGAAGCCGGATGTTCCGGTGGCTTACGGATTCCTACGGATATGACATCCGGGAATCTGCCGATCTTATGAAAACGCCCGTGGACAATGTGATCAAGTTCACTGTATATCATCCTTCCGCCTGTGAAGAAATGTGTGCACCTGTCTTCACTCCCACCTGGCAGTCCCGGGCGAAGCTTGCTTCTGCCGGAAAAGAATGGGTGGACTGCAATCCCCTTGGGGTAAATAAGGGGTCTGCGATCCGTTTTCTCCAGGAATATTTGGGGATTGCGCCAGATGAGACCTGTACCTTTGGAGACAATCTGAACGACATCGAAATGCTGCAAAGCGCCGGAATGAGCTATGCTGTTTCCAATGCAAGAGAGGAAGTCATTGCCGCTGCAAGGGATACCTGTGCGCCCTATTGGGAAAACGGAGTGTTGCAGGTGTTGAAAACTTTTTTATAAATTCCCCGGGGCATTCCGAAAGTAAACGCTTGACACTGCTACGATAAAGCACTATAGTAAACAGGTAAATAGAATATCCGCTAGGGGAGCACATCGCTGAGATTGAAGTGCCGCCGTCAAGGCTCCGCTTCTAACCCTCACTACTTGAACCGGGTAATACCGGCGTAAGGAAGCACATTATTCATACAGAGAGTTTATCTGTATGAATACGATGTTGTCCCTCCTCGCACACACGAAGGAGGATTTTTTTATGTTGTACACTGCTGTTACCAATGACTGGGGAGAGACTACTTATATCCCCACTACCCTGGGAAATGTCCTGTTGGTGATCATTCTGGCCGCACTGTTGGCGGCCGCTGTTTTATTTGCCCGCATGCAGATGAAAAAGACTGCGGCAGCTCCCGCTTCTTCCGATGGTGATTCCAGGATGAAGCACGGCAAGCTCACCGTGAAACAGCTGGCATTCTGTGCCATGGCCATTGCCCTGGGAACCGTTCTTTCCAATATCAAATTGTTCCATTTTCCTACCGGCGGCTCCATTACTTTGCTTTCCATGCTGGTGATCTGCCTGCCCGGCTACTGGTTCGGTCTGGGTGCCGGTATTGCCACAGGTGTAGCCTACGGTGTCCTGCAGCTGCTCATAGATCCCTATGTATTATATCCCCTGCAGCTGGTGGTAGACTATCTTCTTGCTTTCGGCGCTCTGGGACTGTCCGGTCTCTTCTCCAATGCGAAGCTAGGACTGATCAAGGGATATATTGCCGGGGTTCTTGGAAGATATGTGTTTGCCGTGATCTCCGGATGGATCTTCTTCGGCTACTATGCCTGGGAAGGCTGGGATCCCCTGCCTTACTCCCTCGCCTACAATGCTATCTATATCTTCTCTGAAGCAGCCATAACTCTGGTAATTTTAAGCGCTAAGCCGGTACGGAATTTGTTTGCGAAATTGAAAGACATGGCTTTGAACGACTAAATAGAAAGTTAGTTAAATACATTGGCAAAATCCACGAACTCCCGGAGCATGCGATA
>NZ_QUEC01000029.1:0-51611 GCF_003478095.1 Clostridium sp. AF34-10BH
GTTTGTAATCAACTTTCCCCCTCACACGGGAATTTCAAAAAACTATTGAGGAGGTGCTTTTTGTCCTTATTCTACCTGTAACATAATACTTAGAACCACTTCCTGATTCTCCTGTTCTAAAGATATATCTCCCATATACATCCTTGCAACCCTCCGGATATTATGCAGTCCAATTCCATGCTCCTTCCCGAATTTCGTTGTTTCCGGCAGATCACTGTCCTTATAATTTAACTCTCCCTCATATCTGTTCTTTATGGTTATCATAAAAATACTGTTTTTCCGAAAAGAAGAGATACTGATATAAGGATTTTCTCCACTTACATTTTCCATGCAATTATCCAGTGCATTGTTTAAGATCACGCTTAAATCAAATGCATTTAATTTCGTATCCCCCGGATAATGAAAATCTGATATAAAACGAATCTGCTTTTCCTTTGCTTCTCTTAACTTTTCCATCAGAATCACATCAATGACAGGACTCCCCGTTTTTATCTCAGGAGATATTTCATTCCACTCCTTTTTCAAATGCTCCATATATTCTGCTGCATCATCCATATGATTCTCTGCCACAAGATGTTCCAGCATCTGTATATGATTCCCCATGTCATGACGCAGGCTGCGGATATCCTGATACAGCTTTTCCACTTCCCCGATATGCTTTTTCATATCACTGACCTGATTTAATACCAGCTCCTGACCTGTCTGTTCTTCCTGTGCCACCTTCCAGTTTTGAAACATCGTAGTCATAACAAGAATTGCTATGATAGAGATAAAATAATGCACAAAGCTTAAAGCTCCATAAAATCCATAGGTATCTGTCAGGCTCTTTCCTGTATCTTTTTCATAAATATTCAGATAATATTGCAGAATGCCATATCCTGTAACTCCCACAAGAGAAGGTATGATGAGCATTACCAGCTCTTTAACGTTCATTTCATCATTTTTGTATACATATGCTTTATTGATCAGACCGATTGCAACTGCAAGGAAAACGATACAAAGCACAATATCCAGAATTCTCGTTCCAACATAAAGTCCATATTGCAGCCATTGTCTTCCTGCAATCGTATTCCCAAAAACCAGAGCTTTTGTGATAAAATCATCCAGTCTGTCTGCCATTGCAACCGCAAGCCAACGGATAGAAAAAAATGTCACTGCAAGAAATATTTTCTGATAGATGTTTCTTCTGTCCTGTACATACATCACAAGAAATGCAGCCACAACCCCCAGCATATATGCAGAAAAATTGCCAATCTGCTGCGGTATCAGATACAGCACAGACATAATTCCAATATAAACAATACTGACCAGAGCAGCTTCCCTTTTCTTTTTCATATATGGATATACAAAAACACCAAAACAGATTCCTGTAATAATCAAAATTGCAATAACAGAAAACTTCGATGTGATCATCCAACATCTTTCCACTAAACTCATCTGACTTCATTTCCTTTCCTCTGGTTATACTTCAGATACCTCCTCACAAACTCCGGATAATTCTTTTTTGCAATCAATGCAGTTCCATTTTTCATAGTTACACAAGTTGCATCATATTTTTCTACATATTTAAAATGTACAAGATAGGCTCTGTGTGTTCGGAAAAAATCTGTTCCTGCCATATCACTTAATTCCTGTAATTTACCATAGTATTCAATATCCGTACTTCGTGTATGGATAATAACTTTCCGGTTATACACCTCGGCATACACAATATCACGCAGAAAAATCTTTATATGACTTCCGGCGGTCTGTACCATAATATACTTTTCGTCTTTTTCAAGTCTGGAACTCCTTTTTATGTTATGGACTGCCTTTGTCACAACCTCTTTCAATTTCTCATCGGAAAATGGCTTAACCAGATAATGAAATGCTCCGACATCAAATGCCTGAAAAACATACTCCTCTGCTGCTGTCACAAAAATGAGTATCATATTCTCATTGTCCTGACGAAGCATCTTTGCCGTTTCCATCCCATCCATTCCCGGCATCTGAATATCCAGAAAAAGAATATCCGGCTTACTGCCACTTGCGATCAGTTCATCACCCGATAAATATTTATCTATAACCGCATCCGGCAATAACTTTTTTATCTTTTCTTCCAGTATCTGAACCATAGATACTTCATCATCACAGATAGCTATTTGCATTTTGCCACTTCCTTTTTGTCTGATAAATATATTTATTATATCGGACGAACAGATTATATCTGCCACAGTTGTTGTGAAATGACCTTTTTTTGTTGTGAAAAGAGCAGTAAACCATTATTGGTTCACTGCCCTGTCTTTTAGTCATGTCTGCACTATTAAAGAAATGAAATAAACTCCTTCATTGGTATACGCTGGGATTCGTGTCTATTTGCATCTGCTTTATCTTTTAACTTATCGGAATACTACTTTTATCTAGAGTAGTAGTAATTTATGAACTCAATGCCGCTACCAGCGATGAATATCTTTCCGTTTTTTATCTACTATTTACTAAAACGCAATCAACAATCTAAATCTGCAAATCAATAGTATTTCCTTCATTATTGTTCTTTTCCTTTGATTCCTCTGCGGATATATCTGCCTTTATTTTGCTATAAGAAACATTTCCTTTCGCTTTTTCGCCATACTCTTCCTTCAAACGGGCTAACTCATCATTATAAATTGATGTAAACACTCTTGCTCTTGCAAATTCTTCATCTGTACTTATAGCTTTCCAGTTTCTTGACTCTGGATTATAAGAAAGCGTTTTATTACCTTTTGAATCCCAAAACATACATGCAGCATTCATTTTGCCACCAGTTTTTTTCATGCTTGATTCATATATAGCCTTTCTATCAGGAGATACTGTTTCTCCATGCTGCATACACAATTTTCGATAAGCATCATCATCCCTTTTTCCAGTAGCAAACTCTTTTCTTGCAAGTTCTTTTATTGCTTCGTCAAATTCTTCCTCTGACATCGCTGGTTTATCTCGTTTTGTCATGATAGTATCCCAGTTTGGTTTGGTAAAATTAATGTCCACAGGCTTAAATCTTAATGAGAAATTACCATAATCACATTGTGCTAACGGATCATTTGAACTTGCTTTTTTCCCGAACATCTGCTGAACCATTTGAGCATATTGCGAATAATTATCTCTTGTTATCTGCATAATATTATTCCTCCATATTGGCATATATTTCATCTGTTCCAAATTCACTAAATCAAAAAATCAACCCTTCCGCCGATTTTATTCTCCTCCGGTTTGATAGAATCCCTGTCAATATTTTTGATCTTATCCAAAAGTTCTTCTTTTGAATTTTCCTGAACTGTAGTTTTTCGTACTTCGATTTGCTTGGACTGTTCCTTTTTCTTTGCCTCTTTTTTCTCCTCAGCTTTCTTTTCCTGAATCTTTTCAAGATATTCTTTCTGACTGGCTGATGATTTTTCCAATTGTGCAAAGAAGGTTGTAGTTCCGTCACTATTAAAAGAGATGCCAAATTTTGTTATTTTTGTATCAGCATCTGCATTGCCGTTAGTCTTACCGAATGTTCTTTCAAATCCGAACTGGGCATTGATTTCATCTGACATGCGCAAAGCTCCCTCAATGCTATGCATTTTTTCTGCATAATATTTCGGATCAGACGCCATCTTCTCCATTTCTTCCTTTGAGAAAATAACCGTATACTCCTTATCACTTTGGGCTAAAATATCTTTGGCATTATCACCATTTTCAAAATCGGCAACCATAAAATCCATGTCGTTTCTTGATCCACGCAAATTCTCCAGCATTTTTTGTGCCGCTTTACTGAGATTTTTTTCAGCGATGCTTTCAGTCGTATTTTTCTTTAATTTCGTATTTTCTGTTTGTTTGTGCTGTTTCTTTTTCTTATTTGCCGTACCAGTCTTGTAGTTGTTCTGGTAACTTGCATAAGCAGCCGTGGTTGTGCTTACATTCATTGACATATCCGGTGTCCTCCTTGTACATATCACATCGTAAATCCGTTTACCTGTTCTTTTCTATATATCGGCATAATTGTTTCGATTATGAATCTTATCATAAAGTTCTGGACTTCACGTGAAAAATCAAAAGTGCCACCTGGCACTGCTCCTATGCTCATTTTTTCCTTGCGCACAATATTTATTTTATGCTCTGGCTTCAAAAGAAGGTCTATCCTGATCCAAATAATCCGGCATCTCTCTCAATTCTGAACTTCCATTCTCTTTTACGAAATTATATTCGCTCCAATAAATAGAATAAAATTCATCTTTTTTTGCAAGTTCCGCTGGTGTCATCTCTTAGCCCCAGCCATTTCCAAGATTAGATAATACCGTTACTCCCTGATACTGAATTTCAGCACCATAACCACCAGTAGTTAGAATTGGGCAATTCAATGTTCCTCCTCCTGCCAGTGCAAACTGTTTTTCAGCAAAATTACTGCTTTTTCCTTCTGCCTTCTCCAAAAAATCCAATAGTGATAATTCTCCACATCCTTTACATTTCGGATTGCCAGTTTGTTTTTTTATAGTATTTTTAGCCTGTTCATATAATTGCTTTCTATCAGGTGCAACATCTGATAGATATTCTGCCCGTAAACCAAGAACCTGTCTGGAAATATATTCTGACTCTGTCTTATTTGTTGTCGTAGCTGCTCGTCGTGCCAGTTCTCTAATTTCACTAACAAATTCCGTCTGCGTTTTTGAGCTTTTCCCTTTTGTTGGAATAAAAGACCAATTCGGTTCTCCGTTACTGCATGAGGAAATTAATTGTTCTTTTCTAATAGCTCCTATACCTGACAACAATACACTCATTAACTCAACTCCTTATTTGACACTTCATAATCACCAAATATGTCGTTAATTCTTGTTTCATATGCGTACCATCGTGTAAATACAGACATATTCCCCAGGAAATTTTTAACTTTAAAAGTGTCTTCTGACTTCGGATAATAATCTTCCATTAAATCCCAGACATTGCGAATTTCCCCTTCCGATTCGGTGCGTAACGTCTGAAACGGAACCTTTAAATCGTAATTATTCTCTCCGATTGTTATTTTCAGATTTCCACTAAATTTATTGTCCTCTGTAAAAGACGTTACCTGTTCCTTGAAAAACATCTTAAAATTCTCAGGCGGTATCGCTGATTCCTTTGCCAGACTGCTCCTGCCAGCCTGATTTCTAAATTCAAAATTCCATGTGCTGTTAAAATCAAAACCACCGTCTAATGTAAGGCTGGAATTTGCTTCGATTTTATCACAGTCAATTTCACCTAATTTCCATTTATCAGTCATCTGTTGGACAGATTCCCTCAATGCCGCATTGGTTTCATTGCATTGATAGTAATAATCTGAATTATAATAAGTCCAGTCACTGTGGCTATCAGAATAGTATTTCTCATTCAATGATTTTCCTTCCTGATAGTTCGCCAGACTTGCTGCCCTTGCATTTTCTTTTGCAAATATCTCATACATCTCACTTACGATCTGTGTATTATCTGCTTCATTGGTTCCAGATGTCTGGTGCTGACTTGTCCAATAGGTACGCATGGAAGTACAACATTCCTCAAAATAGGAATTAAGTTCCTCTCTGCTCACCTTTCCGGCATAAAAATCGGTCATATGACTGGATATATCTTTCTGCATATCATAACCAAAGGAATCTCCGAAGGTACTCTTGGGCATCCCTGTCACTACATTAAATTTTTGATAACAGTCACATACATATACCAGTGGTTCTGCCATTTTCTCAAAAGTGTCTTTTCTGGTTTGGATTTCTTTTGTCAAATCCTTTACCTTTTCTTTGTATTCATCATATTTGCCTGCATCATTTACAATATTATTTACGTTGTTTGAAGCAAGCGCTCCGATGTAAAGTGTACTGTCTCTCATACATTATCCTCTCTAACTGCTACCAACTTACTTTTAGTTTTTCTAATTTTTCCAGAAAAGCAACATAAAACTCTCTTTCTTTCATACAAGCTCGCTGAACTTCGATACTTTTCGGAACATATTCCCGTGGGTGATCTAAATCGTAAAGAGCCTGACTCGTTGCCTGAATTGCAGACTCTGTTGTATTTCCCAAAATGTCGATGTTATCCGCATCTCCATCTCCTTTAAGCTGTTTATTCAGCCTTTGTACCATCATCTGCGATATATGGCTCAACATTCCATTTTTCTTTATTCCCATGCCGTTTGCATTTACATCCTTAGCAGCTTCCATCCATGCATCTTTTACATCCCGTGGAGTATTCGGTCCAATCATATCAAATGCTTTTTCATCAAAGTCTGCTTCTGCCATATATGGATTTATATTTTCATTTTTCTGAACCGCACATTCCGTACTAAATTGAGGGATATTATTCTGCTTATGTCTAGTTTCATACGACACGCCATTCATAGAATAATTAGAATTAATCTGCATAGTGCAAGTCCTCCTTATTAATCACATGACACTTTATAATTAACATAATCACCGTCACTTTCATAATGGCTCATTAGATTTTTTGTTTCCTGAACATTGCCATACATTGCTCATTCCCATATAAGACACATTATTAAATCACACATTTTACGCTTTCATATCGAAGTTGCCTTGTGATATTATGTCTTCGTTTATACTGCCAGCCTTTTCTTCACTATTTAATGCTTTTCTCGCCTCGCTAAATGCCTCATAATATGTCATTTTCAATGCTGAATGCACCTGTGACTCTGCTTTTGTTTCTTTTTCCTGCCAGCCTACTCCCCCTGTATAAGTTAAAACTTCTTCACCATCTTCATTGTATACATGAATTGCCGAGCCTGTCCCTGTTCCCTGATATTTTGCCCCATAAGGTATTCCAAACAGCATACAGAGCCATTTTTTGTCTGCTTCCTCAACTTCTTTCATTGCTGACATATTACCGGAATTCATTGATTGACTAAACTTTCCAATTAAGGCAGCTCTATCCGGGGCTACTTTGCTTACTTCCGCCTTCCGCAAATTCATAAATGCATTTCCCATATATACATTATCCTGTGCATCTTTTTTTGCCAGATCAACAATCTTCTCTTTTAAAGAATCCGTTAATTTCCATTTGTTTTTTTCAGAAGATTTAGAAACATTTTTATTCGATGTGTTCCACACTTTTGCTGTGCTATAATTATTTGATATTTCCATTTAATTGAATCACCTCTCTGTTGCACTGTCTATATCCGCTGTAATCTCAACTTCCTCATCATCGGCAAAAGGATTCTGTCCTGTCATCCCGGTTCCATATGCATACAGCATTCTTGTAAACTGATATCTTGTATGTTCATCAAAATGATTCAGTGTCTCTGTATCTTCTCCCTTTACATCTCCATTGCAAAAATCAACAAACTCATTTTTGCTGCCATCTTTTGTAGATAATTTACCTGTCTTTGTGTTATAAATGAAATTATAGGTGCTTCCTACTCCAGTTACATTCATAAAACATCCTCCATCTTTCCGCCTCATAAATACTATTTATCTTTTTATTCGTCATTTCTCGTCTAATTCTGTATATCCATTGTCTGACTATTTTCTTTCTGAATTTTATTAGCGTTTGTTTTCATTATCAGATTTGCATTATCCATATAATTAGATATAATTAGATATTTTCATGTTTTTACCTTTCTGCCAATGCATCAAATGTTTAAACTCTGCTTTTCGTTAAGTAACTATTGTTTCTAAGTCACAGAATACCATGCCCTTTTCCTATTATCAGCATCACATTGATAGGATATTAACTGTTTCATATCCTTTAACCCACCTTTACCATATAGGATGCTCAAAGTCATATCTGACACATTATTCCAGCCTTTTACTGACATAGTCGAAACTAAATCATGTATCCAATTTTTCATCTGCTGCTTATACTCTTTTGGAACCTTTCCAGTATCTTCAACAGCATGATTAACTAAATCCAATATGTCCTCTCCTGACTCTGTGTAATATGTACCATTTTTCTCCTCAAGCTTATCTAATTCATATCCCGTATAACTATACACCTGATGATATGCTTCGTATTTCATTTTTGATTCTTTTGTTATCTGAGTGCTTTCGCAGCCATCTTGTGTCGAACAATAGTAAATATGCTTATAGAGATTTTTTCCGTTATCTCCCACATTTAATGCATTTTGCATCCGCATCTTTGTTTCTTCATCTACACCGTCTACCGTTATTTCATAACTATATGGATCAACAGTAAAAGTACAATCTTTCGTAATAGAAGATGTATCTACACCAGCCTGCTTTAAAATATTTGAAATTTGCGAATTTACCAATGCTCTTTCAAATTGAATTTTATCCGAATCTACACTGTCACCATCTACTTCAATTCCCCTAAACAAAGAATCCTGATAATTTACACCATTTATCTTTCCTGTTCGCCACATCTGCATTTCATAATTATATGCAATCCTTCGTTCTGTATCGGTCAAATTAGTCTCATAATAATCTGAACTCTTATCAAAATACTTGGCATGAATATAATTTTCAGGATTGGAATGTGTTTTTGCTTCTGCGCCAAGCTTTGAATATTTTTCCGTTAATGCTCCCCTAAAAGCCTTACCTGTACTCATATATTCACTTGTTTTCGCATTAATCTGTGTCCCTGCATTATCAATTATTTTTTGATTTGTTTTTTGGGCTGAAGCTATATAGGATTTTAAGTCAATGCTTTTGTCAACATTTGTATTATGTGTTCTTCCGTTTGTATTTTTTACAAGCTTTTCCTTTCCTGATGCGCTTATCGTTAAAGTATCTCTTGTACCGCTGCAACCTGCATCTTGACTTCTTGTAGTTTTTCGTTGTTGCCCATACAGCGTATTAATGAATGACTGATTGGTATAAATTCGACTATTAAAAAAAATATTCATAATATCACCTATATCCTTAATATGACTTATATCATGTTCCATTCTTTTATAATTTCATCGGCACTATTCTTCTCATATTTTATACGTTCTGCACCAACTACGATTTTTTTGCACCAACTACGATTTGAGCACAAAAAAAGGACGAAACCGCCCTTTTTACGAATTCAGAAACAAATCTGCTACAAATTTGTTTCCATCCTGTTTTAATTGTAAATTCCCATCATACTTATCTATGCTCTGTTTCACATTTAAGAGTCCTATCCCCCTGCCTTTTCCCTTATCTGATACCGGCATACGTTTTTTCCATTTTACATTTCCACAACTGTTTTCTATATGAACTACCGTCATCTTATGATAGGCACTGATTTTAATAAAAATGTATTTTTCTCCGTCAACATTTGCAGCAGCTTCAATCGCATTGTCCAGCAGATTTCCGAAAATAGTTGTTATGTCTATCGGCTCTATGTAAGATAATTCTACATTGTCTATCTTAATGTCCGAATGTATCCCTTTCTCCTGCATGACAGCATTTTTATCTGTCAGCAGAATGTTCAATATCGGATTCTCTGTGTAAGACATAGGAATCAGTGGTGCCAGTGTACTTCTGATTGCCTCTGCATATTCGCCAGCCGTATGCTCCCTCTCTGTTCCATACAAATTCTCGATAGCCCTGATATGCTTATCCACATCATGTAATATCCGTATTGTCTGATTATATTTTTCAGTCTGTGCCAGATAATACTCATACTGCATTTTTGCCTGTTGCTCCAATGCCTTTACGCGGTTTTCATAGTGTTTCTTTTCGTCTGCCATTTTGACATAATACAAAAGATACAGGTCAGCTAAAACGATGCACCCCATATTTACCGCTGACAGATAGCTTTTCTGCCCATCCCTAAAATTCTGCACAATCACAAGCATATTGACCAGACTGTAAAAAAACAGGATTCCATATATGATATATTGTTCTCTGGAACAGGCTGCCTCTGTCCTTTTTATCAATCTGTTTATCAAAACATAGTATAGGAAAATCAGCACTATCTTTGAAAATGCCACTTCCAGACAATATTGCATGACAACATCAATATTTAAAATTCCACCAATCTGCAAAAAACAGTGTAACAGAAGCACTCCCAGCGTTTCACATACAGACATACATAAAACCAGTACTTCACTCTCAGTAATTCTGCGGATTGGTCTGTCTGCATCTTCGTAATACAGAAAATATACCGTTACACCAACTCCAACAAACCATATCAGCAGATTCAATATTGCAAAGTTCAGCATATTTATGTAAAATGCAGTAATTCCCATCGCTATCTCTGCCGCTATATACAAAGTTCTATTGCTGTAACTTTTCTTATATCTTTCATTCATAAATTGAAAAAGAATTGTACAGATAATAAAACAGGAAAGTCCATTACATATCACAAATAAAATCTTATCCATCTTCTATTCTCTCCTCTGGGTTTTCTGCAAAAATTTATTCATTTCTTCCCGAAAATCAGAGCTTCTTTTTTGTGCAAGGGACAGTTCTTTCCCATTGTCCAGATAAATATGAAATCCCTGTATCTTCTCAATATGTCTCACATTTATAAGACAGCCTCTGTGATTTACCGCAAAATCATATGGATGTAATTCTTCCACAAGATTTTCAAATGTACATTCACATTCATATCTGCAATCTTCCATAATAATTGCTGCTTTTCTGGATCTTTTTATGTACTCAAAATATAATATCTCGTTTAATTTCAAACAAACACAACCTGCTTTTGTTCCTGATTCATCTAGTATTTCAAATTCCTTTTCTATTTCCGGATATTTCTCCTGCCCCAGAATTTCCATAATCTGCGTTTTCATTTCTTCTTCATTGATCGGTTTACACAGAAAAGAAAACGCATGTACCTTATTAATCGCCTGTGCCATGTATTCTTCATAACTGGTGATGTATATAATTTTTATATCATGATTTTTTTCTTTCAGCTTTCTTCCGAGCATAATTCCGCCCAGTTCTTCCATGGAAATATCCAGTATTCCGATATCAATCTTGTCATTACTGTTCAGCAGCTCATTCGCCGACAGAAACGACCGTATCTGATACTGAACCTGATATTCTGAAAGAATCTTATCCAACATCAGCGTCGCTTTGTCAAGATCTTCCTTATCATCATCACATATCACTACTTCTAACAATCCAATCTCCTCCCTGTAATAACTTTTGTTTTTCTATTATACCATATCGGCACTTTTTATAATTGCCGATATGGTATGATCATCAAAATTATTTTTACCTTTCCCCTCTGTCACGCTTCCTCGTGCTCTGTCTGCCATACGCTTTCGTTCCATGGTATTTCTTTCTGGCTTCCAGTTCCTCTAAGAATTCATCATATACACTCATCTTATAACGGATACTCTTCATCTTAGCCGCATCATATCCCATCCTGTTCTTATATGCTTCAAACTCCTGTGACGTGTCCTCTGTTGGCGGCGGAAGCTGTCTGACACGCTCCTGTATGGACATCTTCGTATAATCTGGTGGTATCTCCTGCTCTTCTTTATGGGAAGTCGGTTCTGTCTGTTCTTCTAATGCTATTCCCTGCCACTCCCGGTTAAATTCATCAAACGCAGCACCATAGAACACTTCCTCCTCGTCATCACGAATGTTCTCTTTCTCACAGAACCGGTCAAAGCCCTCATATACACTGATATCCCCTTCTGGCTTTTCATATTCCTTTTGAACACTCCCTGCTGTATCTATACCGACACTTTCCTTAACATCAGATATATCCCATTCCGCATAATCATCATATCTTCCGGATTCCTGCTCGATATCAGCCTTTATGCGTTCATACTCCAGTCTGCTTTTTTCCTTCTTTTTCAGATATTCAGTTATCCCTGCGACAGTAAATCTTGCACCAAGCCTGCTCCCTCTGACCGCCATCGGCTTTCCTTTTTTATCCGTCCTGTATTTCAGGGCATAGGATATGGTATTGCCCCGGAGCCGAACATCCATCAGATAATACACCTTCGCATAATCAATCACATCCTGCAAAGTCTTATTCTCCGGTCTGTTCATGGCATTTCGCAGAAGCACCTTTATTTCTTCCCGAAACGACAGCTTATCACGCTTTTTCATCTGATATTCTGCGAAGCTCTGGCGCTCCCTGTCTTTATCCTTTACATAATAGCTGTCACGATACGAATGAACCAGTCCACGCTTCCTGCACTGTTCCCCGAAATATCTGCACATTTCCTTCAGCTCTGCCGGTCCCCGTCTGAAGGACTTTCCATCTTTCACATTGCAGTTGCTCACCAGAAAATGCACATGTGTATGTGCTGTATCTGTATGCACTGCAAACAATACCTCATATCCTTTTGAACAGAAGAACTCCCTCGCAAAATCCTCTGCTATTTTATATGCCTGCTCATAGGTCAGTCTGTCATTATCCTCCGGGTGAAAGGATATCGAAAGCTTCTGTGCCAGTATCTCCTTCTGCTTATACCTGCTGTACCTTTTGTCATGCATCTTTCTTGTTATAAGCAGGCTGTTTGCAAAGTTATCTCGGTTACAGCCGAAAGCTTTATACAGGTGTGGTTCTGTCTTTACCACACCATCTTCCACCTGCTCTTTTCTTCTGCCTAAAATATAATCGGCAGCACTTTTCAGCTGTGCCACCGATTTGCAATAGCTGTAATTCACATTTACATTGCCATATACATCGCCCATTACAATGTACCTCTCTTTCCTCTTTATTCTTGTTTATATACTTGTTTCTGCTGTCGTTTTATCTCATAACAACTTCTCTGTAATCTTCAACAGCAGGTCTTCTATCTTCTTTAAAAATACATTGGTTGCCTGAAACTGAATATCCGAGAACACTCCCGGATATATATTGATGGTATAAGCAATCTGGTTGATATTGACTCCCTGTTTCTTCATTTCATGCACTGCCTGTGCCAGCAGCTCCCGGATATCCTTTAGTGTCACACCATCCACACGCTTTCCGTCATATACATCAAGAAGATAGTTAAGGAAATCTGCATTTCCCTTATATCCGCTTGCTTCCTTTATCCTGTCAAATCTCTTTTTTTAATGCTTCATCCACTCGAATGTAGATAATCTCGTCTCTTGCTCTGTTTGCCATATAAGTCCTCCTATCTGTCTAAAAAGTGTAATAGTCACTTCCTGTCACATGAAAAAAGCAGACACATGACATACATCACATATCTGCTCATTGCATCCTGTTATTCTGTTTTTATATCCATCTGGCTACATATCTTCCTGATGATATAACCCTTTACTGCGGGTGTGCCCTCTTTCTTTGACTGTGGCTCCACTTTTTTGTATGGATATAGCTATATCTGTAATTCCGGCTACATTCCGCCACATTATTATTGCCATATGCTGCCGCTTTTAAGCTGTACCGCAGCCATTGTTTAGAAATTCTCCGCAGGCAGGGCACATCATCCCATCTGTCAGCCTGCTGTAAAAAACACAGCAGACTTCCGAAAGCCATTCTGCGCTTACCGCTCCGACTGGCTTTCCCACATCTCTTTTTTTGCCAGAAGAAATCTCTCTCCTGTGTTTCGATGTGGTTTGGATGATATAGGCAGGTAGTACCGCTGGCTTGCCAACTCGTCAAAAAAAGGAAGCGAAAATGCCTTACGGCATCCCCGCTTCCTTTTTCTTCCTCATTGTCTTCACCATCGGTGCTACCTGCTTAAGGGGCACAGCCCCCTAAGAACCCCCACCGGATAAATATTGCCACCTGCAAAGGTGGTATCAATATTTTCCGGCTTTATAGCCTTCGTCCCATAGAATCTTCTGCACTTTTGCTTTACACACCAAAGCTGTAATCAAGAAATTCATTATCCTCCGGTTCTTCCTCTGCTGATTCCCCCAGAACCGCTTCGGCAGTATGCCCCTGCTTAATTCTGCCATTTCCATTGCCATTTGCAGGGCTTGGCATTACCGGCATACCTGCATTTGCACCTGCCACAGTGCTCTGAAATCCTGCCGTAAGCACTGCCTGTTGCTGAATCAGATACATTCCCGCCAGTGTCGGAAGATTTGCCAATGTTTTTTCAGCCACCTACGCTACGATGCGTTCCACAAAAGCATCTTCTTTTTCCCTTGTTTCAAGATACGGATCACGCTTTTTTCGCAGATGCCTTTCGTAATAGTCATTGATGGCACAGATAACAAATTCATTCTGTGACTTAAACTCTTTTTCCACCTCATCAGAGTGAAGCAGGCTCCATGCCTGCATTGCACTCTCACTGTTCCGGTTAAATCGGACATTCTTATTCCATGATTTTTCTGCCATTTACATCGCCTTCTTTCTCTGCTGATGCTTTAAGATCATATAGCAGTAATACTCATACCCCTTTGCATTAGCTCTGATATCATGGTCAAATGTCACTCTGTCCATATCATACTCGCCAAATGCCTCTACAATCCTTGCACCACCGCCCATAACATACAGCCTCATCTTCTGCTCATTGTACTCATAATCACGCAGCTTCTGGAAAATCTGCACTGCATACTCTTTTGCAGCTTCCACCATCAAACCTGCATATGGTTGTGCAATATCTGTCTCCCCAGTGCGGAGGAAATTCTCAATTACCTCGTGCATCAGTTCCGTTCCGGTATTATCACGAACCTTATTTAAGATAGCTTTCTCACACTGATACACTCCCAGCTTTTCTGTCCAGGACTTGCTTTCCATAGGTCTGCCATTGTTCAGATACATCAGGTTCATTGTTCCGTTTCCGATATCCACAAGAAGGTTCATTCCCTTGAAGTCTTTCAGGTTCTCCGCTACCGCAGAGTAGCACTGCGGCATTACCGTACAGCCTGTGAACTCCATTTCATAGGTTCTGTCCTTGTAGCCGACTTTTACAATTCTCTCTTTCATCATATAATCCCGGAAGGTATCTCTCTGTGCCTGCACCCATTTCAGCGGAAGTCCTACCGCAAGGTGGATACGGACAGCATTTCTTCTGTCCGTATAGCCTCTTGCTTCCAGCTCTTTCACAACTGCCGCCATTGTAAGCACATAGTTATCATCATCTGTCACTTTGTCTGTAACAAATCCTTTGTGTCCTTCCCCGATGATATAGTATCTGCCATTCCATTCAATAAAGTCTCTGGCAAATACCGGAGCCTTATCACTCACACTTACCGCAGTCGGAAATACCCTTCTTGCGGTCTTAAAATTACCATAGCCTGCATCTACTCCAATAATCAGACTCCCGTTCATCTTATATTCTCTGATTTTCTCTGTCATAATAAAATCCTCTCTTTCTTAAATTGCATATTTTTCTTTTACCTCTTCTGCTGTTGGGAAAATCCCGGTATCAACATATACTTTGTTTTCCCCGGCAACTACCTCTGCGATATGCGTATCATTATCTGCCATAAGCAGTTTTTCCGCTTTTGCACTCGCATTCTCCAAAGCTTCTTTTATCTCAGCCTCCTGCACCTTTGCACGGATTGCTTTTGTTTTTGGCATGAACTTTGCCCTGCGCCGCCTCTGATACATGGCATTACGCTCACGGAGTCTTTGTTTTTCCTTTATTTCAGCCAGTTCTTCTTCCGTCAGTTCCTGTGCCGGAAGTTCCACTTTACCGATGAAGTTAAGGTAAATCTCTATCTCCATCACACGCTCGCCATCAATCTTTTCCGCTTTGTGGACAAGTATCTTATCCACAAATTCATTGATGATGACAGGTGTTAATTCCGTGATATCCGTGTATTTATGGACTAGTGCCAGAAATTCCTCCGTCCGGTCTGTATCCTCGTCATACTGCGTAAGCTGCTCCCTGCATGTCTTAATGGACTGCTCCAGTTCTGCCTGTTCCTTTTCATACCCTGCCGATAGCATTTCATATCTTTTGTCAGGCAGTCTGCCAAGGGCATTGTCCTCATACACTTTTTTAAGAAGGATATCAAGCTCTGCATACCGCTTCTCCTGATGCTTTAACGCAGCCTTCAGCTTCTTCGCCTCACTCTGTTCCCGGATTTCTGATGCACTGCGGATGCTTTCGACAAATGCTCTCTCATCCATCCTTACACTTTTACACGCATACTGAATGGTTTCAAGCACAAGCTGGTCAATCACCTTTGCCTGTATATTGTGCGAACAGCAGACCTTTCCTGACTGGTCATGGCTGTTATTATAATTGCCGCAGTTATAACAGGCTGGAGTTGTTCTGACACTGCCATCCGGCAGTCCTCTCCAGTTTCTTCCGGCACGCTTTCCCTCATTACGATAATGCATCTTTCCACCGCAGTCCGCACAGAAAATCTTACCCACAAACGGATTTGTCTCGCCCTCTGTGTTTATCCTGCGTTTGGTCTTTCTAAGCTCCTGCACCATATACCATGTTTTTCTGTCAATGATCGCCTCATGGGTATCCGTAAAGACCACTATCTCGTCACTGTCATTTCTTACAGCAGTCTTATCCTTATAGGAAAGCTTCTTTGTACGGAAATTCACAGTATCTCCCATATATTCCGGTTTTTCAAGCATTCTTACGACACTTACTCCTGCCCATTCATATGGCTTTGACATATCACACCGGTTCTTGTAACATCCATATCCCCGCTTTGCCTGATAATATGAAGGTTTTTCCACCTTTTCCTCAGTCAGTATCCTTGCAATCTGATATGGTCCGATTCCCTCAACTGCCATCCGGAATATCCTGCGGACAACTGCCGCAGCTTCCTCGTCAATGAGCCAGTGATTCTTATCTTCCGGATCTTTGATATATCCGTATGGTGGATTGTTGGTAATTGGTTTCCCGTCCCTGCCCTTTGCCTGCAATACTGCCTTTATCTTGCGGCTGCAGTCACGCAGATACCATTCGTTCATGATATTTAAAAAAGGGGCGAATTCGCTGCTGGTGTTGATATCACTGTCAACACCATTAGAGATAGCAACGAAATGGACACCTTTTTCCCGAAAGAATACCTCCGTGTAAAATCCTACCTGTAGGTAATCCCTGCCGACTCGGCTCATATCCTTTACAATGACTGTGCCAATGCTTCCGTCCTCAATCTGCCGGAGCATTTCTTTCCATCCCGGTCTGTCAAAATTTCCACCGGAATATCCGTCATCTGTAAAATGCACCAAATCGGTATATCCATTACTCTTTGCATAGTCCTCCAGCATTTTCTTCTGGTTCACTATACTGTTGCTGTCTCCCGCAAGCTCATCGTCCCTTGAGAGTCGCTCATAAAGAGCAGTTATTCTGTTTTTCGATTTGTCAGTTGTCTGTCTGGTTCTGTTCATGCCGAACTCCCTTCCGGCAACTGACTCATTTGTGGTAGCTCTATCTTATCATAATCCGCTTTCTCTGTCAGCACCTCTCTTGAAATAATATGGGAAATCTTGTCCGAAAAGGTATCTGTACTGTTTTCACTCGTTAATACCCTGATTTTGTAAACTGTACCACCAATCCTGCGATAAAAAAATCCAGCTTCACATGAGCCGGACTTTCTATTGCCATTATTTAGTTTTTCTGCCTCCATAATCAATCCTTGCCTTTCTCTCTGATAAAAATTATAATTGTTTCATGCTTCCGTTTCGTGTAACCGAAGCTTTTATTTATCCATACTTCATAGCCTTTTTGCTCCTTTCTGTAATTGCTTTAGTGATAAAAAGAATTACTCTCTTCACTAATAGGAGAAATACGGCTACAAAATCGGAAGTGTTTTGAAATTATTTTTGAAAAAAATTTTTAAGGACTGATTAAATTGCCAAAATATGAGGAACTAAAAGCTTTCCGCAAACAAAACTTAATACCGGAATACAACGATTCTTCCAGTGAGAAAACTATGCTGCACAGGGAAGCTCGTGCATTGGCAATCAGCCGTCTTGAAGAAAGTGCACGAACCGAGGAAGAATTCGCAAATGTTATATCGTGGTGGGATAAACTTGATGACAACAGGGAACGCAGAGAGCGATACCATGAAATCGGACGCTCTGAAGTACCGCTTGAATGGCACGCCTCTGATTATGTCCTGCCCGGTAATGCCAACTATGACATGGTACTGTGGCAACAGATACTTGCCGGCGATTTTATTGATTATATCTTTGATGAGCCGGATTACATCCATGAGCTTGTACGCAGTCAGGATTTATGCCTGATATTAAAGAATATGAAAGAACACCAGAAACAGCTTTTGTACTATGTGATTGTCCGGTCATACTCCACTCTCCAATACGCTGAGCTGAATGGAAAAACAGACCGCAATGTGCGTGGTGTAAGGGAAACTGCCATAAAGCAGATAAGAAAGAAATATAAGACTGCTCTCGAAACAAGGCTGCTTCATCTGCCTTGGACACTTACATTGGACGAAAAATATTTTTTTGAAAACGGGGTAAGAACTAAAGACGAAAAGAATTCTGAAAAACAGTGACTATGCTGCCTGAAATATATAACAGGGTAATATGATACTTTTAATGTTTTGTCAAAAAAAATTGCGTTGAAATTTCAGAATGATAACCCTTGACCTATAATGTGTAATCGAATAGAATTGTTAATAGATTACAGTTTCTTTATATAGAAGTTATACGAATTGAATTTCAGACGATTGCTCTGATTCCAGTGAAATCAGATTGGAGGCTTTTCATGAAAAATCTATTTGAACATACCAGTTCCCCATGGATACGGTACAGCAGTTATGAATACCGCACTGCCGAAGATGGAACTTTGTATATTGTAGTATCTGCGGATGCCAAACCAGAAATGTATAACCCTATGAAAGATGCAGAATCACTTGTACTGGCTGCTGTCAATATCGGTTTGCAGGTCATGCATAAAGCACCAGAAGATGAACTGAAAAGTATGGTTCTTCGTTTCATCAATTCCTACGGATTTTTAGGCTTTATGACTGCACTTCCGACAACTGCGGAATTTATCACCTATGAATCTGTATATCTTCCAAAAAACCATTTTATTAAAGAAGAATCTCTATCAACAGAAAGTTATCTCGATTATTTTTATCCGTTTGATAAGATGGATTTTCACAAAAAAGGGGTAGAATCAAGTTGGTCGGTATCCGACAAGGATGGCATTGCAATCGCACTTGCAACGGGAAAGAATCCACAGGCTGTTACGATGAGTTTTCAGAAAGAATATGCAGAACGCTATGACTGGCTGGTGAAAGAATTTTCCGACTGGGCATTTACCTTTACCACAAGTTTCTTATATTATATGGACTACGACAGTCTTGATGAACAGACAAAAAAACTGTATCGTCAGGGTATGTCTGCATTTGGCGGAATATCCCCGACTTACCATATCTCATTAGCGGAAAATGCCCCGGTTATCGTATGGAACTTCCATTCCCTGCTCGTCATGATCCAGATGTGCTTTTCTTTTATGCTTACGGATTCTGACTGCGATATGAAGCTGTGTAAGCACTGTGGCAGGGCATTTATCGCAAGCCGTAAGGGAAATGAGTTCTGCTCTCCGAAATGCAAGAATCAGTATAATGTCTATAAGACAAGGGCTAAGAAAAATAAAACAGATGAATAATGAATAAATGACATATCTGGAGGAAATACTATGGACAATATGATTAGAATTGATAAAGATTATATCGAATGGCTGAAACATGTTAAAAAAAGATTTAAAAATACACAAATAAAAGCATCTATCAAGGTTAATGACGAGTTGCTTAGGTTTTACTGGTCAATCGGCAAGGATATCGTTAACATGCAGGCTGAAAGCAAATGGGGCGGTGCTTTTTTTGAAACTTTAAGTGAAGATTTAAAAAAGATGTTCCCAGGTGCAAAAGGATTTTCAACCACTAATTTGAGATACATGAAAAGATACTACAATTTATTTGGTGAAATTCTGCCCCAACTTGGGGCAGAATTACCGGAGGCTACAAATCTGCCTCAAGTTGGGGCAGAAATATATGCCATTCCATGGGGACATATAAAATTAATTGTTGATAAATGCAAAGATGAACCCGAAAAAGCAATGTTCTTCGTTGATGAAGTAATAAAGAATAACTGGTCAAGAGCTGTTCTTCTAAACTTCCTTGACACTAATCTATATGAACGCCAAGGCAAGGCAATAAGTAATTTTCAAACAACACTACCGGCTTACACCGGTGATTTAGCTCAGGAAATAACAAAAGATCCTTACAATTTTGATTTTATTGCTTTAAATCGTGACTATAACGAAAAAGAATTAAAAGATGCCCTGACCGAAAAGGTTATGAATCTTTTAATTGAAATGGGAAAAGGGTTCGCCTTTGTCGGTCGAGAATACCCTTTACCTATAGAAGGCACAGAGGAATATATTGATTTGTTATTCTACCACCTAAACCTACATTGTTATGTCGTAGTAGAGGTCAAAATAAAAGAATTCAAATCTCGTGATATTGGTCAGATAGGTACTTATATAAACATTGTTGACGATATTGTCAAAATGGATTCCGATGGAAAAACTATTGGCTTGATCATCTGCAAAGAAAAAAATAATGTATTAGCCAAATATGCTGTTAACAGTTCCAACAAACCAATAGCAATTTCAGCATACGAATTATCGAATTTCTTACCAGAAAATCTTGCAACATTACTGCCTTCAACGGATGAGCTGGAATCTCGATTACTGCTAGATGAAGCAGTCAATGAGAATGATAATAACAACCAATAGCTCCATTCTCGTATATATGGTAAGACAAAGCAGGAACCATGACGATTCCTGCTTTATTCTTATCTATAAATCAGATCATGCAACACTACTTCCTCTGCTCTGCTCCGGATGTTATTCATCTTCCGCACCCATCCGAGCTGATCTACTGACTTCAAGTGCTCCGTCACACTTTCACGCTCAGCCATTCTTACCGTAAGCATATCCATCATGTCATTGCATTCCATATCTACTTCTTCCAGATGTTTCCACAATTTTTCCGTAAGAACCAGATGTGTATACATGGCATGATGATTTTCAAACAAATACCTCTGTCGCATTCTGCCATATTTGCCAATCTGATAATTGCTTCCATCTTCCAATTCCAAATCTGGAATCAATACATCGCCTTCCCAATGATATGTTAACTCCATACGCTGCTCCTTCCTTTGTGCTAAATGTTTACAGTTTCAATTAAAAGAGTATCACCTTCTTAATACAACATCTGCAATCTATCATTCACCACAAATGAGCCAGCCGCCTATGTTGTGTTATATTAGCAGATGGAGGTTTCCGCTAAACAACACTGTTTTGGGAAATCTGACATCTACACTTCACAACATATCACTTCCAATCCGTATTCTTGTAAAATCAGGTTTACAGTCCCAGCAGCTGTTTCTTCTTCGCTTCGAATTCCTCTGCCGTAATGACACCTGCATCCAGCAGTGCCTTATACTTAGGCAGTGCCACGGTGGGATCCTCTGCCTGTACCGGTGCGGCCTGCGGTGCACTCTGCGTACTCCGGGTTGAGGCGTGGGGATCGATTACCTGTTCCTGTGCCTGCGGATCGATGATCTGCATCAGGTTCTGTGCCAGTGCATGCAATCCTTCTGTCTTCTGGGTATAATCATCCAGATAGTCGATGGTGCTGGGCTGATTGGAATCGAACTTCGGTGCTCCTGTCTCTTTGTAGAAACTCTTCCAGTAAGGATGATCCAGTGTGATCTCCACAGCGAATTTCTCCACCGGATTCGGAATATTAAAGTCCGGCTCGGTCATACGGTCTCTGTAATCCGGATCATCTCTTCTGAAGTTATCGTCTCTTCTGCTGTCCTCCATACTGCGACGCATTTCCTCCATCATCTCATACTGATGACGCAGCATTCTGTATTCGTCGATCCTGGGCTTTAACTCATTTAAACGTTCCTTGATATCACTCTTGCAGCTCCGGAAGTTCCCCTTTTCTCCTTCGTACAATACCTCGCCGTCCTCCAGAATACGGAAGGACTTAATGTCGGAGGGCTCCAATGCAAATGCCGTGTCAACAACTCCCAGCCGCAGCAGCTGATGATCCATATCCAGCAGCAGACTGCCCTTGAAAAAGCCGAAGTCATAACGGTAAGTCTCCGTGAAACTGTCACGCAGAGGCTTATTGGCATCATAACAGTTGATATATTCCCGGAATTCATCCAGCGTCATGGAATTCAGTACGCCGTCCGGCAGATCGATCTTGGCTGCACACTCCTTACAGAGATTCTGCCCTTCCACTGCGGATGCCAGCAGTCTCGGTGTCGGATTTCCGCAGATTGGACATAACTTTTTGTTGTTTGTAAATAATCCCATCGTTTTACCCTCCTTAAGAATGTATGTGGATTACATGATCTCAATTAACTTTTTCCGGTGAAACCCGCAGATTCCCGCTGCTATACGATCCGGTATTCTGTGAAGCATACTATTGTAGTTTTCCACGGAATCGTTATAAATCAGTCCACTGGTCTCCACCATATGTTCATAGCTTTTTGCTGCTTTCCAGTACTTCTGATAAGTCTCCTGTGCCTGCAAAAGCGGCATGCCTTCCAAGATCTCTGCAATTTTTTTCTGTACTCTCAATAATTCTCTCTGTTGTTCTGCCACCCATTCCGGCAGTCCGGCCTCTCCGGCAGTCTGTGCACTCTCCAGCGAATGTTTCATTCTCCGGAAAGTCTCCGCATCCATGGTCTGTCCGAGAAACTCCGCCAATCCTTCCAGTGCCTCCCGCTCTGCGGAGAGCTGTACCAGAGTCTGGTACATGGCATTCCGGATATTTTCTTCCTGTGTCTCCAGCTTACGCCGCACCGACAATAGCCAGACACCAAAAAGGGAGGCAAGCAGCAACACGATAATCACAATTTCCATCGTTAACTCTCCCTCCCCTTTTCGTCTTTTTAAGATCTTTTCAAACTATCTTACTGTACAAAATAAAGTCCGTCATAACCATTCATATCAGACATAGCGATCAGTGTTACAGTATCTCCCACCTCAGACAAAAATCCGGCATAGGTAACCTCTGTTCCACCAAAATCAAGTGTCATCTTGATAGCTGTGTTGTCATCGGAATACTCATAAGTACCTTCTGCATTTCCGCCGCCCTGTACCATGGTAACTGCACCGTCTTCACCAAATACAAGCTGTAAGGTACCGCCATAAGTCTCCAGTGTTGCGTTCAGATCCTCTTCTTCCATCTCAACACCATCGATCATACCGCCGGCAAAGTTCCATTCCGTACCACTCAGATCCGGGATTTCCATAACTGCCACCTGTAACAGGGGACCGCCCTCTGCTTCTGTACCTGTCTCTGCTACAGTCTCTGTGGGAGCTTCTGCCACTTCCTGGGTCTGTACTTCCTGGGTCTGTACTTCCTGGGTCTGTACTTCCTGGGTCACTTCTTCGTTGGTGTTCTCCACAATTACCTCTTCCTCACCGCAGGCTGTCAAAGACAATGCCAGTACCAGTCCCATTGCGCATGCAAAATATTTTTTCTTCATAATTGTTTCCTCCTTCTTACAACAGTTCTCTGTTGTCTGAAGATAGTGTACCTTATTTTTTCCATTTATGACCGTTTTTGACACCAATCGACCCAAATATGACATGAAACGACCGGAGAAAAAATTCTCCGGTCGTTTTATGCTAAAAATGTCTGGTTTTTACGAAAAAAATAGGAAAAAAATTTGTCTTTCAGTTCCGAATATTTTCCATGCGGAATCGGGATCTGGGTACCGTCCGACAGGATCACAGCTTTGTTAGATATGCTCTTTACATAATCCATATTGATCATATATGACCTGTGGCAACGGACAAAGCATTCATAATCCTTCAACTGTTCGCACAAATCGTCCAGTTTACCAACGCTGTCCAGTACTTCTCCGTCTTCTTTGTGAAGCAGCAGATTCCTCCCCGTTACCTCGCAGTACTTCAGTTTGTCCAGTTCCAGCCTTGTGATTCCCGTCTTACATCGCAGGATCAGACTGTTCTTTTCATTCTTGAGGCACTCCCTGAGTACCGAATCCATCAATCGGTAGAAGCTCTCCTGCCAGATAGGCTTCAACTGATAAAAATAGGCCCCCACTTCATAGGAATCCACAGCGTATTCCGAAGAGGATGTCAGATAAATGATCTTCACCGAAGTATCATACTTACGGATCTCTCTGGCGGCACTGATTCCATCCTGTCCTGGCATCAGAACATCCAGAAATATAATATCCAGCCGGGTCCCCCGCTCTACTTCCGACAGCAATTCCAGCGGACTGTGAAATGCTGCATAAGTAATATCCTGATTCCGTTCTACCCGATATCTGTCCATCAGAACGCTTAATTCTTTAAGTACTGACAGATCGTCATCACAAAAAGCTACTTTTATCATGATTCTTCCTTTGCCGCACAAACCGATGCAGCTCATTCGTTTTATCGTATGTGTCTTGACATGTTTTTCTACGCTTATTACAATAATTATATCCGTACATCGATGTACGATGCAAGGATAATTTTGAGAAAGGCATATTTTTGATGTCATCAAACGAAGAAAACGGAAAAAGTGAAAAAAGACTGATGTCCATCGGAGAAGTCTCCAAAGCGATCGGCATCACCAGAAGAATCATATTGAACTACGAAGCCAAAGGTCTCCTGCTTCCGGATAAAAAAGAAGGAACTGCCGGGAATCGCTATTATACCCCGGATTCCATCTCCCTGATCCGCTCCATCCGGGTACTGCAGAATTTAGGGCTGTCCCTGGATGAGATCTCCTCCTATTATAATGGATCCACGGATCTGGAACCATTGATCGAACGTCTGGAAGCCTTACGAGACGGCCTGACGCAGAGTATCGAGAAGTTAAAGCAACGTACTGCGTCCCCGGCTGCTTCCGTGATACAGTTTCTTACCCTCCCCGCCCAGACGGTGTACTGCCGCAAGGGGGCTTTTAACGGAGTGGAAGAACGCAAAGAATTCCTGCGGGAGGTCTTTATGGAAGCCATTCATCTGTACGGCTCCGACAGCAGTAAGCGGATGTTTTTCATTGAGTACAATCTGGAACATCCGGAAGAATTCACCTGTTGTATCTCCGTACCTCCTGCCAGCAAGGGAGAACATGTGGTGCATCTGCCGGAGCAGAAAGCTCTCGGCATCTTCTATCACGGCTGTTACGAATCACTCCCGGATGCCCGTAGAAAACTGTCTGCCTACGCAGCTGCGCAGAATCTGTCTCTGTCAGGCACGGTACGGCATACTTATCTGGAAGGTCCTCCCCAGCATAAGGATCCGGCGAATTTTATCACTCAGGTGGCTCTTGTTTTACAATGATTCAGTCAAACAGGATTTCCTCCACCGTTACGAACTGAAAGCCTCTTTTCTGTAGAATATCCACTACTTCCAGTGCTGCGGTGACAGAAGTCTCATAATAATCATGCATCAGAATAATATCGCCGTCCCCCGCCTTCTCCACCACTTTGGACGCAATACAGTCTGCATTGTTGGAACACCAGTCCAGAGGATCGATATTCCACAGAACCGGGAACATATTCAGTTCTTTCTCAAAGCTTTTGTCCCAACTGCCGTAAGGCGGCCGGACAAAGCTTATTTTCTCCCCTGTGATTTCTTCGAGAATTTCATTGGTCTGCACCAGCTCCTCCCGAAAGGTCTCCCGGTTGCGGGAAGTGAGCTGTATGTGACTATAGGTATGGTTCCCGATCAGATGTCCTTCGTCCTGTTCTCTCCGGATAATGTCCGGGTAATTCTCCGCATTCTCTCCCGTCACGAAAAAAGTAGCTGCCACTCCCCGCTCCTTCAATCCATCCAGAAGCTGTTCCGTATACTTCGGATGCGGCCCGTCGTCAAAGGTCAGCGCGATCTTTTTCGGTTCTCCTGATGTCCCGCACACGCCGGTGTCTGTTTCTATATAGGTTCCATATGATTTCTGCTCTGCGTATCGTTCCGTTCCCACTGCCAGACACAAGATTCCCAGAAGCATGTCAAAGATCAGAATTCCCGCCAGTACTTTTTTCATTTCAAGCCGTCCGTTTCACGCTTTCACAGAAAATATATGCATTCTCAAAAGTGACCATTCCTGCTGCCGCAATAAAACATGCTTGCAAAAAAGGAGACCCGAGACTCTCATCTCCCGGATCTCCTCTGTATGTTACTTTTTTATTTATACTCAGATCTTGAATACGGAAATCTCGTTCTTAAGTCCTTCCATATTCTCATCCAGTACACTTGCAGTAGTGCTCAGCTTCTCCACATGGTTCAGAAGCTTATTGGCCACATCGTTGACGGTCTCGGCACTGCCTGCGGTCTCTTCAATGATATCGGAGATATTCTTCACGGCTGCCACAGCAGCGCTACGCTCACCGTCTGCCTTCTCCGTGCTTACCACGATATCTTTCAGTCCCTCGATCAGCTGGCCCATACGCTCCTGCATCTCGCGGAATACTGCGATCACTTCTTCCACAGCTTTGGTCTGGAGTTCTACCATTGCTTTCGCCTGGCTTGCACTCTCCACGCTGTTCTGGGTCTGGGCTGTAATGTTGGCCACATTGTTGCGGATCTCGCCGGCTGCCTTTGCAGAATCATCTGCCAGCTTACGGATCTCTTCTGCTACTACAGCGAAGCCTCGTCCAGCCTCTCCCGCTCTGGCTGCCTCGATAGAAGCATTCAATGACAGCAGGTTGGTCTGCTCTGTGATCTCTGTGATCGTAGCTACGAAACTGTTGATGATCTCAGATTCCTTGCGAAGAGATTCGATACTCTCACTCACTTTCACAGTCATCTGTGTTGTCTCGCCAGCACGATCACCCAGTACCTGTACGATCTCCATTCCCTTGTTGATCATGCCTTCCGTCTCGCCTACCAGCTTCTCCACACGTTCTACCACATGGCTGACTTCCTGGATCTCATTGGAGAGGATATCGGTCTTCTCCACGCACTCCTGTGCATGTCTGGACTGTTCTTCCATACCTTCGTTGATCTCACCGATGGCACGGGTAATATCCTGTGAATACTCATGAATCAGTTCAGAAGCCTGTCCCACGTTCTGTGCAGACACTTCCAACTCTCCGGTAGCATTGCTTACCTGATTGACCAGCTTCTTCGTATTCGTGATCATGTTGGTAGCCGAGCCTGCCAGATCCTGGAACTCATCATGTCCCTTGGCAGATACGGTAACCGTCAGATCACCCTTCGCCACATCACCGAACTTTCTGGAAATGCGTCTCATGTTATTCTCAATACCTGCAGTGATAAAGATACCTACGATCACTACGATCACACATGCCAGGATCACCAGACCGATGGTCATGTTGCGGATCTCGGTAGCCTGACTGGTCACTACTCTCATAGGTACCAGTGCACAGGTGGTAAAGCCGATATCTGCACTGTGGCTGTAAATGAAAAGATACTTCTCACCCTGGAAATCTACCTCCGCAGTACCTGCATCCGCTACTGCCTCACCCATGACAGCTGTATAATACTCCTGTCCGGAGAATACATTTCCCTCTTCCGGAAGGACACTTTCTTTTCCTTCTTCTACATTCTCAACAACCAGTTCTCTGCCTCCGGGAGTTACAAATCCGATGATACTGCCGTCTCCGATATCGATCTCTTCCATGAAATCCGTAATAGCAGAAGGCTTGATATCGATAACAACGCAGGCATTGTTCGACTGGCTCATCATTTCGAAGGCCATAATATAATCTTTTTCGGTCTCCGTTACCTTTTCATCCAGTACAGGATGACTGTCGATCCACTGCGGGATACTTCTTCTGCCTTCCCCGCTTGCCACGTCTTCCTTGTACTCATCCAGGAAACCGTCCACACCGGATGAAAGCTTAGTGGACAGAAGGTTTACTCCCTTCTTGGGAATAATGTGCATGTGGCTGATGAACGGGTTGGAGGTCTGCACCGACAGAAGGTTGGACTTCGTAGATGTCAGGAAATTCAACTTATCCACGGGATTATCTTCGAACATTCCCAGGAAATATTTCCGCAGATCATCATCGTAAGCATATTTCAGACCCTCTGAGCGGATAAAATCACAGCTCATATTCAGATTTTCCGTGGCCATACGCATCGTCTGTAATGTGGAATCGGTGAATTTCTCGCTTAATCCTTCTGCGGATTTCTGGTATGCTGACACACCGATGATCACCATAAACACAATAGGCACCAGGAAACATACAACGATCTTGTTGCGGATGCTGAGCAGTTTCGAGCTCTTTCCACTCTTTTTCTGCTTCGGAGCCTTTTGCTTCTTCTCCGCAGATGCCTTCTTTCCCTTCACTGCTTTTTCAGGCTTCGGCTTCTTTTCGGAAGTCGTCTCTTTTTTCACCGTAAAAAGAGATTTCTTTGGTTTTTCAACATTCGTACTCATTTAATACCCTCCGGTACTTGTTATACATATTTAGAATTATAGCATAATAATTACCAGAATGGAACAACATTTTCTGTCATTTGTTACGCTTTTTGTATATTTTTAGTTAAAATTTATCTTCGTCAGAAAGGTCTCAGGGAACTTCTCTTCCTCCGCCAGATTTAGGATACGTATCTGCAATTCCTGCCGTTTTCGAAGGTCATCCCCACCATCTGGCAATGTTCCTTCCGCCGTTTGCTTTCCACCTGCTGTAAGGATCCGACTGCCCACCATGGCTGCACCGCTCAGTGCCGTATTGCCGCCGGTCACCGTGCAATCTGCCAGTTCTTCCGGAAGCAGCCCGATAGCCACAGCCGCCTTCGGATCCAGATAATAACCGAATCCTCCCGCCAGCACCACTTTCGAAATGTCCGAAAATCTTATGCCATAGCTGTCCGCCAGAATCTCAATGCCTGCGGCAATGGCTCCTTTTGCCAGCTGCACTGCACGCACGGACTCCTTCGTCACCAGCACATCGCCGATACGGACTCCTTTCGTAAAATAAGGTTCCTTCAAAAGACCCTGTCCGTCCATCAGCCCCTCTTCCAGAAGTTTTTGTAACAGTCTCACCATATCCGCGCCCCAGATGCCCCGGTTGGCTCCGCCTTCGAAAGCAGGGCCAGCCGCCGTGGCACAGGCATGTAATCTGTGCCGGTTTCCCAGTGCCATCTCCCCGTTGGTTCCAAGATCGATGAGCAGGGTGGAGGCCTCCTGTTCCAGCATTCCACTGGCCAATATTCCGGCAGTGATATCGCCGCCTACAAAGGCTGACAATCCCGGTATGATATGACAGGCCACTCCTGCAATTTCTGTCTCCACTGCGCCGCTATGACTGACTGTAAAAGGTGCTTTGCCCAGTTCCTCCGGATTCCAGCCCATGAGCAGATAGGTCATGGTGGTATTTGCCGCAACGACCATCTGCAGAGTCTCCTGCGGCTGCAGCTTTTTGGAAAAACGCTGCACTCCTTTTTCCATGAGGTCACGGACTTTTTTCTGCATATCTGCCGCTTTTCCCGGATCCTTTGCTGCCTCTATCCGTGAGAGCACATCGGCACCATAGCTGACCTGGGGATTCACACTGGGAAAGCTGTCCACCACTTTACCGGTCATGTCATACAACTGCATGGCAATGGTAGTGGTACCAATATCCACAGTCATCAGCCGTTTACCGTCCGGATTTTGTAATGTTAACGGAGGAAGTTCCAGCTTTTCCGTCACCACCTGCATCCCCCGGATCACTCCTGGACATCTGCCACAACCGGTACAGATCAGGCATCTGGTTCCCTTTTTTCCTGTGGGATTGGTACTGCTCGTATTATACAAACTGATTCCTCTCTTCATCGTAATGATAGTCAATGGCTGCCAGTTTATCTGTGATCTCCTGTTCCTTCACATCCAGATCATCGCAGAGTTGTTTCAGGCTTCCGTAGAAATCACGGAGTTTTAAATTTATAAAGCTTAATAACATTACGGGATCCTGTGGTATCATAACGTTTTCCTCTCTTTTCCTGTTTTTGACAGAGTTATATTGTAAACGAAAGGAGCAAAAATGACAAGTATCATCATCTTTGCTCCTGTTTTATTTTACAGATTATTGATTTTTCAATCCCTTTTCGCACTTGGCAGCCAATTGATCATTCTCCACGGTAATGACAATGGTATCGCCTTCTTCTACCTGATCTGCCAGGATCATCTTGGCTGCCAGGGTCTCCACGTACTTCTGGATATAACGCTTCAAAGGCCGTGCACCGTAGACCGGATCATAAGCATTGTCCACGATATACTGCATAGCTTCCTCCGACAGACGGATGGTCAGCTGCTTATCCTCCAGACGTCTGTTCAGATCGGCAATGATCAGATGAATGATGCCGCCGATATTGTCCTTGGTCAGAGGCTTGAACAGGATTGTCTCATCCAGACGGTTCAAAAACTCCGGACGGAAATGTGCCCGCAGATCATTCATGACTGCCGCCTCTGCTTCCGGCTTGATGGTACCGTCTTCATTGATACCGTCCAACAGATAACTTGCGCCGATGTTGGAGGTCATGATCAGAATGGTATTCTTGAAGTCCACCGTACGTCCCTGAGAATCCGTGATACGGCCGTCATCCAGTACCTGTAACAGTACATTGAATACATCGGGATGTGCCTTCTCGATCTCATCGAACAGTACCACGCTGTAAGGTTTTCTCCGGACAGCTTCGGTCAGCTGACCACCTTCCTCATATCCTACATATCCGGGAGGCGCTCCGATCAGACGAGAGACAGAATACTTCTCCATGTACTCACTCATATCGATACGTACCATATTATTCTCATCGTCGAACAGTGCTGCCGCCAGACTCTTGGCCAGTTCCGTCTTACCGACACCGGTAGGTCCCAGGAACAGGAAGGAGCCGATGGGCTTGCTGGGATCCTTGATCCCGGCTTTGGAACGGATGATGGCTTCGGTGACTTTGGTCACACCCTCGTCCTGACCCACCACACGTTTGTGCAGTTCTTCGTCCAGATGGAGGGTCTTGTTACGCTCACTCTCGGTCAGTTTGGCTACCGGAATGCCGGTCCAGCGGGAAATGATCCTTGCGATCTCTTCCTCCGATACTTTTTCATGTACCAGAGACAGATCGGATTCTCCTACCTTATCCTCTTCCTGTGCCAGCTGCTTCTCCAGTGCGGGCAGTTCGCTGTATTTTAATCTGCCGGCCTTTTCATAGTCTCCTTCCCGCTCTGCGATCTGGATCTCATTATTCATGCGGTCTCTCTCTTCCCGCAGTTTGGAAAGTTTATCCACGGATGCCTTCTCGTTATCCCACTGTGCCTTTTTAGTGTTGAACTGATCCTTTAACTCTGCCAGTTCCTTCTGCAGATCTGCCAGACGTTCCTTACTGATCCGGTCATCCTCTTTTTTCAGAGCGGTCTCCTCGATCTCCAGCTGTGTCACCTTACGCTGCAGTTCATCCAGCTCCGTAGGCATACTGTCCATCTCGGTCTTGATCAGGGCGCAGGCCTCATCCACCAGGTCAATGGCCTTATCCGGCAGAAATCTGTCGGTGATATAACGGTTGGAAAGCACGGCTGCACTTACCAGTGCGTTATCCATGATCTTGACACCGTGATATACTTCGTAACGATCCTTCAGTCCACGCAGGATAGAGATTGTATCCTCCACGGTGGGTTCTTCTACCATAACCGGCTGGAAACGACGTTCCAGAGCGGCATCTTTTTCAATATACTGTCTGTATTCATCCAGTGTGGTGGCACCGATACAGTGCAGTTCACCACGGGCCAGCATGGGCTTCAACATATTGCCTGCATCCAATGCGCCGTCGGTCTTGCCGGCACCGACAATGGTATGCAGTTCATCGATGAACAGAATGATCTGTCCGTCACTGTTCTTCACATCATCCAGTACGGCCTTCAGACGTTCCTCGAATTCACCTCTGTATTTGGCACCGGCTACCAGTGCGCCCATATCCAGTGCGAAGATCTTCTTATCCTTCAATCCCTGAGGGACATCGCCCTTGACGATACGCTGTGCCAGACCCTCCACCACGGCGGTCTTACCGACACCGGGTTCACCGATCAGCACGGGGTTATTCTTTGTCTTACGGGACAGGATACGTACCACATTACGGATCTCGCTGTCACGTCCGATGACGGGATCCAGCTTCTGGTTCCTTGCTTTCTCCACCAGATCCTGCCCGTATTTTTCCAATGTATCATAGGTTGCTTCCGGGTTGTCACTGGTGACTCTCTGGTTGCCTCTTACGGTAGACAATGCCTGCAGGAAACGTTCTCTGGTGATGCCGTATTCCTTCCAGATCTCGGCGATCTCCTTGTTGGGATTCTTGATCATGGCAAGGAACAGATGCTCTACGGAGACATATTCGTCACCCATCTGTTTTGCTTCGTCCGATGCGCTGACCAGTACCTTGTTCAGATACTGACCGACATAAGGCTGACCACCCTGCACCTTTACTCTCTTCTCCAAAGCCTGTTTTGCACGGTTTACAAAATGATCCTTCTGGATCTCCATCTTTTCCACAAGCTTTAAGATCAGACTGTCATCCAGCGTCAGCAGACTGTACAGCAGATGTTCCTGTTCGATCTCCTGATTGCCATATTCCATGGCGAGCTTTTCACAGCCATTGACTGCTTCTATGGATTTCTGTGTAAATTTATCAATATTCATAATCGTTCGCCTCCTCACATAAGGTTATGCAATTTGCAACTATTCAGAGCCATTAAATATTGCCTGAGCTTTGTTGATTGCTTGCATTCATAAAAAGCTTTGGCAATATTTATTTGGCGAGGTAGCCTCAATGAGCAAAAAGGAAGCTGTGTAACAGCGTTTTGCGAATGAGGCTCTGAATAGTTGCTTTATTTATTTTCTTACTCGCGAACAGATTCACAGGCTTTCTGTATCATCTGTTCTATAGTTAATATAACACATAGTCAGAGAAAATCAATTAAGAAATTATAAACTTTATATGGAATCTTTCGAAAATTATTTTCCATTCACGCGGAAGATTAATGCCGTTAGGAGAAAAATCACTCTCCAGATACTCATTTTTCACAATTTAAGTATCTATGCCTGAAATTTTTCTGTATAGACCCATACGCCACATATATTCCTGAAATATTGCATTGAAAAGTACCTGCGGATCACTTTTTTCTCTATAGACCCAAAATAGCGCCGTCCGGTGTCGTGTTTGCAAAAACACGGCATCTTGGCAGCGCCATTTCTCTTTTTCCGTTATTGTAACCTACAGTAACACTTTATTTTTCTGTAACGCCCTTTACTTCATATCCTGCGTCAACTACAGCCTTGGTCAGTACTTCGTCTGCCACATCAGAAGCCAGTTCCACGGTAGCATTCTTCTGCTCCAGGCTCATGGTTACGGCCTTTACGCCCTCTACGGCCTCCAGTGCCTTCTGTACGGTCCCGGTGCAGTGGCTGCACATCATTCCTTCGATACTGATTACTTTTGTCATTGTGTTTGTCCTCTCTTTCTCTTCTTTGCTATTTTGCTCTGCGGGGGCTTCCAGTATGCACTGTTCTCCCTCCACAGCTGCCTGCGTTGTCTCCTGTTCCGTCCGGGCTGCTTCCGGCGTTCCTGTTTTCAGCGGAGTAAATCCGCTCTTAAAGCCTCTCAGCCGCAGGGCATTTCCCACGACAAAGATACTGCTTAAACTCATGGCTGCCGCGCCGAACATGGGATTCAGACGGATTCCAAAAGACGGGTACAGCACACCGGCTGCCAGAGGGATGCCGATGCAGTTGTAGAAGAAAGCCCAGAACAGATTCTCCTTGATGTTGCAGATCACGGAACGGCTCAGTTTCATGGCCGTCACGGCATCCCGCAGATCATTTTTCATCAGAATAATATCTGCGCTCTCCATGGCTACATCCGTGCCTGCACCAATAGCCATGCCTACATCTGCGGCTGCCAGTGCGGGGGCATCGTTGATGCCGTCACCGATCATGGCTACCTTATGGCCCTGACGTTTCAGCTCGCTGACCTTTTTCTCCTTATCCTGCGGCAGTACTTCTGCCACGACCTCAGAGATACCCAGCTTCTGTCGTACAGCTTCTGCAGTACGGCGGTTGTCTCCGGTCAGCATGATGACTTTGACACCCATTTTCTCCCAGACACGAATAGCTTCATAAGAAGTGGCCTTAACAGTATCCGCCACGCCGATAACTCCTAAGAATCTTCCTTCCTGTGCCACAAGGAGCGGTGTCATGCCTTCGTCCGCCATCCGGTTCAGACCTTCTGTGGCTTCCTCCGGCAGAGTGATATGATTCTCCTGCAGAAAGGCAAGGTTACCTACATAGAATTTTGTACCGGCAGGAATTATCACGCTACTGGCACCCGATACTGTATTTCTCGCCATCTGGTTCTGTTCCGTTGTCTTGCCGGAGCCATCTGTGGTGTCGTTCTGTTTTCCGGCATAAAATACCGCCGTAGGGCCGTCATTTTTTACTGATTCTACCGCACGGAATTCTGCTGCCAGTGTACCTTCCACGCCACGGCCGAAGGTTGCCTTGAAATCCACGATCTCGGGAATTGCCAGACCGAACTGCTCTGCCCATTCCACTACAGCTTCCGCCAGCGGATGCTCACTTTTTTTCTCAAGAGCTGCTGCGATCTGCATCATGGCATCCATCGGGAAGTCGCTCTGATAACCGCCTGCTTCTTCTACCTTTAACTTACCGCTGGTGATGGTTCCGGTCTTGTCCAGTACCACAGTGTCAATCTCTTTGGCCTGCTGCAGGGCCTCACCCGTCTTGATCAGGATACCATTGCTGGCACCTACGCCGGTTCCCACCATGATAGCCACGGGTGTTGCCAGTCCCAACGCACAGGGGCAGGAAATTACCAATACGGCAATGGCTGTGGAAATGGCAAACTCCGCGGTAGCACCGCTTATCAGCCACACGATCAGGGTGATCAGGGAAATGGTCATGACCGTCGGCACGAATACACCAGCCACCTTATCTGCCAGCTGTGCAATGGGAGCCTTGCTGGCACTGGCCTCTTCCACCAGACGGATGATCTGTGCCAGTGTTGTGTCATCGCCAACACGATCCGCACGACATTTTAAGAAGCCCGCCTTGTTCACGGTAGCGGAGACCACATGGTCACCTGCCTGTTTCTCCACCGGAACACTTTCACCAGTGATGGCCGCTTCATCCACACTGGAGTTGCCTTCTAACACGATACCGTCCACCGGTACCAGACTTCCGGGCTTTACCAGAAAAATATCGCCTTTCTGCAGGCTCTCCGTGGGCACTTCCTTTTCCTGTCCGTCCTCGGTAACAAGAATTGCCACCTTGGGAGCCAGATTCATCAGCTTGGTGATGGCTTCACTGGTCTTTCCCTTGGAACGGCTCTCCAGATATTTTCCAACGGTGATCAGAGTCAGGATCGTACCGGAGGATTCAAAATACAGATCGTGGGCATAATGCTCTACCACTGCCATGTCACCATAACCCAGGCCGCAGCTGATCCGGTACATGGCGAAAATGCCGTACACCAGTGCCGCGCCAGATCCCAGAGCGATCAGGCTGTCCATGTTCGGACTGCGGTGCGCCAATGTTTTGAAACCTACAGAGAAAAACTTCCGGTTCACATACAGAATCGGCAATAACAGTAAAAACTGCGTCAATGCAAAATTCATGGCATTGGCATTGCCGTGCATCGTGTTTACGATAAATGCCGGAACCGGAATTCCGAACCATTCTTTCAGCATATGGTGCATAGACACATACATTAACGGGATCAGGAATCCAATGGAGATTCCCAGACGCCATTTCATGGCTCTTGCGTCTGCATCCAGCTTCTGCTGTAGCTCCTGTTTGCCATCGACTGTGGACTTTCCTGTACTTCCCGCATTCCCGGAAGTGCTCTGTCCGCCTGCACCTGCCACACTGCCTTCGGTCATTACCGAAGCACCGTAGCCTGCTTTCACCACAGCATCGATAATTTCCGCCGAAGTGATCTTCGTCTCGTCATAGGTCACATCCATAGTCTCCGTCAGCAGATTTACGGATGCTTTTTCCACATTTTCCAGCTTGTTTACTGCCTTTTCCACATGGGAAGAACATGCGGAACAGGACATTCCTGTAACATGATATCTTTCCTTCATAATACCCTTGCCTTTCCATGACCTGCAAAGTCTCCGGTGCTTTCAATGCACCGCAGCAGCACAAATTTACAGGTTTATCTGCGACCATTCCGCCGCTTATTTCAATTTCTTCACAAGTTCCACTGCCTCATCTACTATAGCAGTATTCCCCTTCCGGATCTCTTCCACCACACAGGTCTCCATATGTTCCTTCAGGATTGCATAGCCAAAGGCCTGTAAAGCACTCTCCACGGCAGCTACCTGTGTGAGAATATCACCGCAGTAACGGTTCTCTTCCAGCATCCGGCTGATACCGTTTAACTGTCCGCTCATACGGCTTAAACGGTTCTGTAATTGTTTTCTTTCTTTTTCGGAGCGGGGCGTTGCCTTCTGGTGACAATGACAACATTCCATGCCTTTTTCTCCCATTTTTTCTTCCTTTTGTTCTGCCATAATTTTCCCCTTCCTGAGCCTCCGGCACCGGAATCCGAATTTTCCAGAATCTTCCCGGTTCTACACATATGCTGTTTCCGGCCTGCATATCAGTGCACGCAACATGCTGCCGGATCTTTCGTTGCAGCCATACGCAAAATACCCTACAGGGGTATCTTGTTTTCTTCTACAAGATATACCCCCATAGGGTATTTGTCAAGAGGTACTTTCTAATTCCTGCCAGTTCACCTCTGACCAAAACAGATCCTTACGATCTGCATCTTCATGATTCTGTCGCCGGTTCTGGCGAGGAAGCGGAATAATCCGCTGACGGAAGGGTCTCGAAGATCATTATATCCCAGCATATAGCCACGGCTTGTGACCTGCAATCTGCTGTTCCACGGGGAAATCTCACTTTTCGCATCCGAAACCGCAAAATATGCACCCACATCCTGAATTTTAGCGCTCCTGAGCCATGTCTTTGCTATCATCTTAACCGCTGTCCGGTTCGCCGCGTCAAATACCAGCACACCACCGGGAAAACTGTCAGCCATTGCCTGTACCAGCGTCCTGACTTGCTCCGTCAGAAAATAATAGAATACTCCGGAGGCAAAAAATATTGCCCCTTCGGACGCGTCGATTTTGGTAAACCATTCCGTATCATTCAAATTGCAGGGAATATTTTCCTCACGGTCTCCGGCGGGCAGTAATTGATTGCGTACGGCGATAACATCCGGAAAATCCAGATTGTAAATTTTACAGCTGCCATTGTCACAGGCTCTGCCGGTACCGTCAAGTCCACAGCCCAAATTGACCACCGCCGCATCAGGATGATCTGCCAGATAATTTTGTACCTCCCACGCAAGGTCATTCTGCCGCATGGCAACCTCCAGCGAACCGAAACGCTGCATCAGGCCGTGGGATTTTTTCTCCACCTGTGAAAAATCATAGTCGATCTGGTCGATCAGGTGTACCGCCATCTCGTCCCGATATAGGTTCGGATACAACTCCGAGCATAGCTTCCGGGAATAAAGCGGGATGATCAGTGTCTCCTGTACGGTGTTCTTCTCAATCTTGTATTTCATGGACATCTCTCACTTTCTTGCATTTTTGCCATTTCTTTTTTGTTAGTTTTGTCTAACCGCTGTATAGAGTTATGTAGTTAGCTTGTGCTAACTTAAATGCCTTAGAAAAGCCGCATTACTGCGGCCTTTCAGCTGACTGTTTTTGGTTTTCGTTTCTATTATACTGAACTTATTTCTGTTTTGCAAGGTAGATTTCCACCAATAGATATTTCTTGTCTTCTTCCCAGTTATAGTAGAACTGAATCAGTCCGATGCGGCTCCTGGTGCCGGTCTTCTCATTCAACGCAGAAAACATGCCGCTAGAGCAGCGCACGGGAGACAAATAAGGCTGTCGGCGATCACCGGCACTGGCAAGAAGAATCCCGCTGCCTTGAACGCAGTGGGATTCCCGGTTTTGCTTTTCCATAATAGAAAACAGCTAATGAAAGCATGGTCTCTCCTTATACAGACTGGAAACCGCCTTCCAGGTCTTCAATAATATCATCGATATTCTCTGTACCGATGGACAGACGAATGGTATTGCTGTAAATACCCTGTTCGTTCAGTTCTTCCTCAGACAACTGTGCATGCGTGGTGGAAGCCGGATGGATGACCAGAGACTTCACATCTGCCACGTTTGCCAGCAGTGAGAACAGCTCCAGATTGTCGCAGAACTTCTTGGCTGTCTCCTTGCCACCTTTGATTTCGAAAGTGAAAATGGAGCCGCCGCCGTTGGGAAAATATTTCTTATACAATGCCTGCTGCTCCGGATCCGTGGATACGGAAGGATGATGCACGCGCTCTACCTGCGGATGGTTGTTCAGATACTGTACCACCTTCAGTGCATTCTCTACATGACGTTCTACACGCAGAGACAACGTCTCCAGTCCCTGTAAAAAAATAAATGCATGCACGGGAGAAATGCATCCGCCCATATCACGCAGAAGCATTGCACGGATTGCTGTCACGAAAGCTGCACCCGGTACTGCCTTGGTGAAGGTAACGCCATGATAGCTGGGGTTCGGAGTGCACAGGTGAGGGAACTTGCCGCTGCCCTCCCAGTCAAACCTGCCGTTCTCTACGATCACGCCGCCTAAGCTGGTGCCGTGTCCGCCGATGAACTTCGTAGCAGAATGTACCACGATATCTGCACCGTACTCAAAAGGACGTACCAGATAAGGGGTTGCAAAAGTATTGTCTACTACCAGAGGCACCCTGTGTGCATGGGCGATCTGTGCCAGACGCTCGATGTCTACCACATCAGAGTTGGGGTTGCCCAGAGTCTCGATGTAGAGAGCCTTGGTGTTCTCCTGAAAGCTTGCTTCGATCTTATCATAATCGGAAGGAGCCACGAAAGTGGTGGTCACACCGTAGTCTACCAGAGTATGTGCCAGCAGATTGTAGGTGCCGCCGTAAATATTATTTGCAGAAATGATATGATCTCCCTGTTTTGCCAGGTTCTGGATCGTGTAGCAGATAGCTGCTGCGCCACTGGCTACCGCCAGAGCTGCGGTACCACCTTCCAGTGCTGCAATACGCTGCTCGAAGACGCCCTGTGTCGGGTTGCCCAGACGACCGTAGATTTCACCGGGATCTTCCAGTCCGAAACGGGCTGCTGCGTGATCGCAGTTGCGGAATACATAAGAAGATGTCTGATAAATGGGAACGGCTCTGGCACCGGTCACGGGATCGGGCTGCTCCTGTCCCACATGTAACTGTAACGTCTCGAATTTCAGATTACGCTCTGCATAGGGCTTTTTGCTCATGTTCTGCCTCATTTCCGCACTTTGATGTGCTATGTATTATTGCGTAACGATCCTGGCGGAACCGTTACAATTTCTATAAAAACATGCTAAAACACATTGCAAAATCTGTCAATGTAAAACTTTAGCGCAGCAGATATTTTTGTCCACTGCGCCTCTATTCCTCTCCAGATTGCATTATATTACTTTACTTCACCAGCCGGTCCTTATACTTCAGCCATTTTCCCGTACGTACCCTGTTAGTGAACAAAAATGCCCGTACGACCCAGTCCATGGTCATAGCGATCCAGACGCCAATGACGCCAAGTCCCAGACCCTGTCCCAGGATATATGCCATGCCCACACGGCAGAGCCACATGGAAGCGATCGCCACGATCATGGTAAATCTCACATCTCCCGCAGCGCGAAGTGCATTGGACTGTGCAAAGGACAACGGATGCACCAGCATACAACATACACAGCTGTAACATAACAGAAAAACAGTTATTTTCATTGTCTCCGAACTCAGATGATAGATTCCGCAGATCGGCCTTGCAAAAATAATCATGGGAATTCCCAACAGGACCATGCAGGCATACGCCGCCTTCATCATTTTTTTCAGATAATATAATGCCTGCTCTGTCTCTCCTGCACCGATGCACTGTCCGATCACAGTGATCATTGCTACACCGATGGCGTTGGCAGGGATCTGCTGAAAGCTGGCAATGCTGCCTGTTACGGCATTTGCCGTCGTAGCAGCCATTCCAAAACCGGCGATCAGACTGGTGGTCAGAAGCTTACCGATCTGGAAGATACTGTTTTCCAGTCCGTTGGGAACACCGATATACAGAATCTTTCCCAAGATTTTCGTGTCGATCCTCCAGTGATTGCTCACTATGATCTTGTCACTTTTTCCAAGCAGCACTATGATCATCACAGCCGACAATATTCTGGAAAAAAGTGTGGACAAGGCAGCACCGGCAGCACCGATCCCTGCACCATAGATCAGGATCGCATTTCCGGCAATATTTACCAGATTTGCCACCAATGACACTTTCATGGACACCTTGGAATCTCCCACCGCACGGAACAGAGCCGCACCACCGTTATAAATTCCCAGAAAAGGAAAGGACACCGCCACAATATAAAAATAAATTCTTGCGGCATTCATGACATCCGCTTCCACATTGCCGTAAAGCAGTGCCAGCAATCCCTTGTTCCAGATCAGTGCTATCGTCATAAACAGAAGGGCCACACCCCCTACCGCTATAAACAGCTGATTGGAGGCCCGGCCTACCATTTCCTTATCTCCGTGTCCCATATATTGCGCCGCCACGACCGCACCGCCGCTGGCCATGGCCGTGAACAGACCGATCAGCAATACGCAGATACTATCCACCAGAGAGATTCCGGATACCACAGCTTCTCCACAACTGGCCGCCATCACCGTGTCCGCCATTCCCATTGCGATTGCCAAAAACTGCTCTATGATCAGCGGCCACAATAATTTTTTCAGTGCATCCTGTGAAAATAACATTTTTTTCTCTTCCGTCATACCTTACATCGTTCCTTTATCATCACATTAACAACTGCCAAAATATCACATTGTCATTGCATTGTAAATAGAAATGTAATTTTATGATTCAGTAACTATTCAGCACCCCATTCGCAAAACCGCCTCTACGAGGCTTTCCTGAATAACATGCTTGCATGTTATTTGCTCATAGTGGTTACTTCGCCCTATAAATAGTTACAGCTCCTGATATACGAAATAGTCCGCAGCGACCAGGCCGCCTTCCATACCTTGCTCATTGATGGCAAACAGTCCGTCCTTGACACCGACCCAGCGGCCCGGAGTTGCTTCCACCATCTGTCCCACAGGCTGTAAATTTTCTTCTGCGGTTCCTACATAAAATGTACGGTAAATCTCCTTCTCCACCTTCATCTGGATATAAATGACATCACTGTTCCATTCGCCCAGACCGGTGCGCACTTCATCGTCCTTCGTCCAGTTGCCGGTGCGCTGCTGCAGGCTCATTTTACCGTGTATTTTCTGAACTGCAAGTGCTGTATAACATCCGCCCAGCGATACCAGTCCTGCCACATCCCCGTCTTTCATCTCTTCCAGATGCAGACAGGTGGTAATAGAAAATTCCGGTGCCGGCCACTTCTGTAATAACAGATTGCTGATATCGCACAGCTGCGTCTTCGGGTCTGCGGCCTGGGCATGAAGAATGAGCTGGCCGTTTTCCAGATCATACCATTCCTTTTTATAATTGGCATTCCACTGCCACTGTAATCCCAAATTTTCCCCTTCGAAGAAATCACTGTCCTCCGGTGCATCGATTGGGTACGTCGCTCCTACTTCCGGCTTTTTATAGCGCAGTACCGGTTCGCCGCAGCCGTCCACCTCATTCACACCGATCACCGGCCAGTCATTCTCCCAGTGCATGGGCTGCAGATGAACGATACGTCCTGCATTGCCCACATCCTGGAAATGCAGGAACCAGTCCTGTCCGTCCGGGGTATCCACCCAGGCACCCTGGTGAGGTCCGTTGACAGGAGAATTCCCCTGATGCAGGACGATTTTCTCTTCCCAGGGACCGTAAATATTTTTCGACCGCAGTACGGTCTGCCAGCCGGGCTTCACGCCCCCTGCCGGAGCGAAGATATAGTAATAGCCGTTTCTCTTGTACAGCTTCGGTCCCTCGATGGTGGGCTGGGTCGCATGGCCATCATAGATGAACTGACCGTCATCCAGCACTCCGGAGCAGTCCGGCTCGATGGGAGACATATACAGCATGCTCTTGAAGCCGATACGGCTTCTGGCGAAAGCCGTTACCATGTAAGCCTTGCCGTCTTCATCCCAGAAAGGACAAGGATCGATCCATCCCACTACCTTACGCACATAAGCCGGCTCGCTCCACTTGCCGAAAGGATCCGTGGTCTTGCACATCATGATGCCCTCGTCCGGCATAGGGATAAATACGTAATAAGTTCCCTCATGATAACGGATGGCCGGTGCCCAGGTACCACAGCCGTGTACCGGCTTGTCATAATAGTCAAAGGGAAGCTTGTCAATGATGTAATTGATGACCTTCCAGTTCACCAGATCCTTCGAATGCAGCAGAGGCACTGCAGGGGTGTTACAGAAGCTGGAAGCGATCATAAAATAATCCTCTCCCACACGAATGGCATCCGGGTCCGAATAATCGGTATACAGGATCGGGTTGGTATAGGTGCCGTCGCCCTGATCAGCGATCCACATTTTATGTATCTTGGTCTTGTCCATAATTTCTCCATTCCGCAGCCTTTGCCGCCTTTTATTTACAAATGCAGGTGTTCAACACTCATTTGATAATAGTTACCTGTTTCTGAACAATTTCAGTATAACAGATGTTCCCTTGTATCGCGTGCCATTTTCCCATTAGTTTGTGTCAAATCTTGCATTTAGCAACTATAAATGTCATAATAGTGACAAAAGTTGCAGGAGGGAATCCCATTGAGTTTCTTTTACCAGAACCGTCAGGAACAGCTTTATTTATATTTATCCAAAAACAACCCCTATGCCGTCCATCTTCACAGACAGTTGGAGTTGATCTATGTATTGAGCGGTTCCACCACCGTCACCGTGGAACAGCAAGATTTTTTACTTACCCCCGGTCAGGGTGTTCTGGTTTTTCCGAACCAGATGCATGGCCTGAAGCATGTGGAACCCGGTCAGAATCTGCTCTGTATCTTCGAGCCGGATTTCTGCCACTCTTTCCGCCAGTTTTTCCAGAACAAAAAGCCTGCCCGCAATGACTTTACCGTCTCCTCCCTGTCAGAGCACAGCCGTATTGCCCTGCAGGGACTTAAAACACTGGCCGCTGCCATGGAAAAGGATCGTCCCACACCTTCCGATGTACAAGTCTATGCGGAAGGGTATCTCACACTCCTGCTGGCAGACCTGCTGCCATCGTTGCCTCTGCAAGTGCGTAAAAACACAGATGACCTGGAATTGGAGCAAAGACTGCTTCTCTATCTGGATGCCCACTATACCGAAGAATTGTCCCTGGAAAGTCTCTCGAAAGAATTCGGTGTCAGCCGCTTTGTCCTGTCCCGGATCTTCACTGAGAAACTCCACACCACTTTTCCTGATTACGTGAACTCCCGAAGGCTGGACTATGCCAGAGATCTTCTATTGTCCACGGAGCTCTCCGTGACGCAGATTGCGCTGGATGTGGGATTCGGAAGCTCCCGCACCTTTTTCCGGGCCTTTCATTCCGCTTATCACACCACTCCCGGAGCTTACCGCAGGCAGAAAGAGTCTTCCTGATTCCTTCCCTTACGCTGTATCCACAGAAGTTCCTCTCCCGCCCGGATATAATCTTTCCAGGTACCGACGATCTGTCCCCGCTCCGGGATCTGGCACATTTCCACCGTCACCGCCGTATCCACGCCTTCCCTTGCCAGGCCCTCCTGATCAAATTCCATCAGCAGTTTTCCTTTGCGCACGATCTCGTTTTGCAGGACATTGCAATGATAATAGGCGCTGTGCAGTTCTTCCCTGTCTCTGCAGATATTCAACAGCAGTTCCAGTCCGCTGTCCGTGCGGAATCGGATCCGGTTTCCCATGGGATAAAGTTTCAATACCTTTCCTGCCGTGGGCGCATAGACCTTTCCATCCTCTGGCACGATGCTGATACAGCCAGTTCCGGCATCAGCGGTCTCTTCAGCGGTCTCTTCCATGCGCTTACGGATCTCTCCGTTCACCGGGCTGCCTATAGTGACACCTTCCCTCACCAGTTGCCTGGCTGCTGTATTTTTTCTCTCTTCCCTGTCTTCCCCTGTCTCTTCTGTTTCTTCCATTTTCCACCGGATACTCCTGCCAGACCAGAAGCCGACCAACAGTCCCAGCACTCCCGTTGCCACGATGTCATACATCTGCATGTTTCTACCTTCCTTTTTCCATGATAAGGTTCCCGCTCCTTATTCTGTCTCATTTTCGGGAAAACATGCCATTTTTTCATTCATAACTTCCAAAAGAAGTGCCGCCACGATTCCTGCCGCCATGCAGAACAGATTCCGGGATGCGGTCTCCGGAGATGTGGCAAAACTGTTCCATGGAACCGTCATCACTGTAGCTGCACTGATGATCCCGAAGATCCCGTGGGACATCCCCGCATACTGTTTTTCAAGCAGGCGGTTTACCAGCCTGGCCAGGCACACAAAAGTCACCACGCAGCCGGTCATTCCGGGAATCAACACCTCTGGCCGAAGATGACCGATCCCCTCTACGAACGGTGTATACAGCCCTAAGGGCATCAGTAGTGTAGAAAAACTCATCCCCGGAGCGATCACCGACAGAGCAAGGGCAAATCCACAGAACAGATACGCTCCGAGTCCCGGCTCCACTGCAGTCTTGGAAGTCTGCAACGAAAACAGCAAAAAAATCATTGCCGCAAACGTCACTCCGGAGACAATCCTGTCTCCTCCGGTCCTGCCCTGCTCTCCCGCTTCCCGCCACAGGGACGGCAGCATTCCGCCGATCAGCCCCACAAATACACAGACCGATTGCTCCGGATAGGTCTCCAACACATAAGAAAGCAGATTCGCCACACCTAAAAATCCCGCCGCAGAACCGATCATATACGGGAGCAATCGCGGCAGATGCGTCTGCCACTTACGCAGAGGATCCGCCAGCAGCTCCATGATCGGTCGATAGACTCCGAACACTACACTTAAAACGCCGCCGGATATCCCCGGGAGTACCGCTCCCAGACCGATCAGCGCCCCTTGTAATACTTTTCCCAAAAATCTAAGATCCATCGTCATTCTCCGCATCCTGTTGCTCTTAAAATCATATGCTTTTTCCATAAGAAAATAGGTCTAAAAATCAAAGATAATTATTGACATTTCGATCAGGGCAATGGTATACTCTAACCGTATTCTAAATGAAAGTCATTGATCTCACATATTTTTGTAAGACATTGCTACTTTTTCACGGATGCTTTACAAAAATATGTGATTTTTTTGTCCTACGTTTTAGAATCATCAAAAGGATCAGGCAAAGCCTGAATTATTAAAGGAGGTACCAATAATGAATAACGGTACAGTTAAGTGGTTCAATGCTCAGAAGGGTTATGGTTTCATCACCAACGATGCTAACGGCGAAGAAGTATTCGTACACTTTTCCGCAATCAACGCTGATGGTTTCAAGTCTCTGGAAGAGGGCCAGAAGGTAACTTTCGATACCGAGTGCGATCCTCAGAACAGCAGCAAGATCCGTGCTACCAACGTTACTGTTGTAGCTTAATAGCAAGACAGACCAAAAGGATCAGTCCCACGGGACTGATCCTTTTTCATGCCCGGAATCCTCTCCACCGCTCCGCAGAAATCTCCGGTTTCGTCACAAGACATTCCGGATCCGGTGCCAGCACATGCCGTACCACCCGGAACACTTTCTGCGCATCACACAGCAGACACTTCGCATCTCCGAACATCACCACTTCCACTGCTCCACAATCCAGAAACGCCTGGTTCAATTTCACAAAATCTTCCGAGATATGGGGCTGGTCGGGATTATAGTGTTTTCTCATATATACTTTCTTTTCTCTTCCGTCCGGCAGGATCGTTGTCAATAACATGGGCTCCGCCGCCAGACGATTCGGAACATTCAGCACCTCTTCCACACTGTGGATGTAAGTATTGCGTTCATGTCCAACGCCAACCAGCAGAATCTTACCACCGCAGTCTTTCAGCCGGTCGTAGGCTCCTCCCGGGGTACATGGAGTGTTACGTTCTTCCTCTCCTGCCAGATATTCGGCAGCATTTTTTCCGTACCCCGCTAAAGAATGGGTGGGATGCAGGGAGCGCACCACACCCTCTCTCTGCCGGAACAGATTGGTCAGCAGTCCCACGCAGGATTGGGTATTACGATAGTCATACACCGGGTGCTGTGCATTCACATTGGCCCAGGTATGGGTCGGCAATAGCAGAAGGCCTTCCGTAAAATATTCCATCCAGGCATCCAGCACGATATCCGCACCGCCCTCCACTTCTCCGATGGCCTTCATGGAAGAATGGATCAGGATCGTCTCTTTTCCCGTAAGTCCCACATTCCGTAACTGCTGTTTCAATTCTTCTTTGGTATACATATTTTTTCCTCGCATATCGCATATAGTAAAAGGCCGGTTTCCTGGGGAGCATGGAACCGACCTTTTTATGCTGTTTTCTCTACTTTCCCGCTTCCGGTACAAAACTGTCGAAGATGAAAATATCGAAATGTTTTCTCGCTTCGTCCAGTTCCTTCTGGCTCTTGATGGTCCATGCGGCTGCAGTATTATGGTACAAACCTCTGCAAAGCTTCCGGGACAGGATTTCAGGATAATGATGATTGTATGCCACAAAATCCGGCTTGGTCACGAAGTTCAGCAGCAGATTCTGCAATACAAAATATAATATCCCGACATACTCTCCTTCTTTCAGAAAAGCATCGGACAACTGGCCTCGCACCAGATCCGGATGTTTCTTCCGATACCACCACACACCCAGAGGGTTGAAGGACTCCATGCAGTACATTCCCTTGTAGGCCCGCAGCATTTTATCTGCAAGGGGACACAAAGACAGGTCGGTGCGCTCGATCTTGAACTCCACGATCAAAGGCACTTTTCCATCTACCATCTTCAATACATCCTCAAACTTCGGAATCTTCTCCACAGAATCGCACAGGTGAAACTGCTGCAATTCCTCGTAGGTATAATCACTGATCTTGCCTTCGCCGCCGCAGACTCTTTTTAATGTAAAATCATGGAACACCACGGGGATCTTGTCCTTCGTCAGCTGAATGTCCAGTTCAATACCGAAGCCCGCATCCGCAGCCTTACGGAATGCCGCCATGGAGTTCTCCGGTGCTTCCGTTGCATTATCGTGCAGGCCTCTGTGGGCGTAGAGCCATTCTGTAAAAGGGGCCGTATCGGGCTTATGGATCATCCGGGGCATGATCATAAGGAAGTAAAGAATCGCCAGCACTACAATGACGATCAGTATGATTGCTAAAACTTTCATTCTCAATTCAACCTTCTATCTTATGTTTTGATTCACATACATCTTTTCTGCGCCCTCTTAGTCTCCGCGAAAAGCTGCTGCATCTTACTTTAATCCACTGCCCCGCAATTTTCAAGTAGCTATTTCTAAAGATTTTCTAACGATTTATTGTCTATTTTATTAATCGTCCACGTCAAAGTTCTCCAGAATGCTCTCCTTCTTCTGGGGCTTCACATCGCCGTGGCGTACCTGGGTCATGGTCAGGAATGCCATCAGGGAGAAGAACAGCGCATAGGGGAACAGAGTGTTATAGGACACCTTCTCCAGCAAAAATCCGGACAATACCGGGGTCAGGATCTGCGCCGCCATGGAAAAGGTGTAATAGGTTCCGGTGAATTTACCCACATCGCTGCCACTGCTCATGGCCACGATCATGGGATAGGAATTCACGTTGATCGCTGCCCATGCCACACCGATCAGGGCAAAGGCCACATTGACGATGGGGTGATATTCTCTGGCGAAAATAGCCGCTCCGTAGCAGGCTGCCATCAGCAGGACACCGTCCATGATGGTCTTTTTACGGCCGATCTTCGCTGAAATACTTCCGATAGGGATATAACTGAAAATGGCTGCCACGGTAGCCACCATCAGACAGTTGGCGAAGCTTCCGCCCTCCATCTTCCATACTACTTTCGTATAACGGGAAAATGCTGTGGTCACGGCATTATAAGCGGTGAACCATAAGAAGATGGACGCCAGCATGAAGTACATACTGCGCTTCACATCCTTCGGCATGTCCTTGGCGCTTTCGGTCTTTGCCGTCTGCTGTTTTTCCTCGAAAGCTTTTGTCTCTCCGGTGTCTCCCACTGCCTCGATCTCTCCGGCAGCTTCCACGCCTTCGGCCATCGCTTTTTCTTCTATGGTGTCTGCGTTTGCGGCTTCTGCCTTTTCCACTTCTTCCCGCAGCTTATTTTCCCGGATGGTGATCACGAGGATTCCCACTGCAATAGCCATGACTGCAGCAATGCTGGCAAACAGCGGCAGGTAATCCGGTGTTTCCCCTTTGCCCACCAGTACCTTGATCATGATCAGGGCATAGACACCGCCTACGGCTCCCATAAGGTTGATCACCGCATTGGCGCGGCTGCGCAGATGGTTCGGCGTCACATCCGGCATCAGTGCTACCGCCGGAGAACGGTACAGTCCCATGGACACCAGCGTGAGGAACAGCACCCCTAAAAAGAACACCTGGTTACTGAAGGACCCTCCGGTGGCCCATCTTGCCTTCTCCGCATTATCGATCATCGGCAACATCATCATGAAGATCACTGCCAGGATCGTACCTGCCACGATAAATGGCATTCTTCTGCCAAGCTTCGTATGTACCTTGTCTGACAGCATACCGCACACCGGCAGCAGGAAGATGGCCAGCACATTGTCCAGTGCCATGACCGCTCCCGTCATAGTCTCTCCCAGGTGATAGGTGTTCTGCAGGATCAGCGGGATAATGTTGTCATACATCTGCCAGAAAGAACAGATGCTAAGAAAAGCCAGTCCGATCAGAAACGTTCTTTTGTAATTTAATTTTGTCTCCATAAGAAAACCTCCCAAGTTGATAGTTCTATTCTATCAAAGGGGAATGCTTCTCGCAATCTTCTGGGAGTAAAATCGAGGTAAATTTTCTTTCCGGAACTGCTTTTGCATTGGGCGCCTGTTTCGAAGCATCAGCCACCACGAAGTGACGGAAGTCGTTCCAGCGTGGCACACTGGCTGGTCCACCGCCCGAGAAAACGCTGAAATATCACACTTTCTCCTTGAAATATGTGGGCTTTTATGTATAATGGAAGAAGTGACTTTGTAACGCATATAAATAAGAAGAGGTTTTTAGAATGATCAGTGCAAACAACGTAACTTACCGTGTGGGTAAGAAAGCATTATTCGAAGATGTCAACATCAAGTTTACCGAGGGCAACTGCTACGGACTCATCGGAGCCAACGGTGCCGGTAAATCCACCTTTTTAAAGATTCTGTCCGGTCAGCTGGACACTACCAAAGGTGATATCGTCATCACCCCCGGTCAGCGTCTCTCCGTGTTGGAACAGGATCATTTCAAATACGATGACAACGTGGTTATGGATACCGTTATCATGGGTAACGAACGTCTCTTCCAGATCATGAAGGAAAAGGATGCCATCTATGCCAAGGAAGATTTCAGTGACGAGGACGGTATCCGTGCCAGCGAACTGGAAGCGGAATTCGCCGAGATGGACGGTTGGGAAGCAGAGTCCAATGCTGCCATGCTGTTAAACGGTCTTGGCATCGGCACCGAGTTCCACTACTCTCTCATGAAGGATCTGGACGGCAGCCTGAAGGTGAAGGTCCTGTTGGCCAAGGCACTGTTCGGTAATCCCGACATTCTGCTGCTGGATGAGCCGACCAACCATCTGGATCTGGATGCGATCGCATGGTTGGAAGATTTCCTGATTGATTTCGAGAATACCGTTATCGTAGTATCCCATGACCGTTACTTCCTGAACAAGGTATGTACCCAGATCGCCGACATCGACTACGGCAAGATTCAGCTGTATGCCGGTAACTACGACTTCTGGTACGAGTCCAGCCAGCTGCTGATCAAGCAGATGAAGGAAGCCAACAAGAAAAAGGAAGAAAAGATCAAGGAACTGCAGGAGTTTATCTCCCGTTTCTCCGCAAATGCTTCCAAGTCCAAGCAGGCTACTTCCAGAAAACGTGCACTGGAAAAAATTGAGCTGGATGATATTAAGCCTTCCAGCAGAAAATATCCCTATATCGACTTCCGCCCCGAGCGTGAGATCGGTAACGAAGTACTGGCTGTGGAGCATCTGTCCAAGACCATCAACGGAGAAAAGGTGCTGGATGACATCTCCTTTACTCTGGGTCGTGAAGACAAGGTGGCTTTCGTAGGAAGCTGTGAGCTAGCGAAGACCACTCTGTTCCAGATCCTTGCCGGAGAGATCGAGCCGGACGAGGGGACCTACAAGTGGGGTGTTACCACTTCCCAGTCCTACTTCCCGAAGGACAATACCGCAGAGTTCGACAATGATATGACCATCGCCGACTGGCTGACCGGCTACTCTCCCGTAAAGGATGCCACTTATGTCCGTGGTTTCCTGGGACGTATGCTGTTCGCCGGCGAAGACGGTGTGAAAAAGGTCCGCATCCTCTCCGGTGGTGAGAAGGTTCGCTGTCTGCTGTCCAAGATGATGATCAGCGGTGCCAACTGCCTGATCCTGGATGAGCCCACGAACCATCTGGACATGGAGTCCATCACCGCACTGAACAACGGTCTGATCAAGTTCCCCGGTGTGGCACTGTTCTCCTGCCATGACCACCAGTTCGTACAGACCACTGCCAACCGTATCATCGAGATCCTGCCAAACGGCAGCCTGGTAGACAAGATCACTACCTACGATGAGTATCTGGCAAGCGATGAAATGGCAAGAAAGCGTACTGTATTCACTGCACAGACCGAGGACGACGAGAACTAAGACAAATAAAATGGATGCCGGTAATGCCGACATCCATTTTTTGAAAGGAGCTTTACTATTATGGTAGATTTACACGTACACTCCACCTGCTCCGATGGCACTTTCACACCGGAGGAATTAGTCGATTACGCGATGGAAAAGGGACTGCGTGCCTTCGCCCTCACAGATCATGATACCGTAAACGGATTGGACCGGGCGATCCGGTATGCGGAAGGATCCCCGGCTGACGCTCCCGCGCCTCAGGTGCCGGAAGTCATCCCCGGTATAGAGCTTTCCACAGAATACCAGGGAAAAGATATCCACATGGTGGGACTTTTCATTGATTACCACCAGCCGGATTTTGCTCATTACCTGGAGGATTTCATCCATTCCCGAGAGAACCGCAACGAGAAAATGTGCGCACTCCTTCGAGAACATGACATTGATATCACCTATGAAGCGCTTCTGGCAGAATTCCCCGGTGCAGTTATCACCAGGGCGCATTTTGCAAGGTATCTGCTCTCCCACGGCTATATCCAGAGCATGAAGGAAGCATTTGACCGCTATGTGGGCGACCACTGTCCCTGTTTCGTTCCGAGAGAAAAGGTGACCCCTGCTCAGGCGGTGGAGTTGATCCTCGGTGCCGGCGGCGTTCCCGTGCTGGCGCACCCGATCCTCTACCATATGAGCGACGAGCGATTGGATAACCTCGTGGCAGAATTAAAGAGCATCGGCCTCGTAGGTATCGAAGCCATCTACAGCACCTACAACACTGCTGAAGAACGACAGATCCGGGGTCTTGCCTCCAAATACGACTTGAAGATCAGCGGCGGCTCCGACTTCCACGGTGCCAATAAGCCCAAGATCGACCTCGGCACCGGCTGGGGCAAGCTGTATGTGCCGGATGAAGTGCTGGAAAATCTGCGCCCGGGCCGGAAATAACTGGAAAGTTAGTAAAGAAATGCTATCAAATCCCCGTAGCCCTTGGCAAGGTAT
>NZ_QUEC01000003.1:0-242646 GCF_003478095.1 Clostridium sp. AF34-10BH
TTTTTTTAGACATAAACCAATAAAATATAACACAAAATGCTAAAGCAAACACAACACCAAAAACATTTTGAATCACTCTAAGACTAACCGCTCCTTGTAGTCCATAAGTCTCTGCAGCAATGGCTAAAGCACCAAATGTGTTAAATACTGCCTGCCAGCCATATTGTGCTGAAAATCCTACACCGATTCCACCAAGAATTCCTATATATGCATAGATTGACGAAGGAAGCAGAAAATATAATACTGTAAAACATATAACACCTGCAATATTTCCGACAATCCTTTTACGGACTCTGTAGTGCATATCTTCCATAAACGGCAAAATCGCGGACATGGCCGCAATACCAGCCCACATTGCACGTGGCATATTACAAAGTTCTGCAATGCAAAGGACAATCGGTACGCATAAAATCTGACATATCTGCCATTTTGTTCTGGAAGAAGTGATATCAAATTCTTGTATCAGATCTTTCAGATTTCTTTTATAAGTTCTGTTTTTATGATTTCGATAAAATACGAAGCAGGTAAGTGCTGCACCTAAAGCCATTCCGACTAATCGCATCTGATAGCTTTTTCCCGTAACATCATAACCATATAGCAGTAGATACCCAAGAACCAATGTAGATTGATTAAACATGAATGGATTATGGCATCCGAACAGAATCAACACAGCCAGTGCCGCAATATTTAACAGCATTCCCAATACCGGTGAAAACTGATTTGCTAAATGCGGACATACAGTCATAATTACAAAGAACAAAGCCAAAAGCATCGTAGATTGTCCGATGTGGATCCCCAGATCCGCATTTCTAAACACCATGAGACATAATAAGACTACTACACCTACAATGCTGTTCTCCTTTCCAAATAGGATGCTGAAAATACTAACAAAGAAAAAACAAAATGCCATTGTAACAGCTATCTTCACCAGATATACCCACATATGATATAATTTTTCTTTTAGTGTTTCACTCTTTTTCAACAGGTTTTTAGAACCTGCCTGATTTAACTGCAACTCCTGATAAAATGTCATATAAATCCTCCCATCTTCTAATTTATCATAAAACTATATAATCTCATCTTTCTGCTTTGGCAGCTCTACAACAAATCTGCATCCACCATATTCACGGTTTTCTGCTTTGATTGTTCCTCCGGCACTATCTACAATCCGTTTTACAAGTGCAAGACCCAGGCCATTTCCTTCTGCTTTATGAGATCCATCTACCTGATAGAACTTGTCAAATATTCTGGATTTTACATCATCCTCTATTCCTGGTCCTTCATCTTCCAGAATGAACTTAACAGAATCCTGTTCTTGTTTCAGAAACATCGTAATTGTCCCCTTTGAAGGACTGAACTTAATCGCATTATCCAAAAGATTTATCCAGATATGCATAAAAAGTCCTTCATTCCCAGTATATTTAACTTCCTCCAATTCTACCTGAAAACCAATTTCTTTTTCTGTCCATTTTGTTTCCAATGAAAGAAATGCCTGGCGGATCTGTTCATCCAAACGATATTCTGTTTTTTTCATTGGTATGTTCTGATTCTCTAACTTGGATAACAGCAAAATATTTCCAACCAATCCGGAAAGCCTTTGGGTATTAAACAGGATTTTTTCTACATATTCCTCTTGCTCCTGAGACAGTTCCTCTCCCTGAAGAAGCATTGTATACCCTTCAATGGCATTGATCGGGGTCTTAAACTCATGAGAAACATCAGATACAAAATCCATCTGCAGCACCTCTGTTGCACGAAGTTCTTTTGTCATAACGTTAAAACTCTGATAAGATTCTCCAACTTCTGCTATACGGCTGTTCGTTTCCAAATGCTGTTCAAAATCTCCCCGAGAAACTTCCTTCATTGCTTTACTAAGTCTGGTAATTGGTTCCAGTAACTTTGCATTAATAAAGGAAGTGATCAGCCCTGCAATCAATGTATTGAAAATCAAAAGCCAGCCAAGCACAGGTATGCTGCCCGGCAGATGAAAAAAATGATTCAAAAAAGCAAATAATAAAGCAGATATGACTGTTGAAAATACAAGTGCCAGCCAGATTGCACCAGTCAGACAGGATCGGATCCGCAATCCTTTTTCTTTCTTTTGTTCCATTATTTTTTCACCACCTTGTATCCAATTCCACGCATTGTTACGATTTCAAAATCAGGGTTATCTTTCAAACGCTCTCTGATTCTTCCTATATGTACCTCTATCGTATGTGGGTCTGCCTCCGTCTCGTATCCCCATACTTCATCCATCAACTGTTGTTTTGTAAATGTTCTGCCTGGCGAAGCTGCAAGCTTATATAAAAGCAGGAATTCTTTTTTAGGCAAAACAAGACTTTCCTTATCAGTTATAACCGTCATTGCATCATAATCAAACTCTGTTGAACCGATCACAATTTTGTGTTCATTCAGTATCTGTGCACGGCGAAGCAGTGCTCCGACTCTTAAAACCATTTCATTCACATTTACCGGTTTTACCATATAATCGTCACTTCCCGAAAGAAATCCCTGGCGCATATCATCAAAGGAACCTTTCGCAGTGATCATAAGTACCGGTATCTGATATCCTGCTGAACGGAGTTCCGACACCAGTTCATAACCATCCATAACCGGCATCATAATATCGGAAATGATCAGATCAATATACTCTTTATCCAATATTTCTAATGCCAGTGCTCCATCCGATGCACTTTTGACCTGATATCCATTCTTCTCAAGCACTTTTTGGAATAGCTGGCTTAATTCTTTATCATCTTCTACAATCAATATTTGAAACACGATCTTCTTCCTCCTTTATCAGAACAGATATCTTGCCCATCCAAGCAGATGCTGTACCAAAAGTATGTTTCTCTGACGCTTCTTTGTCAATTCAATTGGCTCTACATGATACGGATCACGATAGGTTCCATCTTCCAATACCTGTCGGGACACTCTTTCATATTCCATCATGCCTTCTTCCAACTGTTTATTAATCTCTTTGCTACGTATTACAAGCATCAGTTCCGTATCCAGATACGTGCTTCTCATATCCATGTTAAAGGAACCGATTACGGATAGATCATCATCAATCAGAATGCTTTTTCCGTGGTAAGAATAGCCGCCTTCATACTCCCAGATATCAATTCCTGTATTTAAAATTCTGTTTCTGTTTCTCGCATAATCAGCAGAACCAAACGGATTTCCATTGTTGGCAACCGAATTGGTCATGATAGAAAAATCCGGAACTCTCTCCGCAATCTCTTTCCATGTATTATACATCATATCATTACAGATAATATATGGTGTATGAATTTTCACGCGCTCTTTTGCATTTTTCATTAGTTCTCCCAGTTGATACCAGACTACTGGTTCCTTGGGACCTGTGTGAATAGGATTTGACACTAATGCAATCTTTTCTGTCTCAAAAGTTTCGTCCGTGTAATCGGTATCGCAGATTCTTTCCTTATTCTCTTCAAAATATTTCTGATAGCCGTTCTGCAGCTCTAAAACTGCGTTCTTTACAGATTGTCTATTTGCCAGTTTTTTATTGTCATGAAAATAACCACTGTCTTCTTGTTCCCATATCGTTTCAAAATACTCTAACAACTGGTTAACTGAATTTTCTTTCTCAGGTTCATCGCAAACCACTAACACGTCTCTGTCATAGTTCTTATGTCCCGGAAAATCACCCAGGAAATAATTGTATGTATTTCTTCCCCCAAGAATATATGTCTTACCATCTGCAATCAAATATTTATCATGCATTCTACCCATCATCTTCCATGGTTTCAACGGATTGGCCTTATTATATAGTTTAATTTCAACATTCTCATGGGAAGATAATCCATAGAAATACGGATTTCCTTCCATATCAATCCAGCTCTCCATTCCATCTACTAACAGACGAATATGTACACCTCTGTCTGCCGCATCATGCAGTGCTCCTAAAATCAATTTTCCACTTTCATCGGATTGAAATGCAAAAGTAGAAAGAATAATTTCCTTTTTTGCATTCTTGATCAAACGCACTCTTTGTAAAAGCGCTTCTGGATTCTTTTCTATGATTACTGCCCGTTCTGTATTTTCACTGCATTCGTTCCATGACCCATTTTTTGTTTCTTTTTTGGTTGTATTGGACACTTCCGGCTGCTTTTTATATGCAACGCAGATTCCGAGCAATTCATAAAAAGCCACACATAAAAAAATTGCCAGTATAACAAGAAGGATTTTACATATTTTATGCTTTTTCATTGTACATCACCTGATTCCTTTTTATTTCATACTTATACAATACAAAGTCAATCTCAATTTAACCTCAACAAGGTTTGTTTTTTCATCCATGCAAAATCTTCTTTGTACAACAGACTGTTAGATATAGCAAAAACGGCCTTTCAAAAACAGTTAACTTCTAAATCAACTGTTTTTTGAAAGGTCGTTTCATCAGATTCTTATAGCAATCCAGCAAATAATCTCATAAATAATTGTCCCAGTCGCAAATATGCACTTCGTCCGGTTTGATATTGGTCTGTCACATCACGACATTCTCCCATCGTTCTTATCAGATCATTTTTTATATCCACAACTGCCTGACAATCTGCCATAAAACAGCCGTTTTCAAAATGGTGATATAAACTTCGATAATCCAAATTAATTGTTCCACAAGTTGCCATACAGTCATCTGCCACACTCATTTTTGCATGACAGAAACCAGGAGTCCACTCATAAACACGAACACCATGTTTAACTAATCCATGATAAAAAGAACGAGTTATATTATAAATGAATTTTTTATCAGGAATACCAGGTGTGATAATTCTTACGTCTACCCCTCGCTTAGCAGCCAGACATAACGCATGCGTCATTTCATCTGTTATGATTAGATATGGAGTCATAAACCAACAATATTTTTCAGCTTTATTTATCATACTGATATAAACTTCTTCTCCTACTTGCTCATTATCCATAGGGCTGTCTGCATAAGGTTGAACAAACCCAGTTTGCTGTGCCGCATAATCATAGTGGAAAAGGTATTTACTAAAATCAGAATCATTAGCATCCTTATCACTTACTGCATTCCACATTTCCAAAAATGTCACCGTAAGCGACTGAACAGCATCTCCTTCTAAACGAATACCTGTATCTTTCCACTGTCCATACGGGTGTGTGTAATTAAAATATTCGTTTGCTAGATTATATCCACCTGTAAATCCGACTTTTCCATCAATAACTGTTATTTTTCTATGATCACGATTGTTCAAAAACAGATTTAAACCTGGCATAAACGGATTGAATACACGGCAATGAATTCCTATTGCCTCCATTTTTTTCACAAAATCTGTGTTAATAAAGCCTATAGAACCCATATCATCGTAGAATACTCTAACTTCCACACCTGCTTTTACTCGCTCTTCCAGAACATCTTGAATCTTATGCCATGCTTCAGCGTCTTCTATCGCATGATATTCCATAAAGATAAACTTCTGTGCTTTCTCCAAATCCTTAAGCTGTGCCTCTAATCCTTTCACTGCTTCATCAAAATACACAATATCCGTATTCTGATAGATTGGATACTGCGAATTTCTTTGTATGTAACTTGCTATATTTCCTGCTTTCGGAATTGTTTCTTTTATTCTGCTCAAACACTCCTGACTGTCCGGAAGCATTGGTAACAATTTGCTATCAATTTCTGCATATCGCTCACGCATTTTATGTGTGCCACCATTCAAACCAATCAACAAATACAGGCCTACACCCATAATTGGGAAAATCAGAATTAAGATGACCCAGGGCATTTTCATAGAGGATGTCTTATTTGATGCGTACAATCCCAAAACCAAGATTCCACTCAAAATCCTTGTAAATAAATTTATGATTTCTGCATATTCATTCAAGCGTGTTACGATAGTAATAATAAAAATCACTTCCAGAAGAATGCAGATTATGGAAAAACACAGCCGTTTTACACCATTTTTTGTTTTTGCTTTGCCCTCTAAAGTATCTTGTTTCATATATATTCCACCTTCCTACTTGCTCAGTTTTCTCCCTAAATTTCGTAGAACATACCAATTTTGTCTTTTATTCTCTGCATTTCATTATCTGCTTCAATGATAGCTCTTGCAGAATGAAGTAATTCTTCACTTATCTCATCATAGCCAGGCATTTCTTCAATTCCTTTTTTATAGCGAAGTTGATGTTCCAATGTTGCCCAGAAATCCATACCATTGGTTCGAATCTGTAATTCTACACGCATAGGTGTTTTACCCTTAGCAAAAAATACTGGTATTTCAACAATCATATGATAGCTTCATTCGATTTTTGATTTTTTATATAATCTTTTATTTCAATAACTTTAATATCATCCTGTTATCCTCCTAAATAGATTGAAATATGTCAATGAGTTTTTTTCTTGGACAATAGTAGCGCACAATTCTTTTATTTTCACTCTTTTTTGAAATAGAACAACACCACAGCAACAACTCAAATCGACTTAAAATTCCAGACTATTCGCATTCAGCAAGAAATACTTCATTCCCATGATGACAAAACCTTCATCATTTCTCCAAGGCTTTTTGCTGCCATTTACAATGACGATCTTCTTGAAAGAGTCCGGGATATTACGCAGAGAATTGAACTCCTGCGTCTGTTTTTCTTCCGAAGTCATGTCATATGCAACCTGGATATAGTATCTCTGGTTTCCTTGATTCACCACAAAGTCAACCTCCAACTGCTTGCGAACACGTTTGCCCTCTTTATCCTTATCGAAGATATCCACGACACCCACATCAACATTGTAGCCACGGATCAACAGCTCGTTATAAACAATGTTCTCCATGATATGAGTAGGCTCCTGCTGTCTGAAATTCAGACGTGCATTTCTCAGTCCCAGATCCGTAAAGTAGTATTTCAGATTTGCACCGATATACTTTCTGCCCTTAATATCGTATCGGCTTGCCTTGGAAATCAAAAAGGCATCTGTCAAATAGTCGATATGCTTGGAGATGGTTTTATTAGCATAAGTCATCTGGCGCTCACTGGCAAAGGTATTGGCAATCTTTGAAGGGTTGGTCGGTGCGCCGATTGCAGATGCAAGCACATCAACCAGAATCCCAATCTCATCCACGTTCTGAATCTTATTTCTTTCAATAACATCCTTCAGATAGACATTTGCAAAGATGTTCTTCAGATAGTCCGCTTTCTGTCGTTCGCTCTGGAAACTTACGATCTGCGGCAATCCTCCGTAGATCATGTAGTCATCCCATGCATCATCATAATCGCCGTCATAGACAGAATAAAACTCTGCAAAGGAGAGAGGGTAGATTCTAATCTCATCACCTCTGCCACGGAATTCGGTCACAATGTCGCTGGACAGGAACTTGGAATTACTTCCGGTGACATACACATCAATATTGCTCATGCGGAGCAGGCTGTTCAGCACTTCCTCAAATTGTGACATAAACTGCACTTCATCAAGAAGCAGATAGTATTTGCCATCGTCTTTCATAGCATCTTTGATGTACTTGAAACACACCTTAGGATCTCTTAGTTCCTCATTTTCAATACCGTCCAATGCAATCTCAATAATATGATCAACATCAACGCCGTTCTCCAGTAAGTATCTCTTAAAGATGGTAAACAGCAAAAAGGATTTGCCACATCTACGAATGCCGGTAATCACCTTTATCATTCCATTATCTTTTCGCAGGGTCAGCTGCTGTAGGTAAGCGTCTCTTTTAATCTCCATCGTTACGTTCCCCCTTTCCGTGCATCTGCACACTTTTTAGCAATGAGATTCTATCACAGAACGACGTGAATTTCAATATACATTCCCATTTTATGTGCATCTACACACTTTTATGTAATGTTGATAAATATATTTTCAGATTTTTTTGATTGCAGTGTCTATAATCGACTACTCCAATCGTTATTATAGGTAAACAACAAAAAGAAGATGGTTTCGATGTTTCATTAAATATGTTCGTTAGTCTTTTACGTTGTATGAATGAAAGGGGGCACATTTTATGAAGAAGATTATGAGTCTTTCTTCTGGACTGCCAGCTGATGAAACTCCTCAGACAAGTATACTCGTATGACGAAGACTGTGAAATACCACATCCGGCAGTCCTTCCCTTATTCTGTAGCTTTATTCATTGTTAATGGCTCGCCTGCTGATATTGCTTTCTGATTGAACGAGGGTTTCCTTTTTTGATTGGGAAAACGCAAATTCAGACAATATATGATGACAAAATCCGCATTCCATCTTTCCATAAAAAATACAGCCCTGCCATAAACAGGACTGTATCATAATACCACTTAAAATTACTACTTATCTTAAGGAGCAGCTCTATGTCTGTATCCCGAAAGAACACAAATTGGCGGAATATTCTCAGCTGAGTCTTTCACAGCTTAACGGTTTTAACTGCCTTCTTCGTGATGAAATCGGTTTCTGGACAAATCTGGTAAAGAGCAAAATGCCAGCATCCCGCTTTCTGATACAGACGGATGAATTTGAGTTTGAAGAATTGGTCAGGACTTCCACATTATTATGTTTTTCCAGCAGTAAAACACCCGGCTCAGAGCAGACTCTGAAAGGACGGAAACGGATTCCCCTAACTGATCCTGAAGTAAATGTTACCTATCACCTGATTAGTTCCGCTATGCTATTTAGACAGATTGAATATTTTCAGGCTATCATTGAAACAGGGAACTTTTATCAGGCTGCTGAAAAATGTAATGTTTCCCAATCAGCTATTTCCCAACAGATAAAAAAGCTGGAACAGGAGCTTGGGGTAAAACTTCTTGACAGACATAACCGGACCTTCTCACTGACACCAGCAGGAGAATAGGTGTAATGGTGTCTTGGCATCCTACGAAGTATATAAATGAAAAACTCTGGGTCACGTTTCCCCTTAAAGGCTGTACGAGTGTAATATTCATCTGCTTGTGTATTTCCTCTAAACAATTCTGTATATCCATACATGGTCATTATGGCTTGGTTGACCTTAGTCTTTGCCAGCCAGACTGTTTTTGTAGATAAGTCACAATTCTTTGCAATCTTTGATATTGATAGTTCCTCTACAAAGCCTCTTAACATTTCTTTCCATGTGTCCTCTGAAAGATGAGTGTATCGAAGACTGTCTCCATAATTTTCAGACCATGAACTATTACAATCTTTACATCGGTATCGTTGCATACCTGTGCTGGTATATCCATTTTTCTTGTAGTTGACTGAACCACACTTGATACAACAATAAACCTTGCTGTTTTCTTTTGACACAGGATGCTTATTTGATTGTAGAGGTGTTGTAGGTTCTGTATTTGATATGTTCCTACTTAGTTGATGATAGAGCTGTTTTTGTTCCTCTGGTGTAAGGTTATCTAAAATATCTTGCAGTTCTTTATTGGTGAGTGCCATGGCATGAACCTCCTTGCATAAACAAAATTCATACCCTTAAATGCACCCTATGAATATAAAAAGGCTTCCCAGATTATCTGGAAAGCCTTATGGTATTGTATTTGAATTTGGACTACTTGATTTTCTAATTGCATACGCAATTCGTGAAATGTATAATTATACTGTTGATACATCAGACACACAAATGTAAATAGGGACTATTGTAATATAAAAATATATTAAATTAAAAGGAGCCACTCAACTACATGGCAGATAAAATTTACCGCGTTCCTACTATATATAATGAAATGAAAAAAACAACTGCTCCTCTGACAGTCCGGGTGCCGGGTTCGAAGAGTATCACGAACCGCAGTCTCCTGCTGGCTATGCTGGCAGATGGCGAATCGACCTTGCGCGGAGTATTGTTCTCCGATGATTCCAGGCATTTTCTGCAGTGTGTACAGGATCTGGGATTCGAAACAACAGTGGATGAAGACAGCTACGTGGTCACTGTCAGGGGCCTGGGCGGAAAAATCCCCTGCTCCGATGCTTCCCTGAATGTAGGCAGTGCCGGGACCGCAGCCCGTTTTCTGACGGCTACCCTGGGTGTCTCTGAAGGAATCTTCCATATGGATGCCTCCGAACAGATGCGCAAACGTCCCATGGCTCCGCTTTTATCCTCTCTGAAAGAGCTTGGCTGTGAGATCACCTGCGAAAGGGAAGACGGACATTTTCCCTTTATTCTGACAGCCCACGGGTTCAGACAGGATCATATTTCCATCGATATCGGACACAGTAGTCAGTTTCTCAGTGCCCTGCTGATCGCTTCCACTTTATCCGCGGAGGATTTCACGATCCGGTTGAAAGGTACCCACGGTATGGCTTATATCGAAATGACACGGAAAATGATGGAGCAGTTCGGTGTCAGGGTGGAACATCCCGCCGCAGATCAGTTCCGTATCTGCACCGGTCAAAAGTATCGTGCACTGGATTATCAGATTGAGCCGGATGTCTCTGCCGCCTGTTATTTCTATGCGATGGTACCGTTACTGGGAATCCCGGTCTGTGTAGAGCATGTGCATTTTGAAAGTCTGCAGGGAGATGTGGAATTCCTGCGTATCTTAGAAAAAATGGGATGTACTGCACAGGATACGGAAAAAGGCGTCCTCCTGCTGCCTCCTGCCGGTTTGCCGGACGCCGGATCACAGGCTCCCGCTTTCCACGGTATCACGACGGACATGTCCTCCTGTTCCGATCAGACGATCACACTGGCAGCCATCGCACCGTTTGCCGACAGCCCCACCTGTATCACAGGCATCGGGCACATCCGTTTCCAGGAGAGTGACCGCATCCATGCCATCTGTACAGAACTGACCCGTATGGGCATCCGCTGCGAAGAGACGCAGGACAGCATCACCATCTATCCGGGGACGCCAAAGCCCTGTACCGTAGCCACCTACGACGACCACCGCATGGCTATGGGGTTTGCCCTGACTGGGCTCCGGGCCGAAGGTATCGTGATCGACGATCCCGGATGCTGCCGCAAAACTTTCGAGAACTATTTTGAAGTACTGGATCAGGTGATTGCGAAGATAATCGAAATGTAGGAATAGAATCATCCGTACTCACATAAACTATAAGTGGTTGCGCTGTGTTGCTTGCGAGGTACACAGCCAGGGGAGCCCATGCGTGGGCTCCTTTTTCACGTACAATTCACAAAGCATCCCGATATACCCGCATCACATTTCCCCAGAAAATCCCATCCAGCTGGTTTTCCGTAAAGCCGGCTGTTTTTAGTCTGTCCCACAATACCGGCATTGCCTCCGCACCGGGAAGAGCCGGATTTGTGGGGATGCCGTCGAAGTCACTGCCCAGACCCAGTATTTCCATACCGCCGACATCAGTGATATGTCTTGCCTGCCGTATCAGTGCTTCCCACAGCACCTCTGGATCTTTGCTTCCGCCATCCACCAGAAATTTATCATAATAGTTCAGTCCCATACAGCCGCCCCGCTCCGCCAGTCTGCGGACCCGGTCATCCGTCAGATTCCGGAGGGACGGACATACAGCCCTTGCGTTGGAATGGCTTGCCACGAAGGGCTTCTTCGTACATTCCCATACATCGTCAAAGCCGGCATCCGACAGATGGGAGACGTCCGGGATCATTCCGAGACGCTCCATCTCTGTGACAAAATCGCGGCCGGTTTCCGTCAGACCACACGCCGCATCCCTGCCATCGGATCCACGTATCCCAGTCTCACCTTTCTCCGTCTCTATCGCCGTTGTCGGATTTTCCCCCGCACAGCTGCTCCTCCCGGTTCCCGGTATTTTCTCCTGAACAGATTTCTCCGTTAGTCTCTCATCTACGTCGCCCCTGCTCTGCCCCAGACACCGACGCGTGGCTGGCCACCCCAGTTCATTCCGATAATTCCAGGTTAACGTCAGCATCCGCACCCCCATGTCATACAGTTCCCGTAGCCTCTCCAGACTTCCGCCGCAGACCGCCCCTTCTTCCACCGTCAAAAGTGCCGACAGTTTCCCACAGGCTTCATTTTTCAAAATGTCTTCATAGCACAGTACCGGGACAATCCGGTTCTTGTTTTTCTCCAGCTCCGTCCGGTAGACCTCATACAGAGCACACACCCGCTCCCAGGGTGTCGGTGTGCACTTTCCGATATCCACAAACAGGGCGAAATTCTGCAACAGATATCCGCTCTCCTGCATCCGCTTAAGATCCAGATGGCCGCTGTTTTTCCAAAGTTCCCCGCCCCGGTCCGCCAGTTCGGATATGGTGTCGCAATGCATATCTATGATCTTCATGTTTTCTCCTGATCCCCTATGAAAAAGAGAGCATCCACAGCTCTATGTTCCTGCCATGAATACTCCCTCTTACTTTCTTTGTTCAGTTTATGCTGTTTTCCGCAAAAAATGTCTTAGTTCTCCTGACCCTTTACTGCGAAGCATACGCCGGTGTCATCAGGCTTGTCCTCATCGAACTTGTAGTCCTTGCCGGGCAGTACTGCATTCAGGATAATACCGGTCAGTGCACCAACTGCCAGTCCGGACAGGCTGATGGTGATCTCTCCGATGTGGAATGCGATAGCACCTGCTGCACTGTAGTTGATACCGATGGACAGTACCAGGATCAGAGCGGCGATGATAACGTTACGGCTCTTGGTGAAGTCTACCTGAGTCTCTACGATGTTACGAACACCGACTGCAGAGATCATACCATACAGTACCAGAGATACACCACCACAGGTAGCAGTAGGCATACATCCGATCAATGCTGCTACCTTCGGGGAGAAGGAGAACAGTACAGCGAAGCCTGCTGCAATACGGATAACTCTGGGATCGAATACCTTGGTCAGAGACAGTACACCGGTGTTCTCACCGTAAGTGGTATTTGCAGGAGCGCCGAACAGGGATGCAATAATGGTAGCCAGGCCATCACCTAACAGCGTACGATGTAATCCGGGCTCCTTGATATAGTTGATACCAACAGTGGAAGAAATAGCGGAGATATCTCCGATATGCTCTACCATGGTAGCCAGTGCGATCGGCATAATGGTGATCACGGAAGTAATTAACAGAGAAGTGTTACCATCGGACAGTGCCCAGAAAGCAGTCTCATTCCAGTGGATGGGAAGTCCGATCCATGCAGCCTCCGCAACGGGTGCGAAATCCACACGGCCTAAGATAGCTGCCAGCACATAAGAACCGACAACACCGATGATGATCGGAACGATCTTCACCATTCCCTTACCCCAGATATTGCAGATCACTACCAGTGCGATAGCAACCACTGCGATCAGCCAGTCTGCGGAACAGTTGTCGATAGCGGACTGGGACAGGGTCAGACCGATGGCAATGATGATGGGGCCGGTTACGATGGGCGGGAAGAAACGCATTACCTTGCCGGTACCGAAGATCTTGATTAACAGGGATAATACCAGATACAGCAGACCTGAGCAGGCCACGCCGAAGCAGGCATAAGGAAGCAGTGCGGAATTGTCCGCTCCGTCTGCCATAGGGGCAATCGCGGCATAACCGCCTAAGAATGCAAAGGAAGAACCCAGAAATGCGGGTACCTTTCTCTTGGTCAGCAGATGGAACAGTAAAGTTCCCAGACCTGCAAATAACAGTGTTGTGGAAACATCCAGACCTGTCAGCATGGGTACCAGAATGGTGGCACCGAACATTGCGAACATGTGCTGAAGTCCCAGCAGAAGCATCTTGGGCATGCCCAAGGATCTGGCATCGTAAATGCCGTTTTCGCCGAGTGTAGTCTTCTCGCTCATTTTTCTCCTCCTGTGTCATAGACATGTGAACATGTAACTATTTTTCGTCGCATAAATTCGGGCAGATAGTCCTCTATCTGCCCTCACCTATGTGACTCTATTAGTTACATGATAGCTTTTCACCGTTCTACAGTCAAGAGGAAAATCACTCCACCGCATGCTCTTTCAGGAAATCCAGCCAGATAGGAATATACTGTGCCTTCAGATGCACACCGTCATAAGTATAGGAAGCCACCATTCCACCGGTCTCGTCACAGATCAGCGGATTTACATCCAGGAAAAATATCTTCCGGTCATCCGCCAGCTTTGCGATTTCTGCATTTCTGGCTTCGATTCCTTCGTTGGTGATATAGTCCCCCTGTTCGGAGCGTTCCGTTGTTACTTTCATGATGGCCTGCAGATAGATCACCGCATCCGGCTGCAATTCCTGCAAATGCTGAACCGCTTCCCCGTAAGCCTTCATAAAAGATTCCACCGTACCGGTACCCATTTCGTTGATACCGATCATCAGATAGATCTTGGCAAACTGCTTCTCCGACAAGGCTTCCTCCACCGTGATCTTTTTCTTCTGTCCAGGCACCGATACAATGGCACTGTCGAACATCTTGTAGACTGTCAGTCCGGTGGAAGCATAAAACGTGGACGTCTCCTCCAGTCCGCCGTACTCATACATGCCTACCGTCCGGGAATCCCCGATAAATACCGCATCATCAAAATAACTGTCATCCACCGTGTGATAGACCACTTCCTGCGGTATCTCTTCCACAGGAACCGTCGCGGCGGGATCCTGCGTCTCTGTTCCGGTGGTCTCCGGCATTGCGGCCTCTTCTCCCGTAACGGGACTCTGCACCGTACCCATCGTCTGATCCGTCTGGTTCCCGTCACTCACTGTATCTCCGGTCTGTACGTTTTCCCCCGGCACATTGCCGGATACGGATCCCGTTGCATCACTCTGTTCCCCGGATATTCCCGGCCATTTTCCTTCCACCAGCTGCTCCACCAGAAGCACTCCTTTCGTATAGGTCTCCTGCAGCGGTTCCGTATATACCTGCCAGTTATCCGTCCAGGTAAAGAATACAATTCCCGCCAGCAAAAGACATCCCAAAAAGGAGTATTTATGCAATTTTTCCTTCATTTTCGACCAAATATTTTTATTTTCTGCATGATTCATTGCATAATGACCTTTTCCTAAAAGCTAAAATACATAAAAGGATTATTTCCTTCTAATAAAAGTCTCCAGATGCAATACCAGAAGAGCCCCGCCAGAAGCACCTTCACCGGCAGCTTATCCTGCCACTTATGGTACAGTTTCTCAATGACCGGTGTGCAGGCCAGTCCGGAGACCAGAAGCAGTCCTCCATAGGTACTGAGTGCCTTCCAGGCATCCTCGTAACCGCCGCTGAAGCCCGGTACCAGCCACAGCATCTTATCCAGATAGACCTGTAACTGTGACAGGTCCGTGATAGCAAAGCACATCCAGCTCATTGGGATGACCAGCCACAGATAAATGTGCGGCAGTACCTTCATTTTATGTACAAATTTTAATCTGCCCAGCTGCCGTTCCAGTACGATGCAGATCCAGAGCAGTCCGCCCCAGCAGAAGAAGTTCCAGCCGGCACCATGCCAGAAAGCGGTCAGCATCCATACCACCAGGAGGTTAAAAATCGTGCGAAGCTCTCCCTGTCTGCTGCCGCCTAACGGAATATACACATATCGGCAGAACCACTGTCCCAACGTCATATGCCATCTGCGGTAAAAATCCCGGACACTTCTGGCCATATAGGGTCTGCGGAAGTTGGCCGGCAGTTCGATCCCCATCATCCGGCCCAGTCCCATGGCCATCAGGGAATAGCCCCAGAAATCAAAATAGATCTCCATGGAATAGGCGATGGCTGCCAGCCATGCTAACGGTGTCGAGATGCTTTCAAATCCGGTCACCTGCACCTCGTGCCACAAGATTCCCACCCGGTCTGCCAGTAGCACCTTGGCCGCCAGTCCCAGAATAAACAGCTTCATACCGTCTTCCAGCCTCCGCACCGTGAAAGTGCGCTTCGTCAGGCTGTCCGAGATATCGCCATATCTTGTGATCGGTCCGGAGATCAGTTTCGGGAACATGATCACATAAGTAGCAAACTTCAAAAAAGAATACTCCCTGCTCACCTCTCCCCGGTACACATCGATCTGATAAGACAATATCTGGAAGGTGTAAAAGCTGATCCCCAGCGGCAGCCCCACAGAGCCTCCCCAGTCCTTGAACCAGAGCAGTACCGCCAGATTCGCGCCAAGTGTCAGGATCAGCAGAAGCTTTTTCCGCCACAACGTCTTAGGACTGCGTTTTGCCAGATGAAGACCCAGAAAATAATTGCACAATATAGATATCATTAAAAGGGGAAGATACCTGACGTCTCCCATGGCATAAAAAACAATGCTTCCCACGAGCAGTGTCAGGTTCCTGCATTTGCGAGGTGTGATCCCGTAGACGATCAGAAAGATCGGCAGGAACCACAGCAGAAATTCAATGCTGCTGAATATCAAAAAAATCACATCTTTCTATTTCTGTTTATCTGTCTTACTATCATAGTAGCTTGAAACCGTTTCTATTACAACAAAACAATTCTTAATTTTAAATGACAGAATTTTACAACTGCTTAATCTTTTTGCAATTTTTCACCGCATCGTTTACAATAGTTTTAACACCACAGGGCTGCGCCCGAGAAAGGATATTTTCCATGAAAGAACAGTTATATACCATCCCTTTAAACGATGCCGTAAATGCACAGGACGAATGCCCTTTCTGCTTTATCCACCGCAGTATTGAACAGGATCTTCTGGATTTCGTGTTAGGCTCCGGTTCCTCTTATATGGAAGCGGACATCCGCGAACAAACCGACAAAGCAGGCTTCTGCCGGTATCATTTTCAGAAAATGTTCGACTACGGCAATACTCTGGGCAATGCCTGGATCTTAAAGACCCACTACCAGCGCATGATCCGGGAAATGCAGCAGGAATTTGCCTCCTTCCGCCCCGGCAAAAGCTCTCTCCTGGGTAAATTCAAAAAAGTCGAAGGCAATGAAAATACCATCGGCATGTGGGTCCGTGCAAAAGAGGATTCCTGCTATATCTGTTCCCAGTATAAAGATACCTACGCCAGATATCTGGACACCTTTTTCTACCTGTGGAAAAATGATGAAAGCTTCCGCAATAAAGTTATAAACGGCAAAGGCTTCTGCCTGCCCCACTTCGGCGATCTCTGCGAAGCCGCTGACCGCAAGCTTTCCGATAAGGAAAAACAGGACTTTTACGATCAGTTGCTGCCGGTCATGGAATCCAACATGCAGCGCATTTCCGAAGACATCTCCTGGTTGGTGGAAAAATTCGACTATCGCAACAAAGACGCCGACTGGAAGAGCTCCAGGGATGCCATCCAGCGCGGTATGCAGAAATTAAAAGGCGGATATCCCGCAGATCCCGCCTATAAGATGTCTAAATAACCACAAAATTTTATTCAAAAATACGATGCAATTATGATGCTATTTTTCCGTAATTTCTTCGTCAGAGGGCTGTCCGGACCGTTCCGCCAGTCTTCTGCTTAATTGCAGATACTCCAGAATTTCCTCATACAGCATCTCCGGCTGAAAGGCATCTTCCAGGATTCTCTCATTCATCAATCCCTTAATGGTCAGTTCCATCATCTTACGAAGTTTCACCACGTCTTCCGCAGCCGCATATTTTCCCAGATCCGCTCTGGCATAAATATTCTCATAAGCCTCTTCCATCTGCTGTTTTCGCTCTTCTACCGCCACCAGTGCCTCATTGACATTCTCTGCCTGTGCCCGGTTCAGGAACGGCTGCAGATAAGGATAGCCGCACATGGCATGCATTTTCCCGGTCTCCACCTGCTGCATCAGAGTGAACAGATCCGTCTCCTTCGCATCTACCGCTGTGGACAATTCCAGCAACAGATACCGTACACTGTAGTCATAGACAAAAGCATAGACTCCCAGCTTGTTCTCAAAATAATGAAATAATAATCCCTTACTGATGGCTGCCTCCCGCACGATATCATCCGTACTGGCATGACGGTAACCGTTCAGGGCAAATACCTTCAGAGCTGCATTGATCATCCGGTCCTGTTTTTCTTTTTTTAAATCAAAAAATTTCTCATTCATATCGCAACATATCCCTTTTCATTTTCATCAATAAGGTTTATTATGTAACTGTATGGGCATATGCATGAAATTCAGACCAGTTACATACACTACAACATGGAAGGAGCAACCCTATGGCTAAAAAATTTGGCAAATTTCTGCTGTTTACCGCAGCAGTAGGTACCGCAGCCGCAGCTGCTTACTACTATATGCAACAGAAAGATTCTCAGCTGAAGGAATCTTCCGATGCAGATGATGATTATGATGATTTCCACGAGGATCTGGACAAGAGTACCGAGTTCTCCCGCAATTATGTTCCTCTGAATACACCCGTGCAGACCTCTGCCCCGAAGGAAGAGACAGGCACAGAGTCCACACCGGCTTCCGCAGAGGCGGCACCCGCTTCCGCAGAGGCATCTGATTTCACACCGCTCACCGATCAGGCTACCGGATTATCCGGCGAAGAGGGCGAGACCGTCGAAGACGTGGAAGAGTTCTTCGATGAAGAAGATGCCGAGGACGAAGAGCCTCCCGTAAATGAAGAATAATCGTTCTATTTCGAAGGTCTCAGAGCCATGCTTTTTGCAAGCGTCTGAGACCTTCCTGCATTTCCGCCTCATCAATACTTCCAAAGCCCAACAGCACGGTAGCTTTCCGCATTGTGGCTTCCACCATATTCTCTGACATCCCATAGGCTTTCACTTTCTCCGCCGCTGCTCTCTCCAACAGTTCCTGTTCCGTGACATTCCCTTTCGCTGTCAACAGAAGATGCAGTCCCGCATCCTCCCCGGAGATCACAAACTGCTTCTTAAACGGTTCCAGCCCGGCCAACAGCAGGTCATGTTTGGCCCGGTAGCGCATCCGCATTTTATTCAGATGCCGCTCGAAATACCCGTCCCGGATAAATTCATTCAGGATCCTCTGGTCGATTCTGGACACCGTGCAGGAATAAAAAGAGCAATCCCTGCGGTAGATATCCAGCAGATCCCCCGGCAATACCATATAGCTGACACGGATTGCCGGTGCAATAGCCTTGGAAAATGTACCGATGTAGATCACTTTTCCCTTTTCATCGGAAGATTGCAGGGAAGGAATAGGCTTGCCCCGATACCGGAATTCACTGTCGTAATCGTCCTCGATCAGATAACGATCCGGCTCCCTTTCCGCCCAGCGAAGCAGTTCTGCTCTCCTGCCGATGGTCATGACCGCACCGGTGGGATACTGGTGGGAAGGCATCACATAGGCCACTCTGACAGGCAGTCCCGAAAGTCTGTCCGCCCGCATTCCCTTATCATCCATGTCTACCGTGTGAATGCGATAGGCAAAAGATTCAAAGATGCGGTATGCCCGCTTGTACGTGGGATTCTCCATGGCAATGCCCACATGTCTGCCCAGTATTTTCTCCAATAGCAACAGCAGATAATCGTTTCCTGCTCCTACAATGATCTGTTCCGGGCGGCAGTTCACCCCCCGGGAAGAATGCAGATACCGGCTGATGGTCAGCCGCAGATCATAATCTCCCTGAGGTTCTCCCTGCGCAAACAGGTCACTGTTGTTGTCATTCAGAATATTCTTCGTGATCCGCTTCCATACGCCCACAGGGAAACCGTTCATATCAATACCATAAGGAGAAAAATCAATGCATCCCTCTTCCGGAACAGATTCTTCTCCTGAAGTGTCCGGCTCCGGTTCGTTCTCTTCCCGCGGTTCCATGGCAAATATCCCTTCCAGACGGCAGACAAAATAGCCCTTATAAGGTCGTGCCTCGATATATCCCTCGCTTAACAGCTGGTCGTAGGCATAGTCCACAGTGCTTCTCGCCACCTGCAGATATTCTGCCAGAGAACGCGTGGAGGGAAGCCTCTCTCCTGCCAGAAGCTTCCCTTCCCTGATTTCCTGTCGTATATGCTCATATATCTGCTGGTACAGACATTTGTCACTGTCTGTACGCAGCCGGATCGTCATATCATACATACGGTTATCCTACTTTTTCTGGTTCTTCAGTTCTTCCAGAATCTGGTCTTTTAACTCTCTTGCCTTGTCCTTAGTCCGGGCATTGGCGGAAGGGGACGTCAGGATCGTGGCTACCATACGGCTGGCCACATCATATTTCTGGAATCTGGCAGCAAGTACCGCAATCAGAAATTCTACCGTGATCTCATCCATACCGCACATGGGGAATCCTTCGGTCTGCAGGGCCTCCGTAAAACCAGTGTAAGCGTTCTTCAGATAAGTCTCCTCCATGGTCTTCACTTCCCGGAGTCTGGCCATATCCGTATCCCCGGACTCTTCCAGATGCTCCTGATAACCACGCATCAGCCATCCGCTCTTCAGACAGATATAAGCCTTTTCACTGGCATGGGCCCGTTTTACCACAGCGTTGGCCAGGCAGAGCTTATAGCGCTCAATGGCTTCTTCATAGCTGTAAATATCGTCATCGTAGGTATGCAGCTGCACTTTACTGCTAATATTTTCCTTGATCAGCTTTATATAAACCTTATTCAGGCTGTTGAAATACCGGTTCAGTGCTGCATAGCCGCAATGCGGACACAGAATAACATCATATTTCACCGCATCAATGCCTTCGTATTTTGCACGAAGATCCTGATCGGTACTTAAAAGTCTTGCCTTTCCAGTCTTCATGATCTTCGCCGGGAAATCTTCTCCGCAGACAGGACAGGTAAATGTCTTGTCAAAGATCAGATCCTTTTCTTCTATTTTTTGGGCCTCGGCTGCTGCCTTCTCTTCTTTTTTATCCTGTCCGTAAATGTTCATGTTCTCCAGGTCATCCAGACCCAGACCGGCCAGTCCAAACAATTTGTCCGACATATGTCTCTCCTTTTCTTTTGTACTGTCCATTCCCGGTGACAATACGAATACAACTTTCCCAATTCCCCTTATCGGTTGTCCTACTGCTTACTTAGGCAGTACATAAGAACTCTTCAGAGATACGATACGGTTAAATACCAGTTCTCCCGGCTTGGTATCCTTGTAGTCCACGCAGAAGAAGCCCTGTCTTACGAACTGGAAGCGGTCATACGCCTGTGCCTGTGCAAATGCAGGCTCCAGACGGCACTCTGTCAGTGTGGTCAAAGAATTGGGGTTCAGATTCAGACTTCCGTCTTCATTGTATACACCCTTCTCTTCATCGATGATATTCTCATACAGGCGCACCTGTGCTTTTACAGACTGCTCTGCATTTACCCAGTGGATCGTTCCCTTTACTTTACGTCCATCGGGGCTGTTGCCTCCGCGGCTCTCCGGATCATAGGTACAATGTACTTCCACGACTTTTCCGTTCTCATCCTTGACACAGCCGGTGCATTTTACGAAATAAGCACTCATCAGGCGCACTTCGTTGCCGGGGAACATACGGAAATATTTCTTGGGAGGCTCTTCCATGAAGTCCTCTCTCTCAATATACAGTTCTTTGCCGAAGGGAACCTCGCGGCTGCCCAGAGCTTCGTTTTCCGGATTGTTAACTACAGGCAGCATCTCCGTCTGTCCTTCGGGATAGTTGTCAATTACCAGTTTCACAGGATCCAGAATAGCCATCATGCGGGGTGCCTTTGCCTTCAGATCCTCACGGATACAATACTCCAGCATTGCATAATCTGCGGAAGACTGTGCCTTGGAGATACCGCACAATTCTACGAACTTCTTGATGGATTCCGGTGTGAATCCTCTTCTGCGCAGTGCTGCGATGGATACCAGTCTGGGATCATCCCAGCCGTCCACGATGCCCTGTTCTACCAGCTTCTTGATATAACGCTTACCGGTCACCACATTGGTCAGGTACAGCTTTGCAAATTCGATCTGCTTGGGAGGATGAGGATATTCCAGTTCTCTTACCACCCAGTCATATAAGGGTCTGTGATCCTCAAATTCCAGCGTACAGATGGAATGGGTCACGCCCTCAATAGCATCCTCGATGGGATGCGCGAAATCGTACATAGGGTAAATGCACCATTTGTCACCGGTATTCTGGTGAGACATATGTGCCACACGATAGATGACGGGATCTCTCATGTTGATGTTGGGAGAGGCCATATCGATGCGGGCACGCAGTACCTTAGTGCCGTCCTCGTATTTGCCGGCCTTCATATCCTCGAACAGTGTCAGATTCTCTTCTACGCTTCTGGTGCTGCCGGGATCTTCCTTGCCGGGCTCGGTCAGGCTTCCTCTGTATTCACGGATCTGCTCCGCACTTAAGTCAGAGACATATGCCTTGCCTTTTTTGATCAGCTTTACGGCTGCTTCATACATTTGGTCAAAATAGTTGGATGCGAAAAAGAGTCTGTCCTCCCAGTCTGCTCCCAGCCACTTTACATCAGCCTTGATAGACTCTACGAACTCTGCCTTCTCCTTGGTGGGGTTGGTATCGTCAAAACGCAGATTGAATTTGCCGTTGTATTTCTGGGACAGGCCGTAGTTCAGCAGAATACTCTTGGCATGTCCGATATGAAGATATCCGTTGGGTTCCGGAGGGAAACGGGTGTGTACAGTATCGTATACGCCCTCCGCCAGATCTTTCTCAATGATCTGCTCTATAAAATTCTTCGATTCCTTTACTTCTGCGGAATCTACGATTTCCTTTTCGATCTCGCTCATGGTAATGTCCTTGCCTTTCGTTTACTTAATACTGTTTTCGTATCCTTTATCTTACCACACAAGAAAACTTTTATAAACCCTTCTCTTCAAAATAATTCAGCAAATTCTGCTCCGTCTCGATGAAGATATTGTGCAGATCATCCTCACTGGCCGCCAGATAATCTCCGGCCCTTCCGGTCATATAGCCGTCCTCGTCCCATACCGGGAACACTTTTACCCCCTGTGTCACCCGGATGGCATAGATGCGGAACTCATCCTTCGGCATGCACATGCGCACATATTCCGTGATCAGATGATTTCTGCCGTCCGTACCGTCCTTGACCCTGGGAACGTATGTCATATTCCTGCAGTAGTCCTCGGACACCGGAGCGTCGGACAGTTCCAGGATCCTGTGGAACCGCTCTCCCGCCACCCTGTGAAGTTCACCGTTTCTCTCCAGCGTGTAGCAGATATTCTGTCTGGTATCGATGTCCATGGTGCCGTTCTGGGTGCGGACGGACACCACCCTGCCAAGCTCCGCCAGATCAGAGGCCCTCACACAGGCCAGAGGGATTTTCCTTCTCTGATATCTTGTGCCCTCACTTACCGGGAATGCCCGGTCTTTGGCGTAGAGGATCCGGAACGTATCGAAATACTGCGTCATGCGGTTATTGAAATACGCTTCGGAATGCAGTGTTGGATATTTTTCCTCATATAATTTCATACTGATGTAGCCGCCGGCCTTCTCGTAATGTCCGCCGCCGGAACCGATGCCCTCCGAAAGATAATCCGACAGTTCGCTGGCATTGACCTCCCGGATACAGCTTCTGACGGAAAATTTGTATCCGCCGCTGTCCTCATTATAGACCACGCAGGTATTGACGCCCGCCACCTGCAGGAGGAAGTCGCTGATCAGGCCAAGTACATTGGGATCACAGGGCTGAGAATGGATCACGGCGAACTGGTAATCGTCGTTATAATTGCAGCGCAGCATTGCCACACCGGCAATTTCCAGCTCTCTCAGGGAAATATTGGAATTACGGAACAAGGATATCTGGTTCTTATCAAAATTCAGACTCTCACGCATATCCATGTCCACCGGGTTCGACAGTTCGGAGAACTGGTTGGTATCCATATACAGGCCGTAATACAGCGCAGTTCCCAGATCTCTGTTTTTTCCCACGGGATAATGCATTTCCTGCAGCATTGTCCACACCAGGGTTGCACAGCTTCCCATATTGGGCTGCAGACGCATCCGCTCGGTACAGATGACTTCCAGTGGATGATGGTCGATGACAGCGATCTCCTCCGCCGGGATCTTCGTCACATTGCCGGCACCGTACTGACAGTCCACCGTGATCAGCAGTCCGTCTACTGTATCTTCCATCTGAGGCTGGTACTCCAGCGGAATGTGCAGTTTCTCCACCATCAGCATCAGGTTGGCCTTTCTGACTTTATTCCGTCCGGAATACAGCAGCCTGGTATCCTTTCCCTTGTCCCGGAAAAAACAGTACAGCCCATAGCCGGAGGCTATGGCATCCGCATCCGGATTGTCGTGGCACTGGATCGTCACATGGTCATAGCCCAATAATTCATCCAGCATCATTTCTCTGCTCTTTGCATCCCCTCGTGTGTCCATAACTACGCTTTCCTCTTCTTCCTCAAAAAACTATTCAGAACCACATTCGCAAAATCGCCTTTTCAAGGCTCACCTTTTGCTCATGTGGTTACCTCGCCATATAAATCTCTAAAAGTCTGACCATAAATGGTCAGCTTATTACAGATTTACATGGCTCTGAATAGTTACAGGCAGGTCCTGTTACAGTCCTGCCCGCAAAATCTGTCTTAGTGGTGGAACAGACGGATGCCCGTAAATGCCATCACCATATCATATTTGTCGCAGCATGCAATAACATCGCTGTCACGCACGGATCCACCTGGCTGTGCGATGTATTTTACGCCGCTCTTATGTGCTCTCTCGATGTTATCGGAGAAGGGGAAGAATGCATCGCTTCCCAGAGTCACATCCTGCATCTGATCCAGCCATGCTCTCTTTTCTTCTCTGGTAAATACAGGGGGCTTTACCTTGAAGATACCTTCCCAGGTACCGTCCGCCAGCACGTCCATGTACTCATCGCCCATGTAGACATCAATGGCATTGTCACGGTTGGCTCTGCCCAGGCTGTCTACAAACTGCAGGCCCAGTACCTGGGGAGACTGACGTAAGAACCAGTTGTCTGCCTTGCTGCCTGCCAGTCTGGTGCAGTGGATACGAGACTGCTGTCCTGCACCGATACCGATAGCCTGACCATCCTTGACATAACATACGGAATTGGACTGGGTATATTTTAAGGTGATCAGAGCGATCTTCATATCGATCAGGGCACTCTCCGGGATCTCCTTGTTCACAGTCACGATATTGGACAGCAGATCGCCGTTGATATCCAGTTCGTTACGCCCCTGCTCGAAGGTGATGCCGTATACCTGCTTGCGCTCGATAGGAGCAGGCTGATAGGAAGGATCGATCTGGATGATGTTGTAGGCGCCTTTTTTCTTCTGCTTCAGCAGTTCCAGTGCTTCGTCGGTGTAGCCGGGAGCGATGACACCGTCGGATACCTCTCTCTTGATCAGGCGGGCGGTATCGGTATCGCAGATATCAGACAATGCAATGAAGTCACCGAAGGAGGACATTCTGTCTGCACCACGTGCTCTCGCATAAGCACATGCCAGGGGAGAAAGCTCTCCCAGATCATCCACCCAGTAGATCTTCGCCAGAGTATCACTCAGAGGAAGTCCTACCGCAGCACCGGCCGGAGACACATGTTTGAAAGAAGTGGCTGCGGGAAGTCCTGTAGCTTCCTTCAGCTCTTTTACCAACTGCCAGCCGTTGAAAGCATCCAGGAAATTGATATATCCGGGCTTGCCGTTCAGCACGGTCACCGGCAGATCACTGCCGTCTTCCATGAAGATTCTGGAAGGCTTCTGGTTCGGGTTACATCCGTATTTTAACTGAATCTCGTTCATCTTATTTTTCTCCTATTCTATTCTACGATATTAACTATTCAGAACCTGCATTCGCAAAACGCGTCTTCACAACCTACTTTACATATTCTTATTCACGATCTTTGTCTCATATTTACCGGTCTCGATATCAATGAAACGTACAAACAGAGAGACCTTGTTATCCTCATTCAGGCTGTTCCACAGCATATCGGTAAAAGCATCCATATCATCGGGGATCTCTACCAGTTTCGGCTCGCCCTGGAAGCTGGGCAGCGGATTGCCGTCGTGCATATAAGTGTGAATGAAACGTCCCTCTCCGGGAAGAGGATTCTCATAAGCATAAGTGAAACGCAGACAGGAATCAGGATTGCCGTTGTCACTCTTCAGAATGGACATAGCGTAATTGTACTTGCCGTTCTCGATGTGCATGATACCGGAAATTCTCGGTGTATAGTTGGGGCCGTCCGGCTCGAATTCTCTGCTGCGCAGGGACTGCTCAAAGGTCAGCTGTTTGTCCATTCCCTCGTAGATAGTATCTGTCTGGTCACCGTTGGTCACGATGGTCTTGTTACCAAGGACACGTACGGGTGCGTAGATGATCAGACTGGGATCTTCCAGTTTGGAAGGATCGAAAGCCTGGGTACGGATTCCCTCTCCTTCTGTCACGAACACACGATTGCGGCTGTTGGCGCTTCTTCCCATGATGAAATAAGCGGTCACGGCATATTTACCGTTAGCAGAACGTCCGATCACGATACCTCTGCCGGGATAAGCATTGCTTTTCAATTCCTGTTCCAGTTGTAACATAGTTTTTCCTCCGTTTACTATATATCGCGTAACTATTCAGAACCTCGTTCATAAAATCGCATCTTCGATGCTTTTCTTTTACTCATTGAGGTTACTTCGCCAAAAAATATTGCCGAATGTTCTTACGAATGCCAGCATTCGACGAACACCTGTCAATATTTTATGGCTCTGAATAGTTACAAAAAACCGCCTAAGCACCAGAAATAGACGGTGCCCAGGCGGTCGGCTTTCACTATTCTACACTCCCTGTGGGTATCTCCACTGCAGCAAGCTGCGCTCCGCCAGTCGTGTAGCTGTTTTAATAGTAGCATGGTTCCCCGATACTTGACAAGAGGGATTTTGATAATTTTGTTGCTTCCGTAACAGTTCTGCCCCAAAACATTCATAAAAGCGTCTGCTGCGCAGCCGTCGCTGCTTTGCAGCTCATCTTTTATTCATGTTTTGGGCGCTCCGCTCATAGAATAGCAAAAGCGATGCTCCGTGTGCAAGCACCCGATCATCGCTTTTACTATTCTATGGCTGAACTGTTACTTCACATATTTTGCCTCAAATGCATGCCTCTCCAAAGGACGGTCAAAATAATAGCCCTGAATGTATTTGACCTTCATACCCTGCAATACTCTGAACTGCTCCGGGGTCTCGATACCTTCCACGCAGACGCTGACGCCGATGGTCTCCGCCAGCTCCGCCACCATTTTGATAAAGGACTGGGAGTAGGCATCCTCCGCCAGATCTTTGACAAAGCTCTGATCCACCTTAATGACATCAATGGGAATCTCCCGGATATGATTCAGGGAGGAGTAGCCGGTACCGAAATCATCCAGCGCCAGCGAAACACCCAGAGATTTGATCCGGTTCAGGATCTCCTTCATGCGCTCCATATCGTTGATGGCGAGGCTCTCTGTCACTTCCAGGGTCAGATTCTTCGGGGACAGACCGGTGTCCGCAAGCGCCTTTTCCACCGTCTCCACGATGTCCGGCTGTAGGAGCTGTACTACGGAAAGATTTACGTTCACTTTATAATTCGGATAACCGGATTCGTTCCAGCGTTTGCAGCGGGTGCAGGCCTCGGTCAGCACATAATTGCCGATGGGATTGATCAGTCCCAGATACTCTGCCAACGGGATGAATTCCGCCGGGGAGATAAATCCCAGCTTTGCACTGTTCCAGCGGATCAGTGCCTCAGCTCCGGCGCAGACATCCCTGCCGCCCTGAATATCAATGATGGGCTGATAATAGACCTCGAACTCCCGGTAGCCCTCCACCGTGGCATCACGCATGTTCTTTTCCATATCCAGGCGGCGTCCCGATACGGAATCAATGCCCTCGCAGTAGGTTGCCACCCGGTTCTTACCGGTCTTTTTTGCTTCGTACATGGCAATATCCGCTTTTTTGATCAGATCAGCCACGGAATCCCCGGCATCCGGGAAAGTGACGATACCCATACTCATAGTACAGTAATAATCCGCGTCCTTCAAAAACCAGGGCTTGCTGAAGATCTTTTTAATATCTTCCACAATATTTTCAAACCGGGAATAGCTGTCGGGCGGGATCACGATGACAAATTCATCGCCGCCCATGCGGTAACAGGTATTCTCGATGCCGTTGATCCGTTTTAATGCATGGGAAATGGATTTTAACAGCACATCTCCGTACTGGTGCCCCAGTCCGTCGTTGATATGCTTGAAATCATCCAGATCCAGATACAGCAGAGCACCTTCGCCGCCGGTCTTCTTCGCCTGATCGATCTGTCTTGCCAGATCCCTCTCACAGCACATACGATTATACAGTCCCGTCAGGAAATCCGTATAGGCCTGCTGCTCGATGCGGCGCTGGTACAGTTTTTTATCTGTAATGTCATACAGAGAGTACAGATTGGCCTTTTTACCGTCCACCCAGGCAATCTCCTTGCACAGCAGATCGTACCAGGTCTCCTTCTCCGCATGGTAGACTACACTGACTGACTTGGTTTTTTCCTTGCGGACACTGCTCTGTAACAAAGCATCAAAATTGTGATCCAGCAGTTCCTTGGCAAAGGTATTTTTCAGGATCTGGTTGGCAAACAGCATCCGTCCTGTGGTCTGGTCTGTCACATAAATGGCACAGCCCACGTTGTCCAGAATCTCCTCCAATGCTGCGTAGGAACCAGCCAGGGAATTCTTCTGGATCCTTCTGGTGAGGATGCTCTGCAGGATCTTCACTGCATCCGCTGTGAACTTGATCTCCGCCATGCTCCACACATGCCCCTGGGTTCTATGATTCAGAGACAGCACCATATTTCCGCTCTCCTGCTTCAGGATCGGGAAGATCATCACGGCCTTCATGCCGATCTCCTCGATTTCCTTCGAGCCGGCATTGCCCAGGCTGTCCGTGGATACCACCAGTGGTTTCTCAGCATAAAGGAAGGAATATACTTCCACTCCGTTTATCTTGTCAAAATAAGAAATCTGTCCCGGGGCACGCCATTCACAGACCACGTTCATGGTATCTGTGTCGGAATGCAGTTGAAAAATATCCGCAGTATCTACACGGATATGCTCTGACAGGATCTTCAGCCACTTATTCATGGCAAGTTCAATCTGTTCATCACTGTCTAAGAGCTGGACGATCTCCGTGGTCGCCTCAATAGTATGGAGATTCCGACTCATCTCTTCCTCAGCGGAACGGCTCCTTCTGCTCTCTGCCTCCGCGCTGAAGCAGGACATACGATCTCTGTAAATATCTACGCTGGTATCCCGCAGCAGATCCAATATCTGATAAAAGGAAATGGTGTCGATCTTCTTCAGATCATACACCTGCCAGTACAGGATCGTGTTGTTCTCCACACTGACAGCCACTGCTGCCACATGTCCGCCGTCCGGCAGTTCTTCCACCACCTGTTCCTCCAGTGAACCGGCCTGCACTCTGTCCAGTGCCTGTGCTGCTTTCCTGCGATATTCCGTACTGATCGGATCTTCCCCATCCGGTCTCTTCCATGTCTTGTCCACATACGGCTCCGTCAACACCTGATTCTCATTGTCCAGGCAGACAGCTGCCACGCCTGTCACCTTGCAGAATTCATTCTGCAAATGCTGCAGACGTCTGGGATCGATCAATTCTCGAAATGAAATTTCAGCCACTTTTTTGCTCCCCTGCTTCTCTTTTAAATATTCGGGGAATACGCCCTTCCTCGGCACCCGAACAAATATATTTTACCATGTGACGGGAAATTCATACAAGATATTATTTTACATTTTTTGCCATATTCGTTATATTGCTTGAAAAATTGCAAAGTTTTTGTCAATTATTGCAAATATTTTGAGATTCAAATGATTTCTTTTTCCAAAAAGAGGCGGTTGCAAGTCAGACTTACAATCGCCTCTTTCATTATAGCCTTATTTTCACAACTTATTTATCATCCACGCTGTAGTTCGGAGCTTCCTTGGTGATATGGATATCATGAGGATGGCTCTCCTTCAGGGATGCTGCAGAGATCTTCACGAATCTGCCGGTCTCCTTCAGAGTCTCGATATCCTGTGCACCACAGTAACCCATACCGGAGCGGAGACCGCCCAGCAGCTGGAATACGGTATCTTCCACGCTGCCCTTGTAAGCCACACGGCCTTCAACACCTTCGGGAACCAGTTTCTTCGCATTCTCCTGGAAGTAACGATCCTTACTGCCGTTCTCCATGGCTGCGATGGAACCCATGCCACGGTATACCTTGTATTTTCTACCCTGGAACAGCTCGTATTCTCCTGGGCTCTCCTCACATCCTGCGAACATGGAACCCATCATACATACGTTACCACCGGCTGCAATAGCCTTGGTGATATCTCCGGAATACTTAATACCACCATCAGCAATGATGGGAATACCATATTCCTTTGCCACGCTGTAGCAATCCATGATAGCGGATACCTGAGGAACACCGATACCTGCAACGACACGGGTGGTACAGATGGAACCGGGGCCGATACCTACCTTAACCGCATCTGCGCCGGCCTCGATCAGGGCACGGGTAGCATCACCGGTAGCCACGTTACCTGCGATTACCTGCAGATCGGGATATTTTTCCTTGATCATCTTCAGGCAGTTCAATACGTTCTGGGAATGACCATGTGCGGAATCCAGTACAATAACATCAACCTTGGCTGCTACCAGAGCTGCCACACGATCCAGTACGTTGGCGGTGATACCTACACCGGCGCCGCAGAGCAGTCTGCCCTGGGAATCCTTGGCTGCCAGAGGATATTTGATGGTCTTCTCAATATCTTTGATGGTGATCAGACCCTTTAAGTTGAAGTCCTTATCTACGATAGGCAGCTTCTCTTTTCTTGCCTTGGCCAGGATCTTCTTTGCCTCTTCCAGAGTGATACCTTCGGGAGCGGTGATCAGGCCTTCGCTGGTCATGGACTCTTTGATCTTCTTGGTGAAGTCGGTCTCGAACTTCAGATCACGGTTGGTGATGATGCCGACTAATTTTCTGCCCTCGGTGATAGGCACGCCGGAGATACGAAACTTAGCCATCAGAGCATCTGCATCTGCCAGAGTATGTTCAGGAGACAGAGAAAACGGATCGGTGATGACACCATTCTCGGAACGCTTTACCTTATCTACCTCTTCTGCCTGTGCCTCGATAGACATATTCTTGTGAATGATACCGATACCACCCTGTCTAGCCATGGCAATCGCCATACGATGTTCGGTAACAGTATCCATTCCTGCGCTCATCATAGGAATGTTCAGCTTGATCTTCTTTGTCAGCCATGTGGTCAAATCCACCTGATTAGGGACTACCTGAGAGTAAGACGGTACGAGCAGTACGTCATCAAAGGTAATGCCTTCACCAATAATCTGTCCCATTTTCTTTCCTCCTGTGTTCATTTGATAAGATTTGTGAATGATATCTTGTTGTGTTATAAGTTGTGATTATATTACATATTCGTTGTACTTATAACATTTCCATGAGTTTAGCAGAGTTTCGTAGGACTGTCAACCGGATATCTTATATTTTTTATCATTTAGCAATCATATTACCGCGTTTATTTCTGTTTCTGCAATAAAGAAGGTCCGGCGTATCATGTACACCAGACCTATATTTTTGACTCGCCAGGCATTCAACTGCTTTGATGCTGTTCCCTGCACCGGACTGTTGCGAAATATTATTCGCTGAACACTTTGCGGGGTGCCATGTTTTTGAGCACCTTGACCAGCTCCTCATTAGGGCTTAAGAGGATCTTCTCGCCACCTTCATAGTACATAGCATAACGCCCGTCCGGCTGCAATACCTCGCCGATACTATAATCCTTTTCCTTCACCTGACGGTTTTTGAAGTTATCCAGATGATAGGAGTAAACCGGTGCAAATACCTCCATGCGGTCAAGGCTGTAAGTACCGACACGCTTTCTCTTGCTCTTAGCCATGATCTTGTCCACGGACAGTTCCTTGTCCAGATAGAGGTATTCATATTCCAGATCGGTATACATATTCAGGAAATAAGCTCCCACCCCCGCTGCCAGTGCCACCGGCAGGAAAATGATAAACACGAACATTACCAGACAGCTCAGTACTGTCAGTGCGATCAATAATACCTTTAAAATTTTTGCCCAGGTGGGCTGTTTTGCTTTTACCAGACATTCTACGTAAGAATCACTCATTTTTTGTTTCCTTTTCTCTTCGTTTATTTTATGCAGAGCCTATTCCCTCTTAAGGAAAGCCTTCTCTTCCGGGCCGGTTCTGAAATTGCCCGCGCCGTTCTTCCGTTTCTTTGGGAAATCTCTGTTTACGGCTGTCCGGATTCTGTTTTCTCCTGACAATCGTTTTCTTTTATGATATATCATCTTCACAAAACTTGCAAGGCATGCCCGGATTTTCCCGGCGATTTAATTGTTTTTTTAGATTCCCCTCACACTTCGTTCATTGACTTTCAGATAGCGAACCTTTATCATTAGTATATTGTGAAGAAATTTACCCGGAATGTGGCGTTCTGCCATATTTCGGCAACAGAAAGGCGGATCTCCCCATGGCAGTAATGGATGAATTCAAAGAAGAACGAGAGGCATTGAAAAACGGTACGCCAAAGCAGAAACTGGCGTATTTCTGGTATTATTACAAGTGGCATGTGATCATTGCCCTGGTGGTGATCATTATGATCGTCAGTTTTGTAAAACAGCTTACAGACCGGAAGGATCCCTCTTTTTATGCCGTGATGCTGAATGCCAGCCTCTTAGATCAGATGACCTCGGAACAGCCGGATTTTGTTACGGATTTTGCAGAAAAAGAGGGCATTGATCTGAACACCAACGATATCACTTTTGATACTTCCATCCGTATCGTGGAAGACAGCATGGATGAAACTTCTATCACTTCTTCCCAGAAGCTGATGGTGTATGTGGCAGCCAATGAATTGGACTGTATGATCACAGATTTCACTTCTTTCCAGAAATATGCCAACAGCAGCATGTTTCACGATCTGCGGGATATTCTCACTGATGAGCAGATACAGGCACTGGAACCTTATTTCTATTATGTAGACAGAGAAGTGGTACTGGCCATCGAAGCAGCCAACGATGATATGAATACCGATTATACCCCAGACTATCCCGATCCCCTCCACCCGGAGGACATGCAGGATCCCGTACCGGTAGGCATCTGCCTCTCAGACTGCAAGGATCTGACTGATACTTATTACTTCCGTGGTGACGGCATCGTCATGGGCATCTATGCCAATGCGGAACATGTGCAGACCGCGGTGGATCTGGCGGAGTATCTGTTGAATAAATAGAAAGTTAGCATAGCTACGAGCCATGCAAAAATAGAGTGGAACACCTCGATGGGCGCTTGCGCACAAGCGAGGCTGGTTCACTCTATTTTTATACCGTGACAGCCGTCTATGAAATAAGATTGACAGCGTTCCTTGCTGACAATCTTATGAATAATGTGGCTCATTGCGGAGGGTTTTATCTTCGGGACATAGTAGAAGAAAAATGTAGATTACGCCCCGCTTGTCAGGAACTTCCGGGGCTCAACAGAGAAAAAACACGGATTACGCCCTGCTTGTCAGGAACTTCCGGGGCTCAACAGAGAAAAAACATGGATTACGCCCCGCTTGTCAGGCACTTCCGGGGCTCAACAGAGAAAAAACATGGATTACGCCCCGCTTGTCGGAAACCTCCGGGGCTCAACAGAGAAAAAATGTAGATTACGCCCCGCTTGTCGGAAACTTCCGGGGCTCAACAGAGAAAAAACGTAAATTACAGGGCATTTCGTAACGTAAGCTATAATAAACGCCGCGATGCCCACTGCGGAAGGATGTTCCGTTTGCTGTGGACGTTCGTGGATTTGAAACTGCCATCCGCAATGAACCACGCTATTCATAAGATTGTCAGCAAAGAACGCTGCCAATCTTATTTCATATCGCGGCGTTCGCCGCATCTCGGCATAAGTAAAGACAGCGAATTGTGCGCAAGCGCCCATCGCTGTCTTCACTATGCCTATGCGCGGCTATGCTTTCGTAACTTTCCAGTTACAGCAGTTCCTTCAGCATCTGGTTGACGCTGGCTGGATCTGCCTTGCCTTTCATGGCCTTCATGGTCTGGCCTACCAGGAAGCCGATGGCTTTCTCCTTGCCGTTGTGGTAATCCTCGACAGACTGGGAATTAGCGGCAATGACTTCCTCCACGACTTTACGCAATGCGCCTTCGTCATTGACGGTCTTCAGTCCCTTCTCCTCCACATACTGTTCGGGATCTACATCTTCCTCAAACATCACCTGGAATACCTCTTTTGCTACAGAAGAGTTGATGACTTTGCCGTCTACCAGTGCGATCAGCCTGCTCAGATGCTCCGGTGAGAACCGGATGTCCTCCGGCTCCATCTCTTTTTCTTTTAACAGGCGCATAGTCTCCACCATCAGCCAGTTGGACACCTTCTTGGGCTGGCTTCCCAGTGCCACGGAAGCTTCAAAGATATCTGCCAGATGCTTGGAGCCGGTGATGATATCGATATCATATTCCGGAATATCGTATTCTTCCTTGTAACGCTTCATCTTCTCGGTGCGGAATTCCGGCTGTCTGCTGCGGATGCCATCCAGCCACTCATCGCTGATATAGACCGGTACCAGGTCGGGATCCGGAAAATAACGATAATCCTGTGCATCCTCCTTGGAACGCATGGCGTAGGAATATTCCTTATTATCATCCCAGCGTCTGGTCTCCTGAATGACCTTTTTGCCGGCCTCCAGCAGATCGATCTGTCGTTCCCGCTCCCCCTGAATGGCTCTGGCGATGGCCTTGAAGGAATTCAGGTTCTTCATCTCGGTACGGGTTCCGAACTTTTCCGCGCCCACTTCTCTCACGGACAGATTGACATCGGCACGCATGGAGCCTTCCTGAAGCTTACAGTCGGACGCTCCCAGATACTGGATCAGCAGACGTAATTTTTCCAAATAGGCAATGACCTCCTCCGCGCTGCGCATATCCGGCTCGGATACGATCTCGATCAGAGGCACACCGGAGCGGTTGTAGTCCACCAGTGTGCAATCTTCCCAGTCGTCATGCACCAGTTTACCGGCATCCTCCTCCATGTGGATCTCGTGGATACGCACCGGCTTCGTGTAAGCGTTGCCGTCCTCTCCCGCTACCTCGATTTCAACCGAGCCATTCCTGCAGATGGGCAGATACAACTGAGAGATCTGATAGTTTTGAGGGTTATCGGGATAGAAATAATTTTTTCTGTCAAATTTGCAATACTGTGTAATGGTACAATTCGTCGCAAGGCCTACTGCCACCGCATATTCTACCACCTGCTTATTCAGCACGGGAAGAGATCCCGGCATACCGGTACATACCGGGCAGGTGTGGGTGTTGGGTCTGCCGCCGAACGCCGTGGAACAGCCGCAGAATATTTTCGTCTTCGTGGCAAGCTCTACATGCACTTCCAGACCAATTACTGTTTCATATTGTTTTGCCATGTCGCTTACCTCCTCTGCTCATAGGTATATGCTGCACGGATCAGTGTCTTCTCTTTGAAGCAGTCACCGATCAGCTGCATGCCGATAGGCAGGCCTTGGGAATCCGTACCGCAGGGAACGCTGATACCGGGCAGTCCCGCCAGGTTGATGGAGATGGTGTAGATGTCTCCCAAATACATCTTGATGGGATCCGCCAGACTGCTGCCCAGCTTCGGTGCGGTAGTGGGTGCCACCGGTCCTAAGATCACATCGTATTTTGCAAAAGCTTCGTCAAAAGCCTTCTTGATCAATGCTTTCACGCGGAGTGCCTTCAGGTAATAAGCATCATAATAACCGGAGCTTAACACAAAGGAGCCCAGCATGATACGACGCTTCACCTCGGGTCCAAAGCCCTGGGAACGGCTTCTCTTGTACATGGTATGCAGATCTTCCGCATCCTGTGCACGGTAACCGTATTTCACACCGTCGAAACGCTCCAGATTGGAGCTGGCTTCTGCTGCTGCGATCGTATAGTAAGTGGGAATCGCATAGTCTACCAGACTTAAATCGAACTCCTCCACCTCTGCGCCCTGTGCTTTCAATACTTCCGCTGCTGCCAGTACCGCATCCCTGACCTCGGGATCCAGTCCTTCCCCGAAATAGTCTCTGGGAATACCAATCTTCATTCCCTTCACATCCGCTACCAGCGCAGAGGTGAAATCTGTGTTCTCCCGTTTCATGGAAGTGGAGTCCTTAGGGTCATGGGAGGTGATGGCCTCCAGTACGGTGGCACAGTCCGTCACGTCCTTCGTCAGCGGTCCGATCTGGTCCAGAGAGGAACCATAAGCGATCAGTCCGTAACGGGATACCGTTCCGTAGGTGGGTTTCATGCCGACCACCCCGCAATAGGATGCAGGCTGTCGGATGGAACCGCCGGTATCGGAGCCCAGTGCTGCAAAACATTCCTGCGCTGCTACTGCCGCCGCGGAACCGCCGGAAGAACCTCCGGGCACATGCTCCGGGTTTCTCGGATTCTTTGTCACGCCGTAATAGGAAGTCTCTGTGGTGCTTCCCATGGCAAACTCATCCATGTTGGTCTTACCCAGGATGACCGCCCCTGCCTTTTCCAGATTCAGCACCGCTTCCGCGCTGAAGGTCGGAATAAAATTCTCTAAAATTTTAGAAGAGCAGGTGGTCAGGGTTCCCTCGGTACACATATTGTCTTTGATAGCAAAGGGAACCCCGGCCAGAGGCCCGGTCAGTTCGCCCGCTTCGATTTTTTTCTGTACTTCCGCTGCCTGCTGCAATGCCTTTTCCCGTTCTACGGTCACATAGCAGTGGTAGGTATCTTCGCTGGCTGCGATCTTATCCAGAACGGCCTGCGTGGCTTCCACCGACGTAGTCTTACCTTCCCGGATCGCCTTAGCCAGCTCTACTGCTGTCAGGGATAAAATATCCATATCCATTCTCCTTTTTTAATGTCTGACGGAAAACCATTACCGCCTAAATGCTGTAACCAGATTATAAAGCGGTATTCTACCCGATTTCTAATCGAAAGTCCAAGGCTTTTGACATTAGTCAAAAGTCTTTGGTACCACAAACATATTGTCCTTCTCGCCGGGTGCATTGGCCAGGGTCTGTTCACTCTCATCCCCATTGGTCACCACATCCTCACGGAAGACATTCTGAACCGGGAATACATGAGACATAGGTTCCACTCCCGTTGTATCCAGTTCACTCAATTTGTCGATATAGTCCAGCATTCTGCCCATATCCTTTTTCGCTTCTTCCTTCTCCTCTTCAGAGAGCTCCAGCTTTGCCAGAATGCCTACATATTCTATGGTCTCGTCACTGATTACGTTCGCCATACTAATTTCCATTCCTTTCCTGTTCTTTCCGCACTAATCTCTCACTTTAATGTGTACCTCACGCAGCTGCTGTTCCGTCACTTCGCCGGGAGCCCCGCACATCAGATCCTGTGCATTGCCGTTCATAGGGAAAGCAATCACCTCTCGGATGTTATCCTCGTTCCGAAGCAGCATGATCATACGATCCACGCCGGGAGCCATTCCCGCATGGGGGGGAGCTCCGAACTGGAATGCCTGATACAGTGCTCCGAACTTGGTCTTTAATGTCTCTTCGTCATAACCTGCGATGGCGAAAGCTTTTTTCATGATCTCGATGTCATGGTTACGTACTGCGCCGGAGGAGAGTTCCACACCGTTGCATACGATGTCGTACTGATAAGCCAGGATCTCCAGCGGATCCATGGTGTTCAGTGCTTCCAGACCGCCCTGGGGCATAGAGAACGGATTGTGGGTGAATCCGATCTGCTTCGTCTCGGGATCCAGCTCAAACATCGGGAAATCGTTCACATAGCAGAAACGGTAAGCATTCTTCTCGATCAGATCCAGCTTCTCGCCCAGCTCAGTACGGATATGACCGGCATAGTAGTTCGCCTTATCCTCTTTGTCCGCAATAAAGAAGATGGTATCTCCGGCAGAAAGTCCTGCCATTTCTGCCAGTTCTCCCTTCATCTCTTCGGGAATAAATTTATCGATGGGTCCCTTGTAGCTCATATCCTCTGCCACTTCGAGATAACCAAGTCCACCCATACCAAGAGAAGTCGCAAAGCTTAACAGCTTCTCATGGAAGCCTTTGGACATCTCCGCATGTACTTTGATGGCACGGACAGTTCTGCCGATAAAAGGTTTAAACGTACATCTCTGGAAGAACTCCGTCACATCCATAATTCTCAAAGGATTGCGCAGATCCGGCTTGTCACAGCCGAACTCCAGAATGGCCTGTTTGTAACTGATGATGGGGAACGGTGTCTCAGTGATCCTGCTGCCTTCGGGAGCAAATTTCTCAAAGGTATCATGCAATACTTCCTCACCGACCTTGAAGACATCCTCCTGGGTCACGAAGCTCATCTCGAAGTCCAGCTGATAGAACTCTCCGGGAGATCTGTCTGCTCTGGCATCCTCATCACGGAAGCAGGGAGCGATCTGGAAATACTTATCGAAGCCGGAAGCCATAAGCAGCTGCTTATACTGCTGCGGTGCCTGGGGCAGCGCATAGAATTTTCCTTTAAATTTTCTGCTGGGAACAATATAGTCTCTGGCACCCTCGGGAGAAGAAGCACACAGGATCGGGGTCTGGATCTCCAAAAATCCCATGTCCGTCATCTTCTGGCGCAGATAACTGATCACCTTGGAACGAAATACAATGTTGTCCTTTACTTTTGCATTTCTAAGGTCAAGATAACGATATTTTAATCTGACATCTTCCCGGATCTCTTTAGACGTCTGGATCTCGAAAGGAAGCTGTTTATATACTCTTCCCAACACATCGATCCTGTGTGCTTCCAGTTCGATGGTGCCGGAAGGAATCTTCGGGTTGTAGGTCTCTTCGTCTCTGTGTTCCATAAGACCGGTAATGGACAGGCACATTTCCTTGGTGATGCCCTTTAAAAGCTCCGGCTTACGGATGACCACCTGTAACACACCGTACATATCCCGCAGATCGATAAAGGATACGCCGCCGTGGTCACGGATGTTCTCCACCCAACCTGCCACCTGCAAAGTCTGTCCGATCTGCTGTTCACTGATCTCTTTCATTGTTAAATCTCTGTACATATCGCACCTCCTGTTATATAGTGTCCCGAATGTGCGCTCCCTGTACAGCTTATTTTTGAATACAAAAAGCCCCGGGACATGTTAAAACATATCCCGGGACGAATCATCTAATCCGTGGTACCACCCGAATTGACAGGCGCCTTTGCCTATCCACTCTTGTCACTTAACGCGTGCAACGTGTCATCCTAGCTGCATTTTGATTTCTGCAGTTCAGATCACCTGCTCCGGAGTGTTCCCTTCGCCAACTTCCGCAAACAGCGCTCTCAGTCGGTGACGCTGTATTCCTGTCGTTTCCCTTGGCAAGAGTCTCTTTCATAGCATTTACAAAATAGTTTTTCAACTTAGGTTTATAATATTCGCACAAATCAAATCTGTCAAGCGTTTTTTATTGTAACAGTTCAGCCATGGACATATCCGAGCGCAAAAATCATGCTTGCATGATTTTTCGAACGAATATGTTCATGAGATGAGCGCCGGTTTATGAGCAAAGGTAGTCACGAAGTGACGGAAAGCGTGTCAACGCGACTTTGCGAATGGCGCTGGCTGAACGGAAGATTAGTTGCTGCAACTTTAGTTGCTGCAACTTTAGTTGCATGCACTCTTGAACTGATTCCAGATCTCCGCATGCAGATCCTCTGCCTCCTGGGAGATATTCTGCACGATCTCGCCCTCCGCTGCATCTTCCGGCAATACGATCATTTTCTTCATGTCGTCGGAAATATACTCTTCCGCAGCTTTGTTGGTGCAGTAGTAGCCGATATACTCATAGCATTTCGCCGCATTCTCAGGATCGTTGATATAGTCCAAAAATGCATAAGCCGCATCTGCATTGGGTGCCTGGGAAGGTATAAATCCGGCCATGATGCCGAAGCCCAGTCCCTCCTTGGGATATACCACTTCCAGATCCGGTCTCGCCTGCAGTGCCGCAGATACCTGGGAAGTATACAGGAACGCTGCTGCCACCTCACCGCTGATCAGATAATCCTGCGTATTATTGTCATTGATCACACGGATATTGGGAGCCAGACTCAGAAGCTTCTCTCCTGCTGCCCGGATCACATCCAGATCCTCGGTGTTAAAGGATTCTCCCATGGTCTTTAAGGTGATGCCGTCGATAACACGATAGTTTGCCGTCAGTGCCACGTTATTTTCCAGTGCCGGATTCCACAGATCCTCATAGCCTGTGATCTTCACATCCGTCAGTCCCGGATCGTATACGATCAGAGGAATGCCCGCTCCGTAGGGCACGGTATATTCGTTCTTCGGGTCATAGAACTGAGACATAAATACAGGATTCAGGTTATCATAAGTACTGATCCTGGAAGTATCCAGCTTCTGAGCCAGGCTCTCCTGAATGGCCAGCTCAATGATATAGTCATCCGCAATGACCAGATCGTAATCACTGCCCTTGGTTTCTTCCAGCTTCGCCAGCATATCCTCATCATAGTCAAAATTAGAATAATTGATACGGATACCGGTCTCTTTTTCAAAACCATCTAAAATCTCCTGGGGGAACATGCCGTCCCAGGTATAGAGATTCAGTTCTCCCTTATCTTCTTTACCGCCTGCTCCACAGCCGGTAAACAACGTGGCCAGCATGGTCGCTGCCAACAGCATTGCCAGCTTTTTCTTCATAATCTCCTCCTTCGATACAGTTCTCCTGCATCATCTGCTATACATTTTTATGTTGTTACTTATCCGCAATTGCATTTGTGGAATCGTTCTTTCCTCATTTTCCCCCGGCAGCTTTCTCTACAGCTGTCTGCGACTTACGTCCCAGCACATACGCCCCCGCCAGACACAACAATATCACAAACAGCATGACCGTGGCAAGTGCATTGATCTCCGGTGTCACACCGGTCTTTAATTTCGTGTAGATCTTCACCGGCAGGGTATTGACCTTCGGTCCGGTGACAAAAATACTGATCACCACATCGTCGAAGGACATGGCAAATGCAAGCAGCACTCCCGACAGGATCGCCGGAAGAATCTGTGGCAGGATCACATCCCTAAATACCTGCCACTTCGTAGCTCCCAGATCCAGCGCCGCCTCTTCCAGCGACCGGTCCATTCCCACCAGTCTCGCCCGTACCATAGTGAACACATAGGGCACACAGAACGTGGTATGGGCGATCACCAGCGTGACCATACCAAAGGGCAGTCCCATCAGGGAAAATACGGACAAAAATACCATGCCCAGAATGATCTCCGGGATCATGATGGGGAGTGTGGACACATAGGCCACGGCATCGTCCAGTTTCCGTTTTCTGCGGCTCATCCCCAGTGCTCCCGAAGTGCCAATCAACACCGCAAAGGCACAGCTAAGTACCGCAAGGATCAGGCTGTTAATCAGTGCTTCCCCCAGATCTCTGTCCCGGAACAACTCCCGGTACCATTTCAGGGAAAAGCCTTCCCACACAGAGGTCAGTTTGGAAGCATTGAAGGAATACACCACCGTCAGCAGGATTGGAATATAGGTCAGCACTGTGATCACCGCCACATATACAAAGGGCCATTTTTTCTTTTTCATACGCTACATCATCCCTTCCAGCTGTGAGGTTCCGGTGATCTTGCGGTACAGGCGGATCATCACGGAAGTCAGTATCATCAACACCGCAGACAGCGCCGCCGCAAAAGGCTGGTTCCGCCCCTTGGTGATCTGTTCCTGAATCACACTGCCCACCAGCACGATCTTATTGCCGCCCAGGATATCCGCTATGAAAAACAGTCCCATGGACGGAATAAAGGACAGCACCACACCGGACAAAAGTCCCGGCAGCGTCAGCCGGAAGCTGACGGTCCAGAAGGCTTTCCACGCCGAGGCTCCCAGATCTCTGGAGGCTTCCACCAGAGAGGCATCCAGCTTCTCCGCACTGGAATACACCGCCAGGATCATAAAAGGCAGTAGCGAATAAACCATTCCCACTACCACTGCCGGATAAGTGTAGAGCAGCTTCAACGGCTGCTTCGTCAGGTGCAGCCCCATCAGGATCTTATCCAGCACACCGTTGCTGCGGAAGACAATGATCCAGCCGTAGAGGCGGATCAGCGCACTGGTCCAGAACGGGATCATGATGAGCAGCAGCATTCTCCGTTTCCAGACAGCGTTCATTTTCGCCATGAAATAACCGTATGGATACCCGATCAGTGCCACGAAAAAGGTGGCGGTAAACGCCAGCTTCAACGACTGCCAGAAAGTATCCAGATACAGCGGTTCCAATATTCTTTTGTAATTGTCCAGCGTGAACGTAAAGTCCACACCCCAGACCTGTGCTCTCTGCAAAAAGCTCAAAAGGAACAGATACAGGATCGGCAGAGCCACGAACAGAATCGTGAACACATACATAGGGATCATCAGTCCGACATTCCCGCTTCTCCTGCGGCTGTTACTTGTGATTTTCGTCTTTGTCATTATCTATTACCTTTACTGCGTCTTTCGCATCCCAGCCGATCTGCACCTTCTGTCCCGGCTGTAAGTCATTGTCGATTCCATAGCGGCTGGCGGTCAGAGTCTGTCCGTCCGGCAGGCCAAACAGAATGCGCAGCTGCCCTCCGGCAAAGCTTTTTTCCACCACGACAGCCTCCTGTGTGCAGACTGCCTCCCCGTTCATCAGAATGTTTTCCGAGCGGATGGCAAAAGTCTCCCCATTTTTATGCAGAATATTCGCATTTCCCACAAAATCCGCCACATAGCTGGTCTGCGGCTGATAGTACACCTCATTGGGCGTCCCCAGCTGTTCCAGGATGCCTTCGTGCATGACACCGATGCGGTCCGACATATTGATGGCTTCTTCCTGATCGTGAGTGATGTAAATAAACGTGATCCCCAGCTGCTTCTGCAGACGTTTCAGTTCCAGCTGCATCTGCCTGCGCAGCTTCAGATCCAGTGCTCCCAGCGGTTCATCTAACAGCAATACTTTCGGCTCATTGATCACCGCTCTGGCAATGGCAATACGCTGCTTCTGTCCACCGGACAGCTGATCCGGCATCCGTTTTCCATACCCTTCCAGCTGTACCAGACGAAGGGCCTGCTCCACTCTCTCTGCAATCTCTGCCTTGGGAACTTTTCGGATCTTCAATCCATATCCTACGTTGTCCGACACATTCATATGCGGAAACAGGGCATAATTCTGGAACACCGTATTGACATCCCGTTTGTTCGGCTCACGGTTCGTAATGTCCTGTCCTTCCAGGATCACCTGTCCGGCATCCGGCAGTTCCAGCCCCGCAATAATACGCAGCGTCGTGGTCTTGCCGCAGCCAGAAGCTCCCAACAGGGTAATAAATTCTCCCTGTGCCACCTCCAGATCGATGCCTTTTAATACTTCTGTATTGTCAAATGATTTCCGGATCTGCCGAAGTTGTAATATACTTTCGCCCATGCACCGGCTCCTTTCCTCATTTTCGTATATCATTTTTGATACAGATTCTACCGTATTTTTTTATCTCAGTCAATCCTTTATCCCCAGGCAATAAAAACGATAAAAACAGGCTGCCGGCTTCAGAGCCGCCAGAATATCAGGCATTAAAAAATGCCAAGCCACAGGTTTTCATCCTGGGCTCAGCACCATATTTTACAACTCAACAACCCGGTCATTCACCTGTGTAAAGTTGCCTCCGTCCATATTTTTACGTACAAAAGGAACACCCCTGCGCACATAGTATACATTGTCCTGAAGCAGGGCATCCGGATTCTCTGACGGACTGATCGTACCACCGAGATCATCATAGCTGATATTATCGCGGAAGGTATTATGGATTGCCTCCTGCAGACAGAACATCACACATCCGCCCTCATTCTGCCTGCTGTAATTAGATTCATACACCGTTCCGTCCCCGGAATCCGCATCATATGCCATGCCGTCCTGATTGAGTCTGGTGTCTGTGACTTCATTATAGCGAAACAGGGCGTCCTTGCATTTCCAGGGCCAGATCCCGGCTGCCACTTTTCCCATCCGGTCGCCCGGCTCGCAATAGATCCTGTCATTGATCTCGCAAGCCACAGAGTCTGCCATATTATGCTCCACCAGAGGACGCAGGGCATACATCGGCGTGATCCCATCCCCACCGGCCTCTTTTACATAATTATTCCGTATCTGCATATTTTCATGTCCATAGTTCAGAAAAACGGCTTCCGTAAGCTCTGCCCCCCGGAACTTATCATGGGCATAGGTATAGCCTGCTGCAATTCCCCAGCGGCTGACCCGGTGCACGAAGCATCCTTCAATAACGATATCCCGATACCGTGCCACACCCGTCAGTTCCTCACATTCCGGACGGAGCGCTGTCATATAGATCCCACCGTTGTTCATGTGTTTATCGTAGACATTCCCATGGACATCATGGATCCACAGATTCCTAAGTGTGATGCCACTCCGCACCCCTTTGTCCTTAGCCACCACAGCCACACCGGTACGGTTCATTTTCTCACCCAGACTATAACGCTCTCCCGGGATCATGCTGCCTTCATTCGTGATCTCCAGATCCTCGACCACAATATACTCCGCATCGTACAAAAGCACTGCGGAAGATACATAGCCGTGATACACATGCGTAGGTGCATCCAGCGGGGTCCCATAATCCTGATACCAGATGCCCTGTCCGCAGGCATCGATCCGCGGCGGTGCATCTGCTGTACCGTACGCTCCGATCACGATCGGTGCCTCTTTCGTACCGCTGTCTGTCACATGCAGATATTGTCCGTAAAATACACTGCCCCGCTCCAGCAGGACACGGTCTCCCGGCTGCAGGCTTCTTCGATTAATGGCAGACAGACTGGCAAACGCCGTACTGCACGTCCGTCCGTCATTTTCATCACTGCCTGTTCTCTGACTCACATAATATGTCGCGGATAAGCTTGTCATATGCATCCTCCCGTAACCGTTTCTCAATGATCTGTGACACCTCCTCATAGGTAAAATAATCCCCATGATAGCGTCCGAACAGATCTCTGTTCTGTTCGTAAAAATCCCGTTTCTCCTGCTCCGTGAAATCCGGGCAGAAGCCACCTTCCCGGACCTTCTCACACGGCTGCACAAAATCCAGCTTCAGGCGGGTCAGCTCATATTGCAGATACGCCGGTGCGGAAAAATAATGCGGTCCGTAGAACCGCTGTCCTTCCTGTTCCATTCTCCGCAGCTCTTCGTTGTGCTTCTGTCGTCTGGCCTTTAGTCCCTCCATGGAGGGATCCTCGATCAGGCCCATTCTATGCGCCAAAAGGAAGGCTCCCTGAGCCTTCCTGATATGCGCCTGTGTCATAGTTTCCTGTTTTGGCATTTTCTGTTGCATTATTTCACTGCTCCTGTAATTCCATTTGCAAAACTCTTCTGTAAACACAGGAAGATGATCGCTGTAGGAAGTGTACAGATCAATACTCCCAGCATCAGCATACCATAATCCACACTGTATCCACTCTTCAGATTGGCTACTAACATCGGCATGGTGATCGCCTTGCTGTCCTGTAAAATGATCGTCGGCCACAGATAATTGTTCCACGCATTCATAAATGTAACCGTCATCGCCGCTCCATAGGTAGATTTCATCACCGGAATGAACATCCGGAAGAAAATCTGTATTTCGCTCAGACCTTCCAGTCTGGCAGCCTCGATAATATCATGAGGGAAAGAACGTGCCGCCTGTCTGAAAAGCATGATCATAAACGGAGTCGAGATGGATGGCAGTGCCAGTGCGATCCAGGTATTTACCAGCTTCCAGGAGGTAAACATCTTGAACAGGGGGATCATGATCGCTACGAACGGAAGCATCATTGCCAGCAGCAGAATACTCATCAGAATGTCCTTGCCCTTATCATGATAGATCTCAAATCCATAACCGGCAATGGAACAGATCAGCAGTGTCACAACCGTGATCACGATCGCATTGCGGAAGGAATTAAACATTGCAAGTCCGAGATTCTGCATGTCGACCAGGGTCTTGAAATTCTCGATCATATAGGTACCCGGGATCAAGCGTCCTCTTACCACATCAATACTCTGGTTAGTCGCGCCGCACAGCATATAATACAGCGGAAATGCTGACAGAAAACTTGCTATCACTAAGATCGTGTAGGAAATCATTTGTTTGAATTTAGTCACGTTTGTCACCCACCTTCATCTGAATTGCAGACAGAACCGCTACCATCACAAGTATGCATACAGACAACGCTGCCGCATAATTAAATTTCGGTGTCTCCACAAAGGAGATATTGTAGATGTAATGCGCCAATGTCATTGTAGATTTTCCGGGACCGCCTGCTGTCAGGTTCATAGACTCATCGAACAGCTGCAGTGTTCCCGAAGTAGACATGATCGCCGTCATCAGAATGGTCGGCTTTAACAACGGTATCGTGATCTTCATAAACTGCTGGAACGGTGTCGCGCCGTCGATGTAGCTTGCCTCATATACAGAATAATCGATATTCTGTAATCCTGCCAGATAGAATACCATATTATATCCGGTCCATCTCCAGATCAGTGCGATCACGATGACCCAACGCGCCGGCCATGTACTCTGGAACCAGTCCACAGAAGACAGTCCGATGGCCATCAGCACTCTGTTGACCACTCCATCCGGAGCAAACAATGACTTAAATATCATGGAATAAGATACCAGTGACGTTGCACACGGAAGAAAGATCAAAGTGCGGAAAATACCTTTCCCTTTTATCTTAGGATTATTCAGCAGCTGCGCCAGCATCAGTGCGAGCACAAGCATGATCGGTACCTGAATCACAAAATAAAAGAAGGTATTGAACAAGCATTGCTGGAAGGTTTTATCCTTGAAGATCCTGGCATAATTCGCTACACCATTAAAGACTCCTCCTGTCTTCCGGAAAGAAAGAAGGATGGCCTGTGACATCGGATAGAAACAAAATACAAATATTAAAATCGATGCCGGGAGCAGGAATGCCCATCCGGTCAGATTATGCCTTTTTTCCAAACTTAATTTTGCTTTCTTCTTTTCCATGTTTCTCTCCTACAACAGTACCGGGAACGCACTGCTGCACCCCCGGTACTATCCAGTTTCCATACTCTGGTGATTATTCAGCGATATTAAACTCTACGGTATCCTGAGCGTTTTTGATCTCTGTATCGATATCAGCGTTCTTCTGGACAACGTTGGTGATTGCATCTGTCAGTGCGCTTCTGATGTCAGAGTAGTATGCACCGTAGTCAATTCCGGGAACATGTCCGGCGAACTCTACGATATCCTTGTACACTGCCTGACCGCCGTAGAACTCATTGCCCTCATTATAGGTCTCAGACTGTGCTGCGGGCAGGTAACTTGCGATCGCTCCTGCATTTACCAGCAGATCATCGTATAAATCTACATCCGCACCAAAGGTAGCGTTCAGGAAATCAAATGCCAGATCGGTATTTTTGCAGTTAGAAGATACTGCCCAGCTTGCACCACCGCAGTTAGCGTAGTTGGTTGCGCCTTCTACATCATCTAACTTAGGCATATTCACGATTGCCCATTTACCTGCCTGATCCTCTGCTGCCTGAATGGAGGACATGATCCAGCAGCCCTGGATAACGCCTGCAGCAGTACCCTTGTTCATGGAAGCGATATACTGATCCCAGTCGGTATAATCTGCCATGATTCCTTCATCGATCAGCTGCTTATAGGTCTCGATTGCTTTCTTCAGTGCTGCGTTGTCAACCAGTGTCACCTTTCCATCCACCATGGGAGAAGCGCCTGCAGACTGTAACATCTCGATCACAATCTCAGAACCGCCGGAGCAGGTCAGCATGGGAACATCATTCGCAGCCATTACCTTCTTGGACAGCTCCATGAACTCAGACCATGTGGTATCCTTGAAATCTTCTACCTTAAGGCCTGCTGCTTCTACCATATCGGAACGGATCGCCATGATGGTAGCACCATTATCAAAAGGAATACCATAATGTGTTCCATCTACAGTGGAGTCAGCCAGCTTACCCATAGAGAACTGGGAGAAATCAATTCCGCAGTCATCCAGTGCTGTGAAGATTCCGGGATAATTGGTTGCATTTTTGTGGAAGGAATAATCCTGCATCAGGAAGATATCCGGTAATGTGCTGTAATCACCGGCTTCAGCCGCTGTGATCAGAGCAGTCTCGATATCGCTATATACCTTCTCCTGAATGTCTAACTTGAAGTTAGGATGATCCACCTGATATGCCTTCTCTGCCTGCTTCATTGCATAGACATTGAAGTTAGGATCCCAGCACCATACGGTCAGTGTCTCGTCTTCTGCGGAAGCAGTTGTTTCTGCTGCTGCCTCTGTTTCCTTGGATGTCTCGCTGGGTGCTGCGCTCTGCACATCATTGCCGGCAGGCTTGCTGCCACATCCGGTCAGCATGGACATAGCCATTGCCGCTACTAAGAGCACGCTTAATACTTTCTTTTTCATCTTAAATAACCTCCTTATACTTGTAAAGTACTACCTTATAAAATATGAAACGCCTTTTGCCTTCCATAAGTTACCTGTCTTCCATATCGTCCACCCAACGCATTTCGCCGGGTTTCAGATCCAACACATATGCACATTTTCCTTTGATATACAGCTCTGTGTGCTGTGCCTGTGCCGAGTTGTTGATCACTGCGATCTTGCCGGTCTTCTGGAATACCGTTACTTCGGTATCCACATTCGTTACATAGTAACGTTTCATCTCCTGCTCCATGCCGGCTGCATAATAGATTGCCCGAAGCAGAAGTCTGCAGTTCTGGGGAGAATACGGAAGACCTGCAAAATATACGCTGTGTCCTCTGCCATATTCATTGACCACCAGCTGGCTGTATTCCCCATCCATCGCAAGGATCTGATAATGTCCGCCCTGTGCATAGACGCGGCTGGTGCCCTCGCCGAAATCTAAGCTTCCGTCAATATCCTCTAAGATAAAGTGATCGTCATTTTTCTCATTATATTTGTCCGTGCTGAGAGAGAAGCACATCTCGCGGTCTACACCGAGCACATCGGACAATTGGAAATATCTTCCCTGATACTGATAAGCGGTAGGCTCACCCACACCGATGAAGCCGCCTCCCTGATCCACAAAGCGTCTGATATTGGTCAGGACCTTTTCATCGATCCAGTTCTCCGCGCCGCTGAATGCAGTGTACGCATCCCCGACATTAATGATGACCTTGATTTCCTCAGGGATGCCGTTCCTGACATCATCAAAGGAAATGAACTCGACCTCAAAAGGCATTCCGCTTAAGCATTCCAGTACTCCCTCGGCGGAATAAGTTTCCCTGTGCCAGATCGCATGATGTACCTGATTGGACATCCACCTTCTCTGACTGCCCCAACAGTTCAGGATCGCCACCTTGAAAGGTGCCACATAGGAAGCTGTCCCCTGCATATTTTCATGGATCTCCCGAAACTGTGTTACTACATTTTGTATTTCATCAATGAAACCTGGCCAATTACTTGCCAGCTTCAGATAACCGCCATATCCGATCCTGTCCAAAGGAGACCTGAGTAATGCACGCCTTGCTTTACGCCAGTTATCCCTTGCCTCTCCGATCGGGTCACCGCCCTCGCAGAACACATCCGGGAAAAAGTAAGGCAGCAGCCGTCCTTCGGTATAATCCACTCCCTTGATATCAGAGATCATTCGGAGTGTCACACCGCTTCCGACAGAGCCTACCACTGCATCCAGTCCGATGCCTGCGAAATATTTACCGTAGGGCTCTGTTCCGATCCAATGATCTCCAAGGAACATCATCGCTTCCTTGCCATAAGAATGTACAATGTCTACCAGCTCCTTCGCCAGCGCACATACCTCGATCTGCTGGAACTCTATGAAATCCAGGAACTGTTTGCTGGGAACGCGGAACATGCTGTTGTGATATCCCTGATCCACAATGTACTCCGGGCGGAATTTGTAACCTGCCCATTTTTCAAACTGTTCCAGGATATAGGGGCTCACACTTGCGCTGTATCCAAACCACTCTACAAATTTTTCTCGCTTCTTGTCATCGAAGGTCAGTGTAAACTGATGGAAAAAGGTAGTGAAGCGGACCACATCGATATGAGGATTGTCTTCACACCATTTTCTCAGCTTGTCTTTGACATACTGTTTGGTCTTGGGCTGTCTCACATCGTAAGTGAGCTGATGCGGTGTATCCTTCCAGTCATTCGTGATGAAATTGTACATGTGTACCGGATCCCAGATCAAAAATGCCAGAAAGCTTACCGTATACTCATGATAGGGGATCGTACGGATCTCCACTTCACCGGATGCCTCATCAAATTCCCATGCATCCGTCGGCACCACTTCACCGGTCGTTCTGTCGATCACTTCCCACCAACGCTTCGGATCGTCCAGCGTATTGACCTTAAGCTGCTCCGTATGGAAGCCTTCCATCAGTCGGATGCGGAGTGTTTCCCCTCTGGCGGTGATGCGGTTGCTGATCAGGTATTCCTGCTGGATCTCCTCCGGATGCTTCATTGCCCACGCATTATCCTTTCGCGTGGTATAATAAGTTGCATATTTCTTCACCGGCTCTGACAAAAGTGCTTCCGGCATTTCGGTTCCGTCACAGTCTCTTAAAGCGTCTGCACCCAGAAGATTTTTTAAGCGTATCGTTTCGTCAATGATGTCTGCATCGGTCGGCAGCGTCAGTCTTCCTGTCATCGCATGGTTTCCTCCCATCACTTTTGTACTATCTTGCAGCTGATGACTAAAGTATATCGGCTTCCTGACCTGATATCAATTTCTTTGTTGCTTGTTTTGTTATGTTTATTGCTATTTTGTTACTAAAATAGTGGATTTTTTGAAATGATTATGTATAATATGCTTATCCCAATCATACAGTTTTTTATTTTTTCGTCTTTTTTACGAATGTGTTTGTAAAATATTGTTCTTTTTATATATTCATTATAAAAAATGCTGTGAATTTGAAAAAGTGCACAATAAAATAAGATAAAGAAGGTATCTATTTATGAGTAATGAATTTGTCAATATCGGATCGGCAAACAGTTCCCCGGAACATTTCCAGCTTCGTTATATCTCCATCTCCAAATACGAAGGTGACTGGCAGTCCCTTCCGCATACCCACCACTTTTCAGAACTGTTCTATGTCCTGCGGGGCGAGGGCGCCTTCTATATAGAGAACGAAAAGGTGCCTGTGAAGACGGATGATCTGGTCATCATCAATCCCTATGTAGAGCACACGGAAAAAACACTTCCCAACGATCCCATGGAATATATCGTATTCGGTGTGGACGGACTTGCATTTTCTTTTTCCGGTGCAGGGCAGGACAATCCGAAGGGATACAGCTTCTATAGCTACGGCTCTGATAAAAAACAGTTCATCAACTTTGCCCAGCTGATGATGCAGGAATTCCGCGACAAACTTCCCGGCTTTGAACAGGTGTGCCACGGACTGCTCCAAGTGCTTCTGGTATATATTTCCCGGAAGCAGAATCTGTCCGTCATCTCTGACTCCTCCTTCCAGTTGTCCAAGGAATGTGCTCTGGCGAAGCGTTATATCGATTCCAACTATTCCCAGAACATTACACTGGATTCCCTGGCGGAGATCACACATATCAACAAATTCTATCTGGCACACTCCTTTACCGAATGTGTCGGACAGTCTCCGATCAATTACCTGACAGACCGGAGGCTGGAAGCCTGCAAGGGGCTTCTGGTGTCCTCCAATCTGTCGGTAGCTCAGGTAGCCACCAGCGTCGGCTTTTCTTCGCAGTCTTATTTCTCGCAGATCTTCCGTAAAAAGACCGGCATGACACCGCGCCAGTACCGGAGCCGGTATGCCAGAAAATAATGTGTACACTCATAAAAGACCTCACTGCCGGCGCATCTGCCGACTGTGAGGTCTTTTATAATGGACATTTATTCACTTATTTGATCCAGCCCCAGCATAATCCCAGATATTCCACCAGAAAATACATCCCCCGCAGCCATATCAGCACGGCACAGCCATAGAACATCCAGACATTTTCTTTCTGCCTGTCTGCGATTTTCCCTGCCATGGATAAAATCGCACAAATCAACAAAACCATCGTTCCGAAAGCCGCCCGGTCCGGATAGTGTGGGGACAGGATCATGGCACCCCAGGACAACAGTGCCCCCAGCAATAACAGCACTGTATTTCTGCCCAGGTTTTCTTTCAGAATGCCTTTGCAGACGATCAGTGCAAATACCGTAAGCAGCAGGGCAGGGAACAGATACTCCATAACTCCCTTCGCTTCTGCGTAGCAGCGCAGATACATTCTCCACAGCAGGCTGTAGGCTTCTTCCCCCGTCTCCCCGCTGCGGACAAAATTGCCCGGTGCAGCGATCATCAGAATGGTTCCCGCCAGGCAGCTGATGTTTCCCAGATACATCCACACCGGAGCTTTTTTGTGCTCTCTGTGTCTTAACAGGATCACCAGAAGACTCAGGAGCCATACCGCAGGCCCCATATTCTCATTGCTCCAGCCTGCGATCAGTCCCAGTGGAAGGATCCAGATAACGATCCCCGGCAGATTTTTCTCCTCATATTTCAGATAGCAGAACAAAAATGCCAGCAGAAAACCCGCCATATACAGATAATTCGCTGCTCCGGCTTCCCAGAACATACTCATTTTCCAGTTGGCATTCAGCCCCAGGATCATCCCCAACGCTGCAAACCAGTACGGGAGCTTACGTCTGTCTGCTATCATGCAGGCCAACCATCCCAACAGCAGTGTCATTCCTGTATTCAGGATATCCGCCCAGTGTTCTCCGGCCAGCAGGATCAGCTGCAGCAGTGCATGCGCCATGCTTCTGCCGCCCCAGTTAAAATAATGCCAGATCTGCGCACGGATAATGTCACTGAGATTCCGGATCGGTGTATCCGCATACAATACCGTCGAATACCACTCATCATCCATCATAAATTCGATCTCATAGTTGACGCGCCACACGATCAGTGCTGTCAATGCGATCAGTACCGGGCTGATCCACCGGATTGCTTTTTTCTGCTTTTCCTGCATATATCTGCTCCATTCCTCTTATGGCAAAGAACGGCTGCCTATAACTGAATCTTTTTCAGACGATCCACTGCCTCCACGGTATTCTCATAGCTTCCGAAAGCCGTCAGACGGAAATAATGCTCTCCGCTGGGTCCGAAACCGGATCCGGGCGTACCCACCACGTTGACATTCTCCAGAAGGTAATCGAAGAACTCCCAGCTGGTCATGCCGTTAGGCGCTTTCAGCCAGATATAGGGAGCGTTCACACCGCCGGATACCGTGAAGCCCGCTTCCTGCAAGCCCTTCAGGATATACTGTGCGTTGTTCATGTAATAAGCAACCTGCTCCTTCAGCTGTGCCTTGCCTGCTGCAGAGTATACTGCCTCACCGGCGCGCTGTACGATATAGGGTGCTCCATTGTATTTGGTGCCGTGTCTTCTTGCCCACAGTGCATGGAGGCTCACATCCCCGCTCTTTAAATCCTTGGGGATCACGGTAAAGCCCAGACGTACTCCGGTAAAGCCGGCATTCTTGGAGAAGGAACGGAACTCGATAGCACAGGTTCTGGCTCCTTCACATTCATAGATACTGTGAGGCACATCCGGTTCGGAAATATATGCTTCGTATGCCGCATCATAGAGAATGACAGCGCCTACCTTATTGGCATAGTCCACCCACTCCTGCAGCTGCGCCTTGGTAATGGTGGCACCGGTAGGATTATTGGGGAAGCACAGATAGATCAGATCCGGGGTCTCCTTCGGCAGTTCCGGTGCAAAACCGTTCTCTGCCAGACAGGGCATATAGATCACATCACTCCAGGTCTCGGACTTCGGATCGTAAGTGCCGGTTCTGCCCGCCATAACATTAGAATCTACGTATACGGGGTAAACGGGGTCACATACTGCAATCTTGTTGTCCAGACTGAAGATTTCCTGAATATTGCCGCAGTCACATTTTGCTCCGTCCGATACAAAGATCTCGTCCGGTGCAATGTCACAGCCTCTTGCCTTATAATCATTCTCTGCAATGGCATTGCGCAGGAATTCATAACCAAGGTCGGGAGCGTAACCATGAAAAGTCTCCGCTTTTCCCATCTCATCCACTGCACCGTGCAGCGCATCAATGATAGCGGGTGCCAAAGGCTGTGTCACGTCACCGATGCCCAGACGGATGATCTTCTTGTCCGGGTGTGCTGCGGAATACGCACTTACCTTTTTGCCGATGGTGGAAAATAAATAGCTTCCGGGAAGTTTTAAATAGTTGTCGTTTACTTTAAACATAGTACGTTCTCCTCTCTATTATCCCTGGTGCAGTATTGCTGTCACCTTGCTGGCTTAAATAAGCAATTTTTCCGCACTACGTGCTCTCAAAATTGCAACGAACATTCGTAATCCGGGCTGATCGCCCTACTTACTTATGTTCGTTTACTCCTCTCATAGAAACACGTCTTTGTCTGCAAGCAGCCACGTCGTGTTTCTATGGAGGTGTTTATTCTATCAGATGGAGTACGGGTCCACTTCACCTTCAAATACGATCTTCGCAGGACCGGTCATGTAGACCAGATTCTCCTTGCGGTCCCATTTGATGTGCAGTTCACCGCCTAATAGTTTAACAGTTATTTCCTCGTCCGTCAAACCATTTAGTACACAAGCCACCGCCGTGGCGCAACATCCGGTACCACAGGCAAGGGTCTCCCCGGTGCCTCTCTCCCAGACGCGCATAAACACATTTTTCCGATCCAGAATCTCTACGAATTCGGTATTGGTCCGGTTAGGAAAACAGGTATGATGCTCAAACTTCGGGCCGATCTTCTCAATGTCAAGATCCTTTACCCCTTCCATAAATACGATGGCATGGGGATTGCCCATGGATACACATGTCATGTGGTATTCCGTGTCGTCTACCATGATGGGAGCATTCACTACCGCCGGTCCGTCTGCCGTCTCCTGTGTGGCTTCCACTGTTACCGGCACCTCTGCCGGAGCAAGGATGGGATTTCCCATGTTCACCTGTACCAGCGTCACCTGTCCTCTGTCCGTGGCGGTCTTTCCCTCCACGGTGAGTTTCAGATATTTTATTTTGCCGGCGCTGACGATGGTAATGTCCTTCTTGTCCGTCAGTCCCTTGTCGTAGACATATTTTGCCACGCAGCGGATGCCGTTGCCGCACATCTCCGAACGGCTGCCGTCCGCATTGTACATTTCCATCTCAAAATCCGCTTCTTCCGCCGGATTGATAAAGATCACACCGTCGCCGCCGATTCCGAAATGTCTGTCACTTAAGCTTCTTACGATCTCCGGCTTCTCTTCCGGTGAAAGCTTCTCCGTAAAGCCGTTGACATATACATAATCGTTGCCGCAGCCCTGCATTTTTGTAAATTTCATGGATTGCTGTTCCTCCTGTTGTTCTCTTTCACATATCCTGTCTGTAACGCCCGGATCCCTGTAATCATTTCCGGGCCGTCCTGCTTACTCCGTCATCATGGACAATACCATCTGTGCCGTCTCCACCAGATTGGTACCACTGTCCATACTGGTCTTCTGAAGGTAGCGGTGGGCTTCTTCTTCCGTCATATGATTTCGTGCCATCAGTAATTCCTTGGCATCCTTGATTGCTTTTTCATCCGCTGCATTCCGCACTTTCGGCTGCATACGGCGTTTTCTTCTGCGGCGTTCCACACCTTCCACCATCAGGTTCACGGTATTGATCAGGTCCTGTACCTTTAACGGCATGGAAAGACATACAATGCCATTGCCATAGCATTCACTGATCAGATTCTGGGATGCCATCAGCAGCATCTCGAAACCTTCCGGCAGATCTTCATGTAGTTCTGTGTATATCATGTCCGCCAGCTTGTAGCTGCAGATCACAATACCGTCGTTCAGACCGTCCGCCTGACTGATAGCCTGAGTGCCTGTGGTACAGATACCCGTGACCTGAAAGCCACTGCGCACCAGAATATTCTTGACGCCTTTGGCTTCCTCCAGCTTCGGCAGTACAACAATAATGTTCGTCATCGGCCCACCTCCTTTCTTCTGTGTTTTTGATTCATCTTGTAACTATTCCACCCCTCGCATTCGCAAAACCACACGCTTCTATGCAGCTAGTTTTGCTCATGTACGTGGCGGTGACTCCATTCGAGTCACTTTACGAAGAATAGTCACTCCATTATTACAAAAGAAAGGAATATTTTAATACTTGTACAGATACTCCTGAATCTCCCACTCGGATACCTGAGAACGGTACTCATGCCACTCTTTCCGCTTGGCATCGATGTATTTTCCGGCAATATGATCTCCAAGCACTTTCTGAATGAAAGTATCCTTCTCCAGTTCCTCCACTGCCTCCAGAAGTGTGCCGGGCAGCTGATCGATATGCAATTCCTCACGTTCTTTTTCTGACAGGGCAAAAATATTGGCATTGATGCTCTGAGGCGGCTCTATTTTCTCCCGGATGCCCTCTAATCCTGCACTCAGGCAGACTGCCAGTGTCAGATAAGGGTTAGCAGCAGAATCGGGACTACGCAGCTCGATACGGGTGCCCTCTCCGTCTGCAGCAGCCGGAATACGGATTAAGGGGCTGCGGTTCGTCGTGCTCCATGCAATGTAGACCGGTGCCTCGAAACCGGGTACCAGACGCTTGTAGGAATTCACCAGCGGATTCGTAATGGCTGCCATTCCTTTGATATGTCTCATGATACCGCCGATGAAATAGTAAGCCTCTTCGCTCAGACCATTGGGATCGGAAGCATCCTGGAAAATGTTTTTTCCATCCTTCTGCAAGGACATATTGATGTGCATGCCGGAACCGTTGACACCGAACTTGGGCTTCGGCATAAAAGTAGCGTGCAATCCATGACGTCTCGCAATGGTGCGTACGGCCATCTTGAAGGTCATGATATTGTCTGCGGTATGTAATACCTCATCGTATCTGAAATCAATCTCATGCTGGGCCGGAGCCATCTCATGGTGGGATGCCTCGATGACAAAGCCCATATCCTCCAGATTCATGACAATGTCACGGCGGGCATTCTCACCGAAGTCCAGAGGTCCGATATCAAAATACCCTGCCTGCTCATGGGTGTTGGTGGTAGGCATGGTATTTTCGTCCGTATTAAATAAGAAAAATTCACACTCGGGGCCTACCTCAAAAGTATATCCCATGTCCTCTGCCTGCTGCACCGCACGCTTTAACACATAACGGGGATCCCCCTCGAAAGGCTGTCCGTTGGGACGATATACATCGCAGATCATACGGGCCACTTTGCCCTGCTGGGGTCTCCAGGGGAATATCTCCAGTGTCGACAGATCCGGATACAGATACATGTCGGATTCTTCAATCCGTGCAAAACCGTCAATAGCCGAACCGTCAAACATACATTTATTGCTCAATACGCGGTCCAGCTGGCTGGCTGTCACCGCAATATTTTTCAGATTGCCGAACAGATCCGTGAACTGCAGACGGATAAATTCCACATCCTCTTCTTCCACAAGACGGATGATGTCTTCCTTGGTATAATTATTCATCGTTACCCTCGTTTCTGCGCCGCCTGTCTGCTCCTTTTCCACGGGGCGGACGCATCCGTGAAAAATACTTGTCTTAACTATAGCAATGCCTGTTTTGTCTTGTCAATGTGAAGTTCTCCTTATTTGCTGTACTATGAGTACCGGCCTCCGCATACTATTTATAAAGATCATCCCATCATTCCAAGGAGACTTAAGAATGAGTGCAAATACAAAGATCGTTGTCCTTCGCAGAAAAGAGCTGCTGTATACCGGAATCTTCGCTGCGCTGGGAGTGCTGTTCGTCATATTACTGTTAATGTTATTGCTGCCCGGAAAAGCTGCGGATACCTCCGGGGCACCGGATTCCCCTGACAGTACTGCCGAGACCGTTATGCCGGACAATGTGGCGGATCTCGGACGTATCCCGCAATCCGCACAGACGGAGGATGTCTCCACCGGGGCCGTTGCCGATACCGATGCTGTTCTGGATAATGCTTCCGGGCCTGTCGGTACTGATAATACATATATCCCGGGGATCTACACCACGGAGCTGATCCTCGGCAGCGAGACCGTGAATGTAGAGGTCATCGTAAACGACCACGCCATCACATCTTTAAGCCTGGCAGATCCCGATGAGACCCTGACCACCATGTATCCACTGCTGGAGCCCACCATGGATTCCCTGAGTGAGCAGATCTGCGAGACGCAGGATCTGAGTCAGGTGACGTATTCTGCGGAGACCAGATATACTTCCCTGGTGCTGCTGGAGGCTGTTAAGGCTTCACTGGAAAAGGCAAAGCCCAGTGCCACGCCGGAAGCAACCTCCACCCCGGCAGCTTCCCCGGAGAATTCTGCAGCCACTTCACCGGAAACGGATGGGAAAACCGCGGAACCTACGAAGATGCCGACAGCGGATATCAATCCGGCAGCATAAACACTTAGAAGCTTTGGCACACTACATCCACTGTACACAAAAATAAATGCTGACGCAAAAAAGGGCGCATGCCTCCCGGCATGCACCCCGTTGTGCGTTTTATTGTAATATTTTGTTTGCAACACTGAGTTTATTTTATACTATTTGTGGGGGAGATGCAAGGGAAAATTATTTCTCTTATTTGTATATATTGCAACATTTTCATTAAAAGTATTTTTGTTCAAATTAATTTTAATAAAATGCTTTTGAATAAATCTAAGTACAAGGTTTTCCTTGCCATTTTCGTATATATGTCCCATAATATTTTTATCAACATACAAAGGGTTTTCCCGCCTCAACACGGAGATTTCCATGAACATTTTATTTTACGATATGGGAAGTTACACGTATCAGGATACGCTGTATTATCTGAAGCAGCTTGGCCATACCTGCAAAACGTTATATTACCACTTCCCCAATAAATTCCATGACGATTTTTTCTGTGACCGCTTTGAGAAGCAATTGCAGTCCGATTCCTACGATGCCGTCATGAGCATTAACTTCTTCCCACTGGTCGCAACGCTGTGCCATGCGCATCAGATTCCCTATCTGGCATGGTGCTATGACAGTCCGCTGGAAGAAAAATTGGAAGAGTACTTCTCCTACGATACGAATCGCATTTTCCTGTTCGACCGTATCGAAGCCGAGCATTATCAAAGCCTCGGATATTCCCGGGTGTATCACCTGCCCCTGGCCGTCAATACGGACCGGTTGGACAGACTGCAGTTTTCCCCTGCACAGATGCAAAAGCACCGCTGTGATGTCTCCTTTATCGGCCAGCTGTACGAATCTCCCCTGCAGGTACTTCTGTATTCTGCGGACGATTATATCAAAGGTTACATCGAGGGAATCCTCCAGGCTCAGCTGCGGGTATACGGGTATTATTTTATTGATGAATTGATCACGGACGAGCTGTTGGATTCCGTGAATCAGTCTTTCCGGAAAATAGGGCAGACTTCCCTGACCTTGAACCGCAGAGGATTATCCTTTGCCATAGCCTCAGAGATCACGAACCTGGAACGGTGTTTCCTGCTGGAGCAGATGGGCGAATTGTTCAACACCCACTTCTATACTACGAAACCGCATTCCCTCAGTGACCATGTCATCTCCCTGGGTCCGGTAAAATATATGGAAGAAATGCCCTGTGTCTTCCGCTACAGCAAGCTGAACCTGAACCCCACACTGAAAAGCATCCAGTCCGGTATTCCCCTGCGTGCCCTGGATATCATGGGAGCGAAAGGTGTGCTCCTGTCCAACTTCCAACCGGAACTCGTAGAATATTTCGAGGACGGTCAGGATCTCATCCTCTACAGCAGCATGGAAGAAGCTGTGGAGAAGGCTGCGTATTACCTGGAGCATGACGATATCCGGGAGCAGATTGCACAAAATGGGTATGAGAAGATAAAAGAATACTTCACCTATCCTGATCGTATTCAAAAAATGCTGGCGACTATTTAAAACCTAAAAGGACATCATCAATCCCACTAATGATGTCCTTTTTACTACAATATGTAATTATACAATGTCTACTTCAGTAAATCCGCCAGATATATCTCTCCTTTTTTTAAAATCCTTTTTTTCTTGTATTCCTGAATCGTACTAACCAACATATCAATATCTGCAAAATACTCCCGAACAAATTCTCGGCTTTTAATCTTGTCCTTCATTTTTAGTACCTGTTTACAAAAAACACTAGGTGACATAGAACTGGACTTTTTCATGTACTCTTCGTATTTATCTTCCGCCAAAATTAATAGCATCTCAATTTCAGGAGATGTTACCACATTAATAATGTTATCCACTTTGTGTTCATATGCAGGACTTAATCGAAACCCTTCTGAGTGCGAATCCAAAACCCGAAGTACTGTAATTTTACTCTTAAATTCTTTTCTTAAATATCGCTGTTCAAACACTTTTGCGCTTCTGCAGCGGATAACTTCTTCATTCAGCATTTGTTCCCGCGTGAAAACAAGCAGGTTATTGTCCACAAGCATATCAATAATAGCAGTCTCAGCACCACCTTCGCAGATACATGCAACTATTGGAGATAAAGATGATTCTATCATTTGTTATCCTCCACTATAGTACCTGAAGCCAATGTTTTCTTCAATCTCATAGATGCCTCATAGGAAGGAACCGTCCCTTCCAGCATTCCACTCTGAAATACATCACTTTTTTTAATGTCATTTCGTTTTAAAATATGATGTAATTTTTGGATTGAAATTCCATCGTTATTTCTGGTCACGTAAATTCCGTCATTTCTATCTAACTCATCCAACAGCTCAACGTAATGAGTAGAATAGATTAATGTTGCTCCTCTTTTATTGACTTTCTCGTCCATGAAAAATCTAATCAGGGTTGCGACAATCTCCTTATTGAAATGATTTTCAATCTCATCAACGAGAAAATATCCACCTTTAATCAGCGTCATCCATGCCTGCATAAATACGTTCAGTCCCTTAATGGTGCCCGACGACAAATAGTGGCTTATGTTCTGTATTCCGCGCATAGAAATCGGCTCTTTATATTTCTTAAATTTAACAATTACTTCTGTTTCATTCGGATTAAATTTAATATATTCTATACTAGGATCAAGAAACTGAATTAAAGCAATCGGAAAATCCCCGAATGAATTCAAAATATTAAAATCTGTCCATTCTGTCATATCTCTAAAGAAAACATTTCCGGACTTTCCTAAAGCAATGACTATGCTAACATCATCCTTTAAAAACAAAAGCTGCTCTTCCGACGCATCTCTGGATTGATATAAATCATTATTCGCAAACTGAAATAAATTTGCCTTGGAAGTTATGGATCCCGCCTTACGAATATAAAGTCTCTCATGTAAAATGGTATATCTATCGACCGCGCCCTCCTCTTTTGTTACACCGATAACTGTCTCTAACAAACATACACCGGCTTTTTCATCATAAAAATATGTCTTTAATACTACTTTTGTAGATTTTTCCAAAATTACTTTGGTATCAATGGTATTGATTGCCTCCGCATTAAGCAAACTCATAACAAAAGAAATTAATTTAAGGGTGGTCGTTTTTCCGGATGCATTAACACCAACAAATGATAAAACATTATTTGTATAAGTATTCCCAAATGGATTATAAAGCATTGCTGCATTATCCGGGTATACTCTCTGCTCCGCATTAAAATCAATCACCGCTTTACCTTCAAAAAGAAAGATCCCCTCTGCTTCAATTCTCAATATTCTCATCTTTGCGTCTCCCATTATATCTACATTAATTATGATTTTGTTCTATCATTTTATCATTTTTATTTCTATTTTTCAATGCATAAAAACGTTTTTTCTGTTTTTATTATATACGTATTTTTAAAATAAATTCATCAAAAATGCTGGTGACTATTTAATAGTCCCAGCATTTTTATGTAACGTAATGTTTCTAAACCAAATGGCATTCCGCCAATACTTCCTCCACCGCAGATCTCATAGCAGCCTCCACAGTCTCCTCTGATCCCTGCAGTGATTTCAAATACGGAATATCCGGATAGTGTTCTCTTAAGTATGTCACGTATTTCCTGTCTGCGCAGTAGAAAAACATAGAAAGACTCAGTTGCTTGGATAAGTATTTCTCGTTCTGCAGGTTCTCATGCAACAAAAAGTTCACGAACTTACTGTTGACCAAATTGTAGGAAATGCCGCCCATCAAAGTCGTCTGTTCAAACCCGACAAGATCAAACGTGATGATCAGGTCGAAGGGGTCCTTGGATAACAGTTCATGGGGATAATCTTTTTCGGAATTGCATGTTACGAGTTGCACACTATAATTCTGTTTAAGGTCATCACATAGTTTTTCTGCGTCATACAGGATTTTGGGTGTAATAATTAGTATTTTTAACATTAAGTCCGCTCCTATTTAGACAGTGCATGATCCAGCCATTTCCGCGATCTTTCTCTCTCCTGTCCTAACTTTTCACACACACTATCATAATTGATTTTTTCGAACAGTTTGTATTTGAAATACTTATGCTATACTCGTAATTCCGCCAGTCAAAAGCTCTGGCATAGTGAGTCACGCTACCGACATCAATACCAACAATTAAAGTTTTTTCAGTTATGGGTGCAATCTTTGCGTTTTGTGTGTTACAATTCATTTTAGATACCTCTCTATTTAATAAGATTTTTACTAACCGCCTAAGTCAGTAATCTTATTTTATACTGAGGTATTTTTTTCTCAACCTTCTTTCTTGGAATTCCCTATATTTGAATTATACAGGAAGCTCCTTTAGTATATGTTATATATGCCATATTATCAACGAAGCAATCTCACATTGCACGATATTTATTAAAAACAAATTATTCAAACTGCTTTTAATAAAAAGCTTTTGAATAATCATCTACAACAAGCTTTTCTATACTATGGAGATTTACATGAATATTTTATTTTACGATATGGGAAGCTATACCTACCAGGATACGCTGTTCTATCTGAAGCAGCTCGGACATACCTGTAAGACGGTATATTACCACTTCCCCAATAAATTCCATGACGATTTTTTCTGTGACCGCTTAGAGAAACAATTGCAGTCCGATTCCTGCGACGCCGTTATGAGTATCAACTTTTTCCCGTTGGCAGCCGCCCTGTGTCACGAACATCAACTTCCCTATCTGGCATGGTGTTATGACAGTCCGCTGGAAGAGCGACTGGAAGAATACTTTTCCTACGATACGAACCATATTTTCCTGTTTGATCGCATGGAAGCCACACATTATCAAAATCTCGGATACTCCCAGGTATGCCACCTGCCATTAGCCGTCAATACCGACCGGCTGGACAGGCTGCAGTTCACTCCCCTGCAGATTCAGAAACACCAATGCGATGTCTCCTTCATCGGGCATCTGTACGAATCCCCCCTGCAGGTGCTTCTGTATTCTGCTGATGATTATATCAAGGGCTACATCGAGGGGATCCTCCAGGCACAGTTACGTGTATATGGCTACTATTTTATTAATGAATTAATCACAAATGATCTGTTGGATGCTATAAATCAATCTTTCCGCAAAATCGGTCAGACCACCCTCACGTTGAACCGCAGAGGACTGTCTTTTGCTATTGCATCCGAAATCACGAATTTGGAACGCAGCTTTCTATTGGAACAAATGGGCGAATTATTTAATACCCATTTTTACACTACCAAACCGCATTCCCTAAGCAAGAAAGTCCACTCCCTTGGACCTGTAAAATATCTGGATGAAATGCCCTGTGTCTTCCAATCCAGTAAATTAAACCTGAACCCCACCCTGAAAAATATCCAGTCCGGCATCCCGTTACGCGCCCTGGATATTATGGGTTCCAGAGGTGTCCTGTTATCCAATTTCCAGCCGGAACTCGCAGAATATTTCAACGATGGGCAGGATCTGATTCTCTATAGTAGTATGGAGGAAGCTGTAGACAAAGCCGTCTACTATCTGAAACACGACGATGCTAGAAGACAACTTGCCTTAAATGGCTATGAAAAAATAAAAGAGTATTTTACCTATGAAGACCGCATTCAAAAAATGCTGGCGACTATTTAACATAGTCCCAGCATTTTCAAATTCTACCAATACAGCTTCATATCTCTCTGCACTTCGTTATCCGGCAGTTGAAACATTTCCCGAACACGGGTTACCGTCTCTTCAAAGCTCAAACCAAAGTCCTTGCAAATCCTGATTGTTCCCTTTACCTCCCCTTCTGCTCTTCCTTCTGCTCTTCCTTCTGCTCTTCCTTCTTCTCTGACATCTTCATCATGTAATAATTCTTTCATATACTCTGACCTCCACACTTCATTTCTCCGTGCTCTCTCCACCGCCTGAGCAATCCTCCGGGTCAAGTTTCCTCCGACCTTGCCTGTTTTGATATACTCATAAAGCTCTCTTAAATTCTCCGGTATGTCCTCTGCATCACTCACGCAATTATAAAAAATCTTCTCTGTCCCGTCCTCCAGATATAGTTTCTTATCTTCTGTGCAAAGATTCTGAAAGGAGTACTTTGCATATCCCAGTCCAAAGGGATCAAACGTACAGATAAACAGCACTCTTCCCTCCGGAAGCTCCCGATACGAGTTTCCTTTATTCAAATGATCCATGTCCATACTGGATTGGTAAAATCTGCTTCTCCTCGGCAGTTCCAGACTCTCCGGTGACTGATGATTCAGATTCTGCATCTCAGCATCATAAATACGCTTCCTGTCTCTGGTATACACATCCAGGCGGATCGGCTTGCCCTCCGAGGTATAACGAAACTCCCTCTGGGTCTGTACATCTTCCAGTCTCCCCACCGGCTTTTCCAGCAGGCACTCCAATACCTTCCGGCAAAGTTCCTTATCCTCCATCACTTTGCCAAACATAAAATCATCCGCAATCGTCAGTTCCTCATATCTCTTTGTCATTTGCATTCTCCTTCCTTAATTGGGCAGGAGAACCACTGACTCATCGCAATGAAACTTGCGAATACCTTCCCCTACTCTGTTATTGTCTGTCATTGGGTAACTAAGCAGGGATTCCTCCGAAGTCACAGACGTCAGCTGATGCTGATATAGAAATTTTGAAATAGAAAAATCTGCTTATAGGTAGAGGATAGCAAAACAATATGCGATTGTCAATACATCAAAATAGCAAAATTCCGATGGTTCGGATTTGGATAATATCACCCGTTTTATCTTAAATGACACTCGACAAGCACCTCATCCACTGCCGTTTTCAGGGCAACTTCCATGGAGCTAGCTGCCTCATCCAAACTACGCAGATAAGGAATATCCGGATAGTTTTCTCTCAAATACTTCTCATACTGACTTCCTGCACAATAGAAAAACATAGACAGGCTTAATTGTTTGGACAAGCATTTTTCATTCTGCAGATTCTCATGCATCAAAAAATTTACAAATTTGCTATTAAGCAGATTATAGGAAATGCCGCCCATTAAAGTTGTCTGTTCAAAGCCTGCCAGATCAAAGGTGATGATCAGGTCAAAAGATTCTCTAGATAGAAGTGCGTGAGGGTAATCTTTCTCGGAATGGCAAATTACAGATTGCACATTATAGTATCGATGAATCCCTTCAAAAAGACACTTGACATAGAAATCAAATTGTTTGCTAATAATAAGTATCTTTAACATAATTCTAACATTCCTTGTTCTTTAATTGTCTACAATTTTTTAACTGTTACTATAATATAAGTATCTGTTTATTTCAGAGATGTCAATATCCAATACTATTAGTTGAAGTGGCATGTTCTTCACTCTAATGAAATCAGCTTCTGCTTGATATCAGAAGAACTTATTCCTGGTGTTCTTCTCATCCTGACTATTTTTTTCCCTTTTTCCTTACACCATTCGACAGCCTTTTGAAACCCTTCATGATTTTGATCTTCACCTATTGCAAATACATCAAAATCTATCATCTTAACTATTGCATCTACATCTGTATAACCAACAACTTCATCCACAACGCGTAATGCACCTACTAATTCTTTTCTCTGCTCGGTCGTATACAATATCTTCGCATTGGGTTTTGTTTTCAGAATGAAATCTTCATCCTGTACAGCAACTATAAGATAATCTCCCAATTCTTTAGCATTTTCAAAAAGCCGCAAATGCCCTAAATGAAAATAATCATATACACCAACGGTTAATACTTTAATCATTTGTATAGCCCTCTCACGGTTTCTTTAATACATCTTTTAATGAATTTTACGCTTTTTTCCCAGCAATCTAGCAACCTATCATATCAAACTAAAGCAATGATATAATATCATTATATATCATTTCACCTGCCAAGCATCCGTTCTTAGCTAAATAGTCTAAATGTTTTCCAAAAAAATCAGCTCTTATTTCTTTTTTATCATCCTTCCCATTCAAAATCACATTTTGAAGAAAACTTTCAATCCCAATATAATCTCTTCCATCGCATTGATCATAGGTATCTACTATACTTCTTCCCAATTTATTAAATGTCTGCTCTTCTCTTGTCAAAAATAACAACGGCTTGTTTACATACATATATTCTGCTAAAAAGGAATTTGAATCCATAATCATGCCATCTGAAGTAGCAAATATTTCTAAATAGCTCTCTTCCGCAGACACTCTAGCATTAGGCAATTTTTCCCAAAGATCTATATACCGCTCATAGTCTCCTGCGTCTCTAAAAACTTCTGCTTCAATTGCCCTTGTTCTTAAATTAGGATGAGGTTTAAAAATAAAGCTGATTTGGTTCTCATATTTTTTAGCTAAATAAATCCAAAAGTACATATTCCACTGGAAGGTTGAATACAAGATTCCACCATATCCCAAAAAAGTGTGATGTGGTGCTATTATCACCTTTTTCATGTTTTTAGGATCACATCCCGTAGGATATTTCCAATTTGCCATAAGCATAAGCTGGTCTGATGTATTTTCTATTTTATTATAAAAGAAATCCATTTTAGGAAACCCAGTAAATACTACATTTTCTCCACCCAACAATTGATATTCTCGATATCCCTCATAGTGATACATGGTATCTGTGTAGATATGCCACATCATATTTAAAAACATACTATTATTCGAAGAATTAATCATAAAAGTCCCCTTAGCGTTATCTGCTAATGACATTGCATAAGGAATATAACAATTTAAGATGGTAAATGGATAATTTTCTATCTGATACTCCTCAGGCAAAGATTTGTACCAATGGGTTAAATGTATGACTATATCCGGCTTTCCTATTTCCTCCCACAATCTAACCTTTTTGTTTTTTGAATCATATGCCCGCCTCACATCATATCCACGTTTTTCAAAAAAACTTGCAGTTTTCTCAAATGCATCCTCCATGTTTTCAACTGAACGATCAATCAACGGGCCCACAACCAAATACGCTTCAACGTTTTCATTCATTTTTAACAATCTGTATACAGATTCCGCAGGCCACTCAGCCGCCGAAATTGTCAAAAAGGCTACTTTGATTTTCCTTCCTGTTTTATATTTCTGCTGCACATGGCGTATACCACATTTAATTGCAATTTCGTATATCTGCTTATATAGTTCTTTTCCTCCATCCAATACCGTCTGTAAATCCCAAATTGCCTTTAAATATTTAAATGTGTATTTATCAGAGGTCTCTCCAAAGTTGTTAAAATCACCATTGTCAATTCCATCAAAAAGGTCTTGTATCAATTGTACTTCGTCCTGTATCTCTTGCTTTTTATCCATGTTTTTGTCTCGCCTCATTTTCTTATCTTACATTTGTTCTATTTTTATAAATTCCACCAATAATCGTGTTGCTTTTTCCGCTCCACGTAAACTCAAATGATCCGTATCGAGAAAATCTTCATCATTAAAACCATCTATCTCATTCATATCTAATAACTCTACCTGTTGCGGTAAAGAGTTCAATAGTTCAAAAATATCTTTCTTATAAAATGAATCTATGTATTTTCTATACCACTGTGTAAATGGAAAAATAACAAAGATAGGTCTAATTTCATGTTTTTCTAAAAATTCTACCATATCCCTTACAATTTTGTCATTTTCCAGTCTCGAAAGCTCATGTTTGCGTAGCTTATTATGATCTGCTGCTCTTTTCAAAGCATACTGATTCTTCTCTTCATTATCCTTTTTAGGCCACATAACTCCATGTATTGATAGAATATTGTTTTGTTCTCTTGTAAGGAGTTTGCCATAATAGGATCCTTGCTCTATAAAAGCTCCATTTGACCACTCCTGACAAATTTTTCTAATCAAGTCTTCTGAATACACACTATGTTCATATTCTATTTTCTCTAAAAAATCTATAGAACTTTCAGCTACATAATGATGCATATCATCAAAAAGGGGGCCATATACAGTTGGCATTAAATAATTCATTTGTCTGCTCAGTGAAATATCTTGAAACAACATATAATATCCCATATTAATAATACATCTTCTTATTTGCTTTTTTCCTTCTCTAATTGCTTTTTTAATATGGAGAAAGTCACAATATAAATCTTGCGAAGATATAGAAAAATTTATGACATCTTCGTTTGGAAAAAGTTCTTCAACTACGCCATTCATCGCATGTGATGAGCCTACAACAATCGTTGATGTTCCGATTTCACGATTTTTCTCATGCATGGCCTTCAAATAACAATAATTATAGTTGTTATGTACATATTGAATTGCAATTTGTTCTAATTTATTAAAATAGTTATCTGTTAGAAACTTATTATCTATACTCACTTCTGTCATCCTATTCTGCAAATAATTTCCTGCTCAAACTTTTTATCACAAATTTCTGCAACTATATTTCCACCAATCATTTCATTATTATACTTCGTCTTCACTTCACACCTTCCACCGGATCCATTTAAATACCATTCATATTCCAGATCCACATGTCCGATATCAACCGCCTGATAGCCATTTTTAAACAAATCATATACCAGCACCTCTGCTGTCGGTCCCAAAGCCACCAGAAATAATGTATCTTTTTCTGCATAATTCAGCGCTGCATTCAGTATCTCATCGTACCTGTCAAATGAGCTCGTCGCTGGAGCCTCAATTCTACGTATACTGGCAGCATTGTCAAAAAGATCATTTTCCACCCCAAGACGTGACTGATTTCCCTCTACAAAAATAACCTTTCTTCCTTCCCATATTCTCTGTAACTGGCGAAATCTTTCCAATGGTGCCTGCGTATGATTATCCGCAAACAGAGCATAGGGTCTTGTAATATATGTATTATGGTATGTTCTATTCAAATCAAGCCATTTCCTATGTTCCATGCGCACTTCTTTGGTCATGTAACTCCGAATTCCCTGTTTACCGTCTTCATTATATTTTTCTAACGAGCCGTAGTTATCAGCAACCGCTACCATCAGTCTAGCTTCTTGTAACTGAATAATCTCCTGAAGTCTCCTTGACAATATTTCATCATAATGTTGAAACTTGTGTCTGCTTCGTCCTGCCATCAAATCAAATTCTCCATCGCCAAAACGCACCAGACTTTTACCTTCCTTCACAATTCCATCAATAGTCTCTGAATAATTATAGAAAGAGGGGGAATAATAATCTTCTCCTATTATCTCTCCCATATGCTCATATTTCACATTATCAATAGCTCTATTTACGAAATGCCTGTTGGTGTCAATATTATCAAAACACTGATTCACACTGGAAATCACCTGTTTCTGTCCGTCTATTAATTGTGCCATTAACTGCTCTAATCCCTGATTTTTCTGCTGTAATTGTTCTTTCTCCTGCTTTAGCTGTATGATCTCGTCCAAACATATAGATACCATTTGCTGCAGTTCATCAAAAGCCATTTTCTCTTCCATCATTCTTCCTCTTCCTTTTCATATATCAGTCTATGTGCATCTTTAAAAAAGCTTATTATGATCAACACAATAACTATCCCTATGGGGAATGCTGCAATAATTGATACGGATTGCAAACTATACATAGATTCTTCACTGAAAATCAGCGCTATGGGAAACAGTATAAATACAACTGCCCAAAATGTTTTTATGCGCTTATCCGGTTCTGCATCTGCTCTGATTTTCTTATAAGAATACACTGAAATCACCATTGTAAGAGCATCAAACGTGGTTGCATAAAATGCAATCATTGTAACAGCTAATAGCAATAAAGCAATTCGCGGCAATGGCAATGTTTGGAAAATGCGCAGGATAGCTTCCGCGTAATCTCCTGTGTTTGCAATCATTTCCGATATTGGTACACCTCTTTTCATCTGCTGTGCCAATCCATAATTTCCCAAAATAATGAACGAAGAAAAAGTTCCCAAAAGTCCCCAGGCATAACCTCCCAAAACCGTTTCTTTGATGGTTCTGCCTTTACTGATCTTCCCGATAAAAAAGGGAGTTGCAACACACCACACCATCCAATAGGCCCAATAGTATATCGTCCAATTCTGTGGAAAAGATGTTGTTCTAAGAGGGTCCATCCATGTTGCCATACCCATAAAATTCTGAACGAGATTTCCCATCGCTGAAAACCCGGTTTCAAGTATATAGGTGCACTCTCCTCCCCCAAGCAATACATAAGCAAGCAATGCCAAGAACAAATAAGAACAGCTGGCCGAAAGTCTGGAAACGCCTTTCATTCCAAACCATACTGTCACCGTATAAATTGCTGCAATGACAAGTAATATGAGTACCGTAATTTTGCTGTTTTTCTGCCACTGGAATACGTAACACAATGCACTGGACAGCAATGGTGTCGCCAATGAAAAAGTGGTTGCAGTTCCGGCTATCAGGGCAAAAATAGCAACCAGATCAATCAGTTTTCCCCAGATTCCATCTACTTTCTCCTTCAATAATGACCGACATGCCTCAGAAAATTTCTGACGATTTCTTCCTCTTACATGAAGCATAAATCCGAACGCTACCGCTAATACAATATACATGCTCCACACAATCGGCCCCCAGTGAAACAACGGATAAGTCGATGCCCACTTCTGTATTCCTCCCAGCTCTTCTATGTATGGCTCGTTTGCATATAATGCCCATTCACAGAGAGAATAAAACAAAATATCCGCTGCCATAGTAGATGTAAAAATCATCATCCCCCAGCGAAGTGAAGAATACCGTTTCTTCTCTCCCGATTTCCCCAACAATATTTTACCGAAATCGGAGAATGCCATATAGATACTGCAAAAAAATATTCCCAGTCCAAGTACCGCATAATAGATTCCACACTGATTTCCCAAAAAGGCTCTTACCACCTGTATCATTTGCATACTTTTGTCTGGGAATGTCAAAAATAAGATACTGATTATAATTACGCCAACCAACGGAATAATTATAGCATACCAGTCAATTTCATTGTCTTTTACTTTGTTCTCTTTCATATCATTTCCTACATTATATATTTTCGATAACTCTCATCTATTGTAGCCAATTCTTCTACACTGTCTATTTCTCTGACATCCTGTGACTTCATAGGATACACTTCCAACTCATATTTCTCTGGATAACAGAATATAGGAATGTCATCCCAGTATATCTGTCGATTTTTATGTATATCAAATTCCTGTTCCAAATGTTTTCTCAATCTCATTCCATCGTCTTTGGTCCATCGGGAAATGCTATACAATTGCCCCCCCTGTCTTCCGCCGGTTCTGCTGCACGATATGATCCTGTTTGCCTCTGTCGTAAGCAGCCATTCTTCTGTATCATCTTCTGCCCAAACACAGTTATATCCGGAATGCTGAAAATACGGCGAAAGAATTTTTTCATTGTAAATGACCTGATCTCCGTCTAATATCATTGCCTCTTCCAGGTATTCTCTGGCAGCATATAAAGAAGAGATATTATTACAACTATCAAAGTAAGGATTTTCAATCAATGAAATCATAGGATATTTCTCTGCCAATGATTTAAATTGTTCTTTCAAATATCCCACCACAATATATATTTCCTCAATGTTATTTGCCAAAAGAGCTCGGATAATCGTTTCAATCATGGCTGTCCCATTCACTTTTATTAATGGTTTGGGGATATTTCGAGTAATCGGTAACATTCTGTTTCCATATCCTGCTGCCATTATGATTGCTCTTCTGACACGATTCATTTTTCTATACTTCCTTTATTCCGATTTCAGACTTAACTATGTCAAAATATTCTTTCGCATACTGATATTGCTTTGCAGCATATTCTCCGAACTCTACACCGCACATTCTCTTGTATTCACACCAGTTGCTCCAAAGGAGTCCACATATTGCGATATAACAATATATTTTTATTCTCAATTCTTTAGAGCATTCTTCCTCAAAGTAAAAATCTATCAGTTGATCCATTTGGCTTCTGTTATAGAGAGAATAAATGCCAAACATTGCGATATCCACATGTGGATCCTGCATCCCCGCATATTCCCAGTCAATCAAATGTATTTCATTCTCTACAAGCAGAAAATTATCGGGAACGGCATCTATGTGACATAAGCAACTTTCTTTTGCATATCAACATATTTTTTCAGCTGAAGTACTCTTTTTTTGACAGAATTATAATCCTCATAGATCGTTTGTTTCGTCCATAACGATTCATAATAGTTAATTCTCTCCCACAGATCAAAGGAATGTTCTACACAATACTTTCTTTGGTGAAAATTCCGCAGAAAAATCATACATCTTTTTGCATCGTTATCATTCCCGGCATTACAGACGCATGCATTTCTATAAAATCTAGATATTTTATATCCTGTCTCTTTATTAAAGTAAATAATATGATCACATATATCACTGTCTTTTAACACATTATAGACTGCAGCCTCTCGCTTCCTGTCTATCAGCATAGATGTTCCTACCCCCGGAATTCTGAGAATGTATTCCTCCCCGTCACAGGAAAATAAAAAAGACTGATTTGTCATACCTTTTTTTACTTCAGATATGTTACCTATCTCTGTTTTCGGCAAATTCATAATACCCGAAATAGTGTCTCTCACATCCATATTAAATCATCTGAACCTTTGCAATTCACATATTATCTATTATATCATATATTCAATTCTCCGTATATAAGCCCTGTCATTATTTTCTTTTTCTATTTTGCATTTTTTATCCATCTGTCTCTATCTTTTTATGCTCAGATATGCTATGCTTGATTTGATTTTAACGATACGAGAAAGGGCTTTTGTATGGCTAATTTTCCCCCAAATTATTTTCAAGGTGAAATCCGTGATGATTTTTATATTGAACCTATGATGAAATGTGCCTGGGCCGCTGAGATCGAGGTATTGGAAGTTGTTGCCGAGATATGTAATCGTCACAACATCCAATATTTTGCTGACTATGGCACACTTCTCGGTGCCGTCCGCCACAAGGGATTTATTCCATGGGACGATGATATTGATATTAGCATGTTCCGCAGCGATTATGAACGTTTTCTGAAAATTGCACCTGCAGAGCTTCCTTCAGGATGGCAGATTCTGAACATTCACAATAATCCTTTTCACCACCAGCTTCACACCATTGTGCGAAGCGGACTTAAAATTAACTATTCTCCGGATTATCTGAATCGTTTTCATGGATGTCCCTATTCTGTGGGTTTAGACCTCTTTCCTTTAGATGTTCTTGCACCGACTCCGGATGAGGATCATGCCTTGTGCGAGCTTTTACGAATTCTTGTATATACTGCACGGGTATCCGAAGAGAATCCAGAACTGACGCTTTCTTTATTGACGGACATTGCGAATTTATGCCATATCACCTTGGATCCTTCGCAGAAATTAAAACCTCAACTTATGAAGGCTGCTGATTCTCTTTCCCAAATCTATAATACCAGTGGGGGCTCCGATATTTCTCATTACGCCTCTCACGCTGACAGCGGAGAAAAGTTGCGACTTAAAGCCGAATGGTATCAGGAATGTATTGTACTTCCCTTTGAGACGATTACCGTAACAGCCCCTGCCGGATATGATGAGATTCTCAAAGTAAATTATGGGGATTATATGACTCCTGTCCGTGGTACTCAGGCTCATGACTACCCTTTTTGGAAGAAACAGGAGCGAATCCTGGCGGAATGCCTCATGGAGCAAAACAATACGAAGGAGAACAAATAACTATGTTAACATTTGATGATTCCTACTTTTTAGGAGAAACCAGGGATGGTTTTTATATTGAGCCCATGATGAAATGTGCCTGGGCAGCACAATTAGAGGTTATGTGTGTCATACAACATATCTGTAAAAAATATGATATTCCTTATTTTGCTGATTGGGGGACTTTACTCGGTGCTGTCCGTCACGGTGGATTTATTCCTTGGGATGATGATATTGATATTTGCATGTTTCGTGATGACTACCAGCGCTTTCTAGCGATTGCTCCCAAAGAACTTCCCACAGAATATCATATTAATAATGCGTATACTGAGGAAGAATATTCCTTTGTATTTTCCAGATTATTAAATGCCAGCACCATTTCCTATGATTCAAAACGTCTATCGCAATTCCACCGTTGTCCTTATATCGTTGGAATTGATATCTTCCCATTAGATACATTACCGTTAAGTCAAAACGAGGAATCTGTTTTAAATCAATTGATTGCACTTCTTGTCACAACTGTTGGACGATACGATGAGGCTCCAGAAACAATGAAGAGTATCGTTCCTCAGTTGGAAGAACTCTGTGGACTGAAATTTGATCCCCGGAAAAGTCTGAAGAACCAGTTGCTTCGAACAGCAGATAAGCTTTGCCAGATATACAACGGTACAGATAGCAGCCTAATCTCATATATTCCCGAAAATGCCCAGAAAGCAATTCATCTTCGTAAAGAATGGTATCAGTCTTGTAAATATTTAACCTTTGAAAATATTATTTTACCTGTTCCACAAAACTACGATGCTGTACTCACACAATTATACGGTGATTATATGACCCCAGTGCAAAATACCGCTGGACATGATTATCCTTTTTATAAAAAGCAAACCAATTCTGTTATTGAGAAAATTACTGAAAAAATCTCTAATGGTGAAAAACCTTTCATCATTTAGGTCGTATCACTTAATTTAAAATATGGAGCCTATGATTTTTTGATCATAGGCTCCATATTTTAAACACTTAATCGTCTCCATATAAAAGGAGCTGACTTTACGCCAACTCCTTCTATAATAGCTAGTTGTAATATACTTACGCTTACTGCAGTAAGGAAAGCACTCCCTGGTTAGCCTGATTGGACTGAGCCAACATAGCCTGACCTGCCTGTGCCAGAATATTGTTGTTAGAGTACTTAACCATTTCAGAAGCCATATCAGTATCACGAATCTGGGACTCTGCACTGGTAGTATTCTCTACAACGTTATCCAAGTTGTTGATGGTATGCTCCAGTCTGTTCTGGATAGCACCCAGATCAGAACGCTGCTCACTCAATTTTGTGATTGCAGTCTTGATTGTATCAATAGCACCTTTTGCGTCTCCAGTAGAGCTAACATCAACACCATTAACACCAAGACCAGTAGAACCCATACTAGCGATGGTTACAGAAATCTGATTGTCTGCGGAAGACTCAGCACCTACCTGAAGAGCCACCTGAGAGAAAGTACCATCTAACAGAGATTTCTCATTGAAAGTGGTCGTTGTAGATACACGATCAATCTCATTAATCAGATTAGTTACTTCCTTCTGGATATAAGCCTGATCCTCGGACTGATTGGTTCCGTTTGCAGACTTAACTGCCAGCTCGTTCATTCTCTGCAGCATATCATGAACTTCGTTCAGAGCACCTTCAGCGGTCTGTACTGCGGAGATACCATCCTGAGCATTAGCAGAAGCCTGAGTCAGACCTCTTACCTGACGACGCATTTTCTCGGAAATTGCAAGTCCTGCTGCATCATCTGCTGCTCTGTTAATCTTGTAACCGGATGAAAGTTTCTCAGTAGATTTAGCCTGAGTCTTGGTGGTGATACCTAACATTCTGTTAGAGTTCATAGCTGTAAGATTGTGTTGTACTACCATAATATATTCCTCCTTGAATTGACGAGCGCTTCCCTGCGCTCCGTTGTTTGCTTTGGCAATGTCTGCTCCGGGCTCGCACTTCCCTTTACTTTCATCGCCATTGTCTTCCCTCTCTCCGACGTGCGAAACCTTTGATTGGAAGAAGTTGTTAGGTAAGCATTTGTTTTATTTGCTTTACTTGATAAGTATATCGGAGAGGTTTTTAGAAACTTAACCCCTTTTTACAAAAAATGTTGACTTTTTTATTTTGCTAAGATATATTATATAAAAAGGAAGCAGTTTTTTACCACTTGTTTACTATGTATTCTTGAGTGGGGTACTTGCTTCCTTTTTTATTTCCACCAAATCATATAAATACAATTTTCCGTCTTGTGTCCTATTTACTACCAGCCTCCCCATGTAAACATTATATTCTTCTGTCTTTCTATTGTTATCATAAACTGGTAGCGCAAATCTGACCGTATAATAGTTCCAGCCACCTTTTGCGTCTTTCTTATGTTTACTCTTCTTATTTTCACTATGTATTTTATTGGCAGCTGATTCTACCAGTTCTCGGATTCCTTGTGCTGCATTTGCCTTGGCTTTTGCCCGTGCTCCCCTTATATGTTCTGAATACTTTGAGCCCGTATACTCATCTGCGAATTTAGTTCCTATTTCTATTTTTTCTTTCGTTTGTTTATTCTCAATTATTTCACCAAGGTACTTCTTTAGGTATTCTTTTACTGCATCCCAGTCAATGTCCTGTTTATTCCAAAATATAATATCCGGTATTATAACAATAGCATTACCCTGTTCATCTCTTACTACTTTTACTTCACTCATATGTTTTCCTTTCAGTATTACTCTTTCCAATCAGAAAGTATTTTTATCATTCTATTACCTTCTCATCCAGTGAAATCAATGGTGATACACCTAAAAATTTTTTGATTTGAATTAAGATTTGGTCTGTCTGCCAGAATTGATATTCTGTGAATTTACAATAGCATATTGTTACCGATAAATCAATCATACTTTGTGCAGTACGCTCTGACTACTCTGATTGGCCTGGGTCAGCATGGATTGTCCTGCCTGGGCATTAATCCCCTCAATTGCCAAAGTAAATTTCGGTCGATCTATCCCCAAAGCTGAAGTTACTTCGGCAAATTCTCAAGCGGAAGTTACATATGTCCCTGTCTGATATTCAGGCAGGGACTGTATTTTAGATTATCCAGACCGGTACGATATAATTGTCTCTGTCTATCGCACTAAGTCCCGGTTTCATGCAGATAACTGCGCCCTTCGCACGAGGCGTTGATGCCTTGTCGAGTAATTCAAATACCTTTACCAGCTCTGTTCCGGGATTTGCAGTTTTCTTAATCTCAATCGGATTCAATATTCCATCATGTTCCAGGACAATATCAATCTCCCTGGCATCTTTATCACGATAATAGTACAAATACGGCTCTTTTCCACAATTCAGGTAGGTTTTCCGAATTTCCGCGACCACGTAATTTTCCAAAATGGCCCCGTTCATAGCACCGCATTCTAACGTTTCCGCACTGCTCCATTTCGTCAGGTAACACACCAGACCCGTATCGTAGAAATACAGTTTGGGCGTTTTCACAAGGCGCTTCAACAAATTATTAGAATACGGATGAAGATAAAAAATAATTCCCAGCGTTTCCAGAATTGTCAGCCAATCCTTCGCCTGCGTCTGATTGATATCTGCATCTCTGGCAATCTCTGCTGCATTAACCATCTGCCCACATCTTGCTGCCACCGCAGTAATAAACCGAAGGAACTTAAGCGAATCTATGGCATCCGATAATTCTCTTACATCCCGCTCAATATAAGTAGACAGATAACTGCTGTAAAAAAGCTGACTGTTACTGTTAATACCGCTTACGATCGCAGGCATGGAGCCTTGATAAATCCGTTCAAAGATCTCTCTTGTATCAGCTTGCTCTCTCTCTTTCTGCCTCTCGTTTAAATCCTCCAGATCTACCGTAAACGGTTTCATCGTTCCTCCGGATATCTCTGCCTGTGACAGGGATGTAAGTGAAAGTACTGCCACTCTTCCTGCCAGTGACTCCTGTACTCCCTGCATCAATTTGAACACCTGTGATCCCGTAAGCCAAAATGCTCCCGGCTCATGGTTTTTATCTACATTTATCTTGATATAAGTAAACAGTTCCGGTGCATATTGAACCTCATCAATCAATACAGGTGGTTTATGCAGTTGCAGAAACAGTTCCGGATCGGTCTTTGCAATATTTCTTTCGTTTAAATCATCCAGTGTTACATATCCCCGCTCCGTTCCCTCCATCAGTTTTTGGAGCATTGTCGTCTTTCCTACCTGTCTCGGTCCCGTTACCAGGAGTACCGGATATTCCCTGGTTACCTGTCTTACTACATTCTCCAGATTTCTTTTGATATAACTCATAAAAGTCCCTCTTTCGGCTAATCTTTTTCATGATTATATTTTAGCCGGATTGTTTTAAAATATCAAGCATTTTCCGGCTAATCTATACTCTGATTATATTTTAGCCGAAACCACATTTTTATTCTATCACATTGATTCCGTCATAAAAAAGGGAAGCCGATATCTCTATCTGCTTCCCTTTATCCGTTGTATTTATTGTTTATTGTCGTACATCTGGGGCGGTACATATCCGGCGCCGCTCATGCTCTTGTAGTAGTCAAAGGCGCTCTTGGCACTCTTGCGTCTCTGACCGATTCCGGCACGTTCTCTGGCGAAATAATTCTCGACCAGTTTCTTGTTCCGGGCTTCCTGTGCCTGCACGGACACACTGAGTTCCGTCACCTTTGCCACTTTTGTCTGAAGTTCACGGATCTGTGCTGCGTAGTGCTGCCGGTTGCCCTCCAGTTCCTTTGCCAGTTTTGCATACATGATTTCAAAGCCATCATCTAACCGTACTACTTCATCAATCAGGCGCTGTTTTTCCTCTACCGCCGCATCAAACTGACTGATATCTACGTTTTGCGCAGAGAAGATTTCTTCCTGGTGCTTATTGTATTCCTGAATTTTCTGTAATACTTCCAGCTTTCGATCCAGGCTTTCAGACAATATCGTCAGCTGACTCTCCATCAGATAGCCCCTTTCTCACGATTGACGCGCATGACTTCCTTCCAGTTGTCTCTTACGGAATGCAGATGCATATTGACCTCTTCCAGGATCTCTTTATCTTTTTTTACATTTGCCTCTACCAGTCTTTGGGACAAATAATCATAAATATTGATAAAGTCCTGCGCAACCGGATATTTCGTATCCAACGTCGATTGCAGATATCCAATAATATTCTGTACCTTACGAATGTTATTGTGTGCCTTCTGGATGTCTTTCTCTTCGATTGCTACTTCCGCAATATTGCAGAACTTGATAGCTCCATCGTAAAGCATCAACGTCAGTTCTGCGGGAGAAGCTGTCAATACTTTGCTGTTATTATACTGTGCATAGGCATTGGGTAACGCCATATCATGATCCTCCTAACAAGCTCGTCACCGCACTGGAATTGCTCTGCAGCTTTGCGAGAGCTGTCTCCATCTTGGAGAACTTGGAATACCACTTATCTTCGTAATCGTTCAGCTTCTCTTCCAGTTCGGATATCTTCGTCTTATAATCATTATAATCCGAAGTCATCTTCTTGTCATCATAAAAGTTTCCATAAGAACGATATCCGTCTACAGATTTGGACAGATCACTCATTTTGGTATATAAGTTTTTAGACAGAGAAGAGAAGAAAGCGATTACCGTATCGGGATCATTACTGATCATGCTCTTCAGCACATCCGATTTACCGGAGGTATTGGCATCACCCGGATCACCTGCAATGTGATAAGCATTTTTCTCATTGTCCGGTGCCTCAAAGTAACCCAGGGTCTCAACACCGAAATCACTGAGATACATAGTCTTGCCGTTCACGTCCACGCTGCCGGACATAATACTCTTCAATGCAGAACTGATGGTAGACAAGTTACTATCTCTGCGAAGCAGAGCATCCTTGATCTTGGTCTCGTATTTCTCTACCTCAGAGTCAGACATAGAATCTTTCTCATCATCTGTCAGGGGTTCATACCCTTTGGCAGAATCCGCATTGTACAGTTTGTCCATCTCATTGATGATGGAATTGTACTCCTTCAGGAAGTTCTTCACCATATCATAGATGCCATCTACATCGTCTTCTGTAGTAACAGTGATATCCTCACCGTCTTTCGTCTCACTGAGCGCAGTGAAAGTCAAGCCGTTGATTTCGAAGACATTGCTGTTGCCGGTGAATTCCGCACCATTTAATGTAATCTTGGCATCCTGACCACTGATTTTAGTAGCTCCGGTAGCCGTATAGGTTCCGTTATTGATGGATGTTACAACATCGGACGCGTATTTTGCCTGAGACAGATAGCTGTTATTTACCTGGTCCTTCAATGTCTGTGTGGCTTCTGCAGTATAAGTTGCATTACCGTCCGCATCGGTACCTTCTGTTACAGTAATATGCTTCTGTATATCTGCGATCTTTGTATCTGCATCGGTGATACTCTTCTGTGCGCTTTTCAGAGACTGGGCATCCGTCTTCTTTTCAGACAATGTCTTAATCTCCTCATTCAGCGTATCCAGTTCCTTCTGTGCAGTATCTTTTTCATCACCATCTGTCAGATTCTTGATCTTTTCTTCCAGCTCTGTCTTCTCTTTCTGCTTTGCTTCCAACTGTTTCGTATAGTTTTCTACAGTATCCAGGCTGGAATCCTTATATTTTTCATTGATCTCATCGATCTTCTTCTGTGCATCACTCTTAGTGCTGAGCAGAGACTTATACTGCTCCAGATAACTGCTTACTTTGGATTCAATATCCTTTGTGATACGGCCATCCTTGTTAATATTTGCAAGAGTAGCTGCATCATCTCCGCTTACATAGAAAGCCGCATACTCCTTATATCTGTCCAGTGTTGCCTGATCCCCCTTATCGCCAATCAGACTTGCCTTCAGTCCCAATGCTGACAGCGCTGCGTCACCGGTGCTGTCCGATGCGGTAATACTGAAGTCATTGTCTCGCCCGGATGCGGAGGCACTGACGAAGAATCTCTGGTTCTTCGCATCAAAGCTGGCATTGACACCTGCTTCCTTGATCTTATTCAGCACATCGGAAATGGTACTGTCACCATTTACCGTAATATCCACACTCTTTCCACCCGCAGTGATATTGAAGGTACCTTCTCCGGTCACTCCCAGTTCGCTTAATTTAGATGCAGCAGTCAGACTTCCCCCATCGGCAGCCTTGATCTGTGCGCCGGTGAGATAACCGGTCTTGGCCAGCTTGTTGATCTGCAGGGACTGTACTCCCTTGACGGCATTTTCACCGGTGATCACGCTGACTGCATTACTGTTGGATACTTTTGTGGTCCTCTTGCTGTAAGAAGACGTAAAACGCATATTAGCGATATATTTTGCCTGCAGATTTTTCAGTTTAGTATTTAATTCTTTCCAGGCATCCTGCTTCCACTGCAGTTTGGTCTGTGCCTTTTTGGCATCATCCACCTTGGTCTGTTTGGCAGATACCAGTTCCTTAATGATAGTCTCTGTGTCCATACCGGACATCAGACCAGACATTCTCATTGCCATAATGTGTTCCTCCTGATTCTTACTTCTTATCTCTTCTCATCTACCAGGATACCGGCTAACTCCCACACTTTGGCGATCATGTCCAAAGTCTTCTCAGGTGGAAGCTCTTTGATGACTTTCTTGGTATCCTTGTCTATGATTTTGATCGTTATGCGGTTTGTCGCCTCATGAATACCGAAAACAGCTTCTGAATGGGACATCATGTTCTTATTCAGCTTCTCTACTGCTTTCTTGATCTGCTCGTTGGTCACCTGCTGTTGCTGTTCGCTATTAGCATCGGCAGAAGTATTATTCTGATCCTTGCTCTGCGCATTTTCAACAACTGCGGTGGTCTGGTCAAGTTTATCTGCTGCTTTTACATTGGCAGGATTGTATTCTGAGGGATTCTCCTCTGTAGTTACTTTTGTCACAGTGTTCCTGGCAGCGGCTGTGTTCTGTGCCTGCACTGTCATGAGACTGGAAATCGGTTCTATGGTCATAATGGTCACCTCCGTGTGATAAAAAGCGCCTTCCGTGGGCGCACGACCTTGCTTCTCTAAGGATTGTATCGGTAAATTCTCCTGATAAATTAATAGGTGCTGCAAAAATTTCACGACACCATCTATTCAATAATGCATTCCTGCTCTAATTTTATATTTTTCTCCAGCATATATCGGATAACCTCGCTGAATTCCTTTTCTTCTCCTAATTTCTCCAGACGTTTTTTATCTGTTTCTGTCAATTTTTTTCCATATTGTGAATATTGTTTCAGCGTATCCAGATCCATACGGAAGCTTTCAAATGGAATTTCTGTTTTTTTACGTAAATCCAGAAAAATAAGAAATCCTCCGGCATCTATGTCCCCAAAATGATAATATTTTGCAGCAGGAATTGCATCATAAATCTTTTGGAGCAGTTTTCTTCGTACCCTGTTATGGTATCCTCCCAGGTAAACAAGGAGGCTGTTTTCCTCATGGTATCTGAAAAAAGAAGTAAGGTTTTCAACAGTTATTACCTTCTGTATTCTGCTGAAATCCGAGAAACGAATGTTTTCAATATCCTCTCCCGAAATTCCAATTCCCTGCTTTAAAAGGGACAAATTCATCTCCTCCCCTTCCACCAGCAGGCGCACATCTCCCTTAAAATACACAAAATCAGGGGTTTGATAAATTCCATATTCCGCCAATAGTTCCACTGCATCCATTTCCTTATATTCCTCATCGAACTGCCGAAACACTCTGATAATCCTGCTTTCTATCTGTTCAAAATATTTAGAATCCTGAAAATGTTGAATGGAGAACTCTCTGATATAACAAGGTGTTTTATTTTGTTCTACAGATACACATGCACGAAGAAATTTTTCTGTTTCCTGCAGATTTTCCAATGTTATGTATTCTTTTACCGACTTGTGGTTTTCCAGTCGTTCCAACAGATATCCTACAAAATTTACCGTGACCGGAGCATCTTCATTCAGATATTTTTGAAGAAAGACTCTGTTTTCTTCCTCCAGACCATGCTTTGGTTTTCTTCCTGTATACCGGTAAATTTCATCAATTTGATCCGCATTCATCCGAACCTTTTGTATGAAATGTCCCTGCTTATGGTCCTTCCAGATTACAGTTATCATATTTTTATTTTCCAGTGCATTCATCAAAATATGAATTTTTTCATATTCTGATGAACTCTCATCATAATATGCCGGTATAGATGTTCTCGTAAAACGAAACTCTATCTGTACCTTTCTCCTGTTCTCTCCAATTGACAACAGACTGTTTTCATAGGTATCCAGCAAATGATTTAAAACCATTCTGTCATACTGTACCATTTACATACCTCTCTGCATAACTGATTTTTTCATCTGTCATTACAAGTAATGTCTCCTCCACAAAGGGACTGATATACTGTATTTTATCCGGTGGTGCAGCAATCAATATCTGTAGCGGCAACCGCCGCAAAAATTCCAGAACTCCGCCTATTCTTTCATCATCCATATTATTAAACGCTTCATCAAAAAGCACAAGTCCCACTGCCTCTCCGCCAATATTGTTCTTATACAGCTGGACAAAAGATGCCGCTACGGTGACGTAAAAAGGTGTCTGTGTCTCACCACCGCTCTTTTCCTCACACACCTTTGAATATAAGGAATAGTTTCCATCGCTGTGTATAATGCGTATATCATAATCCATATAAGTACGATAATCCGTAAATTCATCCAGTGTTTTTGTACTATTGTCATTATCAAGTGCCAGCCGTTCGAACAGTTCTTCTATCACTACCTTATGATTCTCATGAAACAGTCCACTGAAAATAGACTCTCCCTGCATCGCATTAAAATCATCCATGATCATTTCATAATATTGACGGTATTTCTTACTCGGCATATACAGGAATTCATACTTTTCATTGCTGAACGTAATATCATTCAATGCCTTGTTTAATTCCTTAAATTCAGACTGGGCTGTCTTCATATTTTCCTGTAGCTTAGACAAAAACTGCTCTCTGAATTCTTCTTCCGCTGCGCTTCTGGCCGTCTCCACCTTATCCTCATACTGCAGCAGTTCTGAATTTTTCAGTTTCAAATACTCCGCTTCAAAATCCCGATATCCTTCCATCGAAGCAGGTGCACCAAAATCATGCGCTGTTTTATATTCCCTCATTACCTCTTTCATAGAGTCCGTTGCCTTATCAATCAGTGTCTGGTTTGCTTTTCTCCTTCGCAAATAATTATCTCTGAACTGTGCATAAGACTTACCCTCTGTCTGTTTCTCATATTCCTGTCTCCATATTGGCAATAAATCTGCATCGTCTGCCCCAAGTTTTTCATAAAATAGTGCTTTTTCTACATGATTTGCCTGATTCTCTGCAATTTTCTGTTTTGTCAGGCTGATTCTTTCCTCCGTCTTACCGGCAGTTCTGTCTAAATTACTCCTTTTTACCGTCAGTTCCTCTAACATTTTTTCCAAGGTAGACAATTGCAGCTGTTTCATGATCATATTGGAATTTTTCTTCAATGTAGCAATGTTTTCTTTGCATTTGTCAATTTCCAGAGAAACCTGCCGCAAATCACCAATAACGTCCAAACGGTACTTAATATCTGTATCCTGATCCGTATTCAGTGGCTCCAGTACATATTCCAGTTGTTTCAGCCTGCTTTTCAAGTCCGCCAGCTGTTGCTTCAATTCCTCCCGCTTCTGTTTTGCCTGTTCCAGTTGTACCTTTATGGCATTCTGTCCAATGTATGGTGTTTCAAAAACGGATGGTTTAATAGCACTCGCTACGTTGTTCTGATACTTCATGCACTCCCTTGTGATTGAGATCCTATAAGTTTTTAGTTCCCGATAATGCTCACACATATGAACTTTTCCGAGAATCATATTGACATAACGTTTTGCGTATTTATTTTTGGAAGACACTACGGTAGCCAGAGATCCTTCCGGTGCGGTATCATATTCTTCCAGATTCTGTGTGTTAATAAGGCCTACTCCATATGCTTTTTTCTCTTTTCGAAGCCTGTCATAAATTCCCAATGCAATATCAAAATTTTCAGGCTCCACCAGAATATAAAATCTCTGCGTGTTTAAATAACCTTCCACAGCATTTCTCCAGGATCCATCTGTAATCTCCAACATTTCACATAAAATACGCGGTTCCGGAGTCCGTCCGATACGTTGAAACTCTTCCTTAATTTCCATTCTTACACGTTCTACATCTTCAGAATACGAAAATTTTTTCTTCATTAACTGTTCAATTTTCTTGTCCAGTTCCTGCTTTTCATCGCTGATTTCGGCTTCCTTTGCTATCGTCTCTGCTTTTTTCTGTAGCACTTTATTTCGCATTAGATTTTTGTAGGAAATAGCCTGCAAAAGTGTGTCCTTTGTCTGCGCCAGATTCATATCATTGTCTGGCATGCACAAGTTTCGATAATAAAGTTTTATAGATGTGTCCACATCCTTTACTTCCAGCAATTTTTTCAACTGCATTCTGGCAGAGTCCATGCTTTCCTGAAGGCTTTCCCGCTCCTTCAGCAAATCTGTCTTTCTGTTCTCCAATAACTGCAGTCGCTTCTCCTGTTCGTCTTTTGCCAGAAAATCTTTATCTGTTGCAAGTTCCGCACGCAAATCATCTCTGATCTGTTGTTTTTCCATCTGTTCTTTTTTCACAGTCTGGATCTGACCGTTTTGTTCTTCCAACCGCAAAGTATCCGTCTGTATCTCAGCCTGCATCTTTTCTATTTCTTCCAGGATAAGATCCGCTTCTACTCTCGCAAGATAATATCCATATTGCTTATCCTTCTGTAATCCATCCGCTGCCTGGGCATGTAAGGAATTGATTTTTTCCAACCTCTCGATACGAATTTTTACGTTTTCCAGTGTACGCTGTAAATCTTGATAAGTCCGGACATTTTCACGTAATACATCAATATTGACTTCCTTCTCATCCAATACATAGGAATACACAAAATCTTTAATATCATCAATCGGTCGAAAAGCCAGAGCCTTGGGAATCAGCCGGAAAAATTTATCTTCGATTCGTCCAAAGCGGTTTTTGATCATTGATCTTGCTTCTTTATCTGTAGTACACCATTGTTTTATTTTAGAACTATTCATTGTCCGAAACTGATTGATAGACTTTGGCGCTTTTCCTTGAAAAAACATAGAGTCCTCGAATCGTACTCCGTCCATCAAATATCTTGCCGTTTTTTCCTGTCCCTCCGAAGCAGAGTCTACCACGGCACCGATCACAAAATATTTATCCTTTTTCTCTTCATAAAATTCCAGTGCAACATGTGCACTGATCTCTCCTGTCCGTTCATAAGGTTTATTTTCTCTTCCGGTCTTACAGCGAATATACCCGGTCAGTTTTCTTTTCCCGTTTTCATGAGCTGCCTTATTAAAATAATTGGTTGAACAAATAATCACGAACTGAATAGCGTCCAAAAGAGTGGATTTTCCAGCTCCGTTTTCTCCGGAAATCAGTGTAGATTTTTCAAGATCTATTGTTGCATTAACAAAGCGATGCCAGTTAATCAATTTCACTCTCGTCAGTTTCTTCACTGTTTTTTCCTCCTCTTTTGTAAATTTCCAGCTTTTCATAAGCTGCCTTAATATCTTCCACGCGAACAGCCATCAGAATAGAGTCAAAGATAATAATCCGGGATTCTTCCTCCGTAAGGCTGGTATCCAATATCTCTATGATCTGAAACCTTTTCAATGTACTGATTGCATTGCGAAAAGTTGTCTTGTCTATCATTTTCTCTCTGATCTTCAGGCTTAAGAATTTTTCATGAATATCCCCCACATTTACAATTACTTCCTCTGTAGTAGAAAGTTCCCTTCTCTTTTCATCATATAAAATTCTGAGAATTAACAAGAGAACCGATTCAAACAGTTTCATATTGTAGCGGTTATAGTTTTGTGGATTGGTTAACTGAACCACACCATATTCTTCATTAATTTCCAAACGGTAGCCCAATAGTGCAAAACATTCCGCAAATTTTTCCTTGTATTTTGTTACAAAATAATAATCTAATCTGGTTGTTTCATTTCTTTTACATAAAAAGCAGGAACTTAGCAGCCGGTTACATATCCGTGAGAAATTATCCCTGTCTTTCTGCAACATTCCGTTTAAAATATCCATCCTACTTTTGTACCTTCTTTCGTATTGTAAAATCCGTAAATTGGTAACCTTCCTTCTGTATGGTCTCTCTTACACTCACTACATACTTCATGTTTTTTCTCTGACCGTACAATCGAACATAAATCATCTTCACGAAATCATCCGTAGTATCTAACGGTAACTCCGAAGCTAACATTTCCGGTCTTTCTCCAAGCTGTTTTTCTACATATCCATCTATTTTCTCCGGGTTCAGGACTCTTGCCAGCTTTTCAAGCATTTTCCTTTTCTTCTCATTCCTGAGTTCAGTGTCCGGTTCCTCCTGTTGGATTATTTCCGGTTCAAATGTTTTCTTTCCTTCAATCGGAGTATAAAAAGATTTCTCATCTATAACTGCTGAACTGTATATCCGGATCAGATCATCCAAAAATTCAATCCTGTAAATTCCACCAAGATCCATGTTTTCCCGATTGATTTTCTCATTCATTTCAGAAAGAATATCCTTGATCTGCCCCCTGACATCCTCGCCGCCAATCAGATAAAACTTGGCACGATTGATAGCTGCCCTCTGATATTGCGTATTTTTACGATTGATTTCTGCCAGGATTTCATCCATATTCTGAAAAGCATCTATGACCTGATGAATATAATGATAGACCAGTTCTTCTGCTTCTTCCGGCGCAATTTCCCGAATGGAAGCCAGTTCCGCACCTGCTTTTTCCACATAAGCCTTACTATGGCTTTTACTTTCCAGTCTCTCTATAATCTCCGGTCGGAATTTAGAGACATTATCTGAAGTGAGCAATCGATGATATGCTTTGTCTACAATATTTTCTATGTAATCGTTGAATAAAACATCCATAATTTCCGCCGGAGTCTTATACTTTGTCAGTTCATCAATATAATGCTTGATTCCGGAACTCAGGTTTTTCAGACCGGTAATCAACATATCTGTATTTTCCACAATTGACAAAAGAACGATTCCCGGATTGTCCGTTGTACCTCGCACCAGGCTATATATAGTGTAAATATATCCCTGATATTCGATTTGCTTACCTTCTGCAATTTCCAACAATGTCTTTATAATCTTGACGGCATATTCCTTAAAATTAACTCTTTGTACATAACTTTTATCTGTCTCGATGTCTATCCATCCATAATTTTCCAGTTTTCGCAACATCCAGTTTGCCTTATCTCTTGCATTTTTTCCCTGGAATTCTTCTTCATCAAAATCCGCTGCCTGGGTCTGTTCAAAATAATATTGCAGTTCCTCCACCACAACATCTCTGTCCACTCCAAAGGAAAGCTGATGATCCATGACGGAAAATAACTTGCAGATACATTCCCAATATACTAATTTATTCGGAGATGCCAACGGTACAAAAAAACGTTCATCTATAATATGAAACACACGTAATCCCTCTTTATTTATGCTTTGTATGGAATCTACTGTCCTAAAAACTATAAGTCCAGACTATTTTCATTCAACAGAAAATCAAAAATACTCATTGTCAATATTCCGTCATCATCATTCCATGGTTTAATAATATCTTTTACAATGATAATCTTTTTAAATGAATCACCTACATTTATCAGGGATGCCTTTTCCTGCATTCTCTTCTCATCATCCGGAAGACTGAATGCTGATTGAATATAATATCGTTTGCTTCCCTTATTTGCTACGAAATCAATTTCCAGTTGTTTTTTTTCCTGCACTCCCTCTTTGGTTCTGTTCCGTTTCATAACCACACCAACATCCACATGAAATCCCCGAACCCGGAGTTCATTATAAATGATGTTCTCCATAATATGAGTCTCTTCTGTCTGTCTGAATCCAAGTCTGGCATTTCTGAGACCTACGTCTTCAAAATAATATTTCAGTGGAGTTCCAATATATTTTCTTCCTTTTACATCATATCGATTGGCCTCGCTTACAATAAAGGCATCCTTAAGGTACTCAATGTAGCTCCGAATGGTATTCAGGCTGATATCTGACTGAATCACACTTTTAAATGTAGCTTCTATTTTCGATGCATTTGTCAGTGAACCGATTCCTGATGCCAGTATATTAATCAAGTCGTTTATTTCCTGAATTTTTTCTATATGATTACGTTCAATAATATCTTTAATGTATGTCTCTTCAAACAATCCGGTAAGATATTCCATTCTCTGCTCATCTGTATTCATCGTAATGGTTAACGGAAGCCCACCAAAATTAACATAAGAACTCCATCCTTCATATTTATCACCATCGAATACATCCATATATTCCTTAAAACTGACCGGAAAAACATGTATTTCATCTCCACGCCCTCTGAACTCGGTGATAATATCTTTTGACAAAAATTTAGAGTTGCTTCCCGTTACATAAATATCTGCATTTTTTATATGAAGAAGAGAATTCAGAACCTCCTCGAACTCTTCCAGGAGTTGGACTTCATCAAGGAAAATATAGTAATCTTTTTCATCTGTTATCCGGCTTTTAATATAATCCAATATTACATAGGGATCTCTATACCTTTTATTTTCCAACATATCCAGTTCTATCGCAATAATATGATCTTCCGGAACATTTTGGGATATAAGATAGTTTTTAAATATGGTAAACAACAGATATGATTTGCCGGAACGTCTTATTCCCGTAATAACCTTTATCATTCCATTATGCATTCTATCTACTATTCTTTGCAGATATAAGTCTCTTTTTATTTCCATGTTTTTCTCCACTTTGATATTTTGAGAACATTGTGCCCTCTTTTTTCAAATTATACTATTATATCTAAGTCCTTTCAATGTATTTTTATAATTTTGGGAAATTGTGCCCTCTTTTTTCAATATGCGTATTCAGAAAAAACTCCGGATTGCATACTCCGGAGTCTGTGTCATTTCCATTATTTTCTTTGTTTTACCCCAACAGGTTCTTCAGTGCTGCCATACCTTCGGCATCCACAGCGGCCTTGTTGGCCTCCTGGATCTGGAGGTAGACTTCCTTGCGGTAGATGGGCACTTCCTTGGGTGCGGTAATGCCGATCTTGACCTGATCACCTTTGACCTCCAGAACGGTGATCTCGATATCGTTGTTGATGACGATTGCTTCGTTCTTCTTACGGGACAATGCCAGCATCTTACTCACCCGCCTTTCCGGATTTCAGGATGTCGTATACCGGATATTTTACCGGGTATTTATCTCCCTCAAGGATGATCTGGCAGGCCTTGCGTTCTTCCACGTTGATCACAAAGGGACCCTGCAGGTTCACCGTCATCTTCGTCAGGTCAGCAGGTACAGTCACAGTAACCATGACCAGAATGTTCTCCGGAGTCAGATTGCCTACACTAGTGAGCAGTTCGTCATCCACTTCCGGATCATACTGAGGGTTGACCAGCAGCGGATCCATGACCGGCATGGCGAATCCGGGTTCTTCCAGAGACTGTAAATAGCGGATTCCTACGTTGCTGCCCTTCTCCTCATCGTGGAGCATGGTAAAATGCTTCAGTTCCGGGAATCCGATAATACCTTTGTCAAAAGTGATGATCTTGTCATCCGCAATCTCAACTTCTCCAAAAAATTTTGTATTGATCTTCATAAAATACCTACGCCTTTCCGTAACCTGTTGTTCTAGATGAAATTCAACAGTGTGGTCTGCATTACTTTACCGGTAGCCATCAGTGCCGCTTCATAGGTCATTTCCGCACTCTTCAGATCAATGACGGTCTCGGTAACATCGATATCCTCGTTTTCACTCTTTAAGGTCTCAAAGGTGGTCTTCTGGCTCTTCATGCGGTTATCGATCAGTTCCAGTTTGCTGCTTCTGGTACCGCAGTTGGTAACGCACAGGTTGGCATCATCCAGATATCCCTGGAACGTAGTAATGCCGCTTTCGAACATCTTCTGGCATTTGTCCTTTGCCAGAGTCAGTGCTTTTTCTACTGCTTCCATCTGCTTCGTCAGGGTCTCTGCATCCGTACCGGTAGCAGTCTCCTGCAGTCCCTCGATCTTGGTCTTCACATTCTCCAGATCCACCACATCCTGCATGGCCTGTACCAGATCGTCCACCGTACGTCCGATACCGTGCTGGAAGCACTCATCTGCAGTGGAATTCACCTGAATGGTCTGGTTGAAGCCTACATCATATTCGATGACCTGTTTTTCGCTCTTGCCGTCAAGATAGGACTTGTTATAATCCGTTACTTTTCCGTCTGCATCGGTACTGGTACATGCAAAATAATGCTCGGGTCTCAGATCACCCTTGACCCAGTGATCCTTCTGATAAGTTACGCGGATCTCACCTTCATTTTTTCCCGAGGTGGAAGGATCATCCTTGCAGGCCATCAGTTTATCATAACGGTTCCTGCCGAGCAGGATCTCACCGGTATCCGGCACATAGATCAGTGCATCATCATTTTTGGCTGCCTCGGTGTAAGGGTCTTCCGTGGAGGACTTTATTGTGAACATAGTGGAATCCCATGTCGGTTCTTTCATTACAGCTTCGCCGGTTACAGGGTCTTTCTCATAGAAAGAAATAGACGGGGCTGCAGCCGGGTTTGCATTCTTGTCTCTGCAGTCATCATAAGCCAGCTGGATACGGTACACCTCGGTGGACTTAATATCCTGTTCCGTGATCTTGCTGTTATTTGCATTATTATAATTTGCAGCAGTAATATCCAGCAATTTTCCGGTGTCGATCTTCGTCAGCTGTGTGATGGAGCTGTTGTCCAGCTGCTCGGTGATCTCATATTTCGTATTGTATTCTTTATCAAAACTCAGAGAAGTATCGGTACGATATCCGGTAAACACATAACGGCCCGCATAGTCTGCATCGCCGGTGCTGTACACTTCATCTCCCAGGGCTTTCAGCTGTTCCAGAATGATCTGGCGGTCTGCGGATTTCAGATCTCCGTTAGATGCCTTGGTGCACTGTTTGATCATATTCGTGATGATCTCTGTCAGGTTCTTCAGTGCATCCTCGGTTACGTCCAGCCAGCTCTCCGCATCCGGAATGTTCTTGCTGTAATACTGCGTCACCTCGGTCACATTGCTGCGTAAACGCAGGGCACGGATGGATACCACAGGATCATCGGAAGGACGGTTGACCTTCTTCTGGGTAGACATCTGGGTGCTCAGCTTATCCTGATATACTTTGTTCGTATTGATATTGGACAGATTATTACGCTGCATGATCTTGTTCGTAATTCTCATTTTCTCCGTAACTATTCAGGATTCTAAAAATCAGAATAACTGGTACGTTATGCTTGTATATAAGTAACAGTTTTCTGATTCGAATGGTGACTCGAATAGAGTCACCACACACGTGAGCAAAATTAGCTGCGTAGCAGCGAGAAAGCACGGATACGTGCGTTTTTGCGAACATATGTGGGAATCCGAATAGCTGCCTCCTTTCTAGTTTAGACTCCGGTCTCCAGAATCAGTCTGTCATAAATCTCCGTCAGTGTCTGGATCATCTTGGAAGCCAGATTGTATCCGTTCTGGTATTTTACAAGATTTACGGCTTCTTCATCCTCGTCCACGCCGGAGATGGAGAGTCTCTGATTGTCAATGGTACCGGATATATCCTTAAAGCTTGCATAAAAAGTATTGGCCCGGGATGCATTCAACGCCACATCTGACAAAATACACTGTAAAAACTCGGAGGCACTATTGCCGCGGAAACTCATCTTGCTCTTATCTGTGGCAAGATTCTTCAGATCGTTCAGCAGGTCATTCTGTTCCACACCGTCAGATGCATTTTTTCGGTTTGCCATCAGGCTGGGATCCTGCTCCATGGCATCCAGAATATCGAAATTCTTCGCTGTCAGACGATAGTAGCTGTCATCGTTGACTTTTACCGTAACTTTACTGTTTTTCTTCTCCTGCTTGTCATATCGCTTCGCCGCATCATCCAGCAGGAACTGCTCACCACCGGTAGCTTTATTACCGGTGAACATCTTCACGCCGGGATCTCCGTTGCCACTGTAACCGGAAGTCAGAATATCGTTGAATTTCTGAGAGAAGGTACGGATCCACTCATTCATCTGGTTCATGTAATAAGGGATGCCCTGATAGGACAGGTTGGTACCGATCTCTGCCTTTTTTCCTACACGGTCATTGGTAATTCCCCGGGGATTCTTCTCACTGTCCGATAAAGTAAATGTATAGGAGTAAGTGGCATTGCCGTTCGCATCATATTCGCAGGTATATTCCCAGGAATCATAGTAGAATTCCTGATTGCCCAGATCCAGGATGCCTCCCTGATCCGACAGATTACATTTATTCAGATCCTGCAGATAAGCCTTGGTTACCTTCACGGTTACCGTATCATGTGTCTTGCCGTCCACCGTGGTGGTTCCGGTAGCTGTCACCTGTCCGCTGAAATTCTCGCCGTTGTTACCGTCACGCATCTGGATCAGTCCTGCCAGATCACCGCCCATGGATGCATTGTACAGGTTGAACTTCTGCCCGTCCGCCCAATAGATCTCATAGAGACCGTCAATGTCTGTCTGGTTGACCTTCTCGTAGGAAGTTCTCGCCACGCATTCCAGACCGTTATAATCACTGCCGTCCACCAGCATCTGTCCGCCTGCGATCTTGACCATATATCTGTTGGCTCCAGTCTCACGGTTCTCGTTGTTGGCATCGATGATCGGAGTCTCCTTGACTTCCACATCCACGATCTTGGATAATTCATCGATCAGCAGGGTTCTGCGGTCACGCAGCTCATTGGCCTTTGTTCCAGCCAGTTCAATGGTGTTGATCTGTTTATTCAGGGAGGCGATCTCACCGGCAAGGGAATTGATCTGATCCACCTTCAGTTTAATCTCCTGATTGATATCCTTCTGTACTTTTTCCAGATTACCCGCCATACCATTGAAATAATCTGTCAGTGCTCCGGCATATCCCACGAACTGGGATTTGGCTGTGGCACTGTTGGGATCCTTCAGGAGTGCCTGCAGTCCGGTGATCATCAGCTGATCGAAGTTCGTCTTGAACCCGGTGCTCTTACCGTCATCATCAAAATACGTCTCCAATTGCTGCATGTAATACTGTTTCATGTCATATTCGCCAAGCAGTGCATTGTTATCCCAATATCTTCCGTCATAGAATTCATCCCGTACACGCTCAATGGCCAGAGTCTCTACACCGGCACCGGCACAGCCATAGGTCTGGAACACCCGCAGCGCATTGGCGGCCTGTTGTGTCACCTGTTGTCTGCTGTATCCTTCCGTCTGTACATTGGCGATATTATTGGAAGTGGTATTCATGGCAGCATTGCTGGCCAGAAGTCCCGTATATGCAATATTTAATCCAAAAAACTGTGAGGGCATAACTTACCTCCTATTTCTTACACATTACACACCCAGCGTGGAAAGAATGTGTTCCAGCATTTCACTGATCACGTTGATATAACGGCTGGATGCGTTGTATGCGTTCTGGAACTTGATCATGTTGGACAGTTCCTCGTCCGTGGATACACCGATAACCTGTTCTCTGGCACTCTGTGTAGCCTCCACAGTGGTGACCTGATTCTCATAAATACTCCGGAATACATAGCCGGAATTGGATACCTGCGATACCAGGTCGGTATAATAATCTACAAAAGTAGTCTTTTTCTGTACATTAGGATTCAGCGTGTAGGCTTCCTCGGTAAATGCCGCTTTCAAAGCATCTGCGGTCTCCTTATCCTCGGAACCGTCTGCCAAACGGAATCCAAGCTTGGAAGGCTCCTTCGTCAGCGCCGGATTTACCTGAAGATTGCCGATGGTATACAGGCTCTCAGGGCTGTCCGGATCTTCATCCTTCATAATCCAATACTCTGTTACACCGTCTTCTCCGATCACCTTCTCATAGCCATCCGTTGTGACCTTGGTAAACAGTTGGATGGGACTGCCATCCTCCATGCGCATATAGCCATTCGGATCCGAGACACAATAGCGGACATTGGGGCGTGTAGTACCATCTGCAAGTTTCAGATCTCCGGTCTGTACTCCTGCAGCCTTCGCCAGAATATCGTTCACCTTCGTCACCACATTGTGGATCATCTGGTCGAACTCACCCTGAATATTCATGACAACGGACTGGGAGACACTGTCGTATTTTCCTTCCGCCAGATCTGTATAATTGGCTCTGTGATCACCTCTGGCCAGAAGCATTGCCTTCAGGCCGCCGATATCTGTGTTCAGGTCGGAAGAAATCTCCACGGAGAGATCAAATACCTCTGCGCCGTCAATATTATAATCTCTGGTGCCATCAGCTCTTACGGTGTAGGTGGCATCCTGCGGCCAGAACGGAGTGTAGAAGCCGGTGGCTTCATCCGTCTTCAGAGCGATCTCATAACAGGTTCCGTCCTTTACGAAATCCACGCCCTCGATCTGTACGGATACACTGCCGTATCGATCTTCGGAAAAGGTCATGTTGGTCAGCTCTGCCAGTTCATCCAGAATCTGATTTCTCGCGTCTCTCAGGTCGTTGGCATGTTCAATGCCGCCACTCTCAATGGCACGGATCTGATCGTTCAGCGTTAATAACTGGTTGCCGTATTTATTGATTTTATCTACATTCTGCTTAATCTGTGTGTTCAGGTTGTTCTGGTAGGAGCTCAATCCGCTGTATACTGCTCCGGCTCTCTGTACGAATTCCGCCGCTCTCTGCACCAGCATGCCCTGTGTTACAGAACTGCTGGGATCCTTGGAAAGCTCCTGAATAGCGGTCCAGAAGTCTGTCATGGTGGTCTGGAATGCCTCGCCGTTCAATTCTCCCAGCTGGCTCTCTACCTCTTCCATGACTTCTGTGGACACTTCATAGAACATACTACGTCCGGATTCCTTGCGGTATGTCTTGTCCAGGAAATAATCTCTGACCTGTTTTACGCGGGAATATGTGACACCCAGACCTGTCTGTTTGTTGGAAATAGACTTAGGGTCTGTCGATAATGTGACATAAGCTCTGTTAGACTGCTGTACCTGTTGTCTGGTATAGCCGGTGGTGTCCACATTAGAAAGATTATGCGCTGTGGTATTCAGCGCATTCTGACTTGTCTGTAATCCGGACGAACCTATATATAAACTACCCATTAATGGCATAAACTTTCACCTCTGTATCAGGGGATCCTCAGATCCCCGGGATCCGGTCTTACTGCTTGGCATCGAATCCATGGTCAATGACCCCCATGGTATTGCCTGCATTGTAAGCTCCCCGGTTGTAATTCGCTGTCTCGGGTGCAGCCTTGGATGCCTGGAGGAGATTCATCTCGAATTCCACCATCTCCAGCGCGCTGTTTAACAGTTCACTGTTCTGCTCGTTCACGCGCTTCAGTCCCCGGACCGCTGCCTGTAATCTGTCGTGGGAATCCGCCAGTGCCTGCTGTTCCGCAGGCCGTGCAGATAACATAGTGATCAGATTCGGCAATTTCAAGTCGTTAACATCCCTGTTCAATACATCGGCTATGTCCGCAGTCACTCCCGCTCTCTGCTTGTCCAGATTGTGGATCCTGCTGACCAGCTCCTGCTCCTCGTCCGTGATCTTTTGTAACTCTGCAAGATCACCGCCTGCAATAATCGGTGTCTTGCGCTGTGATAGCTGAAGCAGAGCTTCGTACTCCGTACTCTCTCTGTCCAGTACATCTATCAGGTTTTCCATTAAACTAGCCAAGGAACTACCTCATTTCTTCCTGCTTTTGAAGCAGCTTCTCCGCAAAGCTTGCATTATCCACTCCATAAGTACCGTTCTGGATTCTTGCTTTAATGGGAGCCGTTAACTCTTCCCTGATGTCAGGTGCTGCTGCCACTGCTGCCTTAGCGGTCTGGAAATCCTTGCCCTGGCTGCTGATCTGCAGTCTGTCCGTGTGTGACGCTGTCTGAGTCTTCTGAGTTCTGCTGACCTTCTGTGACTGATACAGCTGCTGTACCTGTGTATACGCTTCAATACGCATGTCGACTCCTCCTTCCCGAATGTCTTTTGATGTTTCACAATATGTATCGGACGGATTTGCAATTACTTTAGCCCTCATGGAAAAAAAGTAACGATCCGGACCGCCTGCAGGGGAACGTCCGAATCGTCACAAAATCTGTCAATATGCATTTTCGTTGCGGATCTCATCGTCTACCCGCCGTACCCGGTAGGTCTTGTCTCCCACCGTCACGGCGGTCACCGTATCGTCGTGGGCATACAATCCTTCTTCCACATAAGAAAATTTTTCCGGTGTCCTGCCCTCTTCCAGGATCTGGATCAAAGCCTCCACCCTGGGGCCATGCAGTGGATTGCATTCTCCGATGCAGGTGATCTCATCCTTCAGCACGCAGTCCATGGATTCTGTGCTGACACCATCAAAAGACAATATCATAATATCTCCTGCCGCCAGATTGCTGCCGACCCTTTTTCCCGCCGCCCGGATCGCTTCCATGGCGCCAAAGGCCTCATTGTCGTTTTCGCAATAGACCACATTGATATTGTCGTATTTTTTCAGGAAAGCTTCCATGACTTCCTTCCCCTTGGCCTGGGTAAATTCTCCCGATACCTGGTCTAGCAGATCCCAACCGTATTTTGCTGCGCCCTGCTCCAATCCTCTGGTACGTCCGATCTGGGCGGAAGCTCCGATATTTCCCTGAATATTTACAATATGAAGATCCTCCGGTGCAATTCCCTTGCTGATGGAAAAGGAATTCAGCCACTCCGACATTTTCAGGCCTTCCAGTTCAAAGTCCGAACCCACGAAGCAGGTGAACAGACTGTCATCCTCCACATCCACCTTACGGTCCACGATGACCACCGGGATCCCGGCATCCTTTGCTTCCCTGAGCACCGTGTCCCATCCGGTCTCCGTCACCGGTGCCAGCACGATGTAGTCCACCTCCTGCTGGATAAAGGTTCGGATGGCCCGGATCTGGTTGGCCTGCTTCTGCTGACCATCCTCGAAGATCAGGTCGTACCCGGCCTCTTTTGTAAAGGTACTTTTCATGGACTCCGTGTTGGCACTGCGCCAGTCGGATTCCGCTCCCACCTGGGAAAATCCCACCACAATACGGTCTGTCTGTGTATCCTCTGGTGTTGCAATATCCTCCGCAGTGCTTTGTCTGTCGCCGCATCCTGCAAGCAGGATTCCCAGCCCCAGCAGCAGACCCGCCATCCATCGTCTTCCTGTTCTGCATTTCTTCATATCTGTAATGTCATCCTGTTCTGTCATACTTCCCGCCCGGAAATCGCTCTGTCATTCTCTCATTTTCCGGCAGGTTCTTTCTCTGTATGAAAATACGCCACAGAGCTCTCCAGTTCCCCGGAGATCTGTTTCATTTTATCACAGTTTGCGCCCACTGTCTGTATCTGTGTCAGGATTTCCTCAATGTTTGCATTCACCTGCTGGTTGTTGGCAGCATTTTCCTCACTGATAGCACTGAGGCTGCCGATATTGCCCAGAATATCCTCTTTCTGCTGTGACAGACGTCCGGTCTCTCCGGCGATCTTGCGGATCTCTTCCGCAGAATGTCTGATACTTTGCTCTAACTGCTGATACTGCTCTCTGGTTGCAATAATGTGATCCTGTTCCTCCCGGATGATATTCTTTACCACATCCGCCTGTTCCACAGTCTCACCGGATTTCTCCATAATGCCCTGGGCCAGATTTTTGATCTGCTCGGCACCGGCAGCGCTCTGCTCCGACAGTTTGCGGATCTCTTCCGCCACCACGGCAAAGCCTCTGCCCGCCTCTCCGGCTCTGGCGGCCTCGATGGAGGCATTCAGACTTAACAGATTGGTCTGTCCGGAAATGGAGAAGATCAGAGCTACCGCCTCATCGATCTTTTCGATATAATCGTTGGTCTCATGAATCTTCGCTGTAATGGTATTCACGGATTCCACAGAACGATTGCTGCCGGTCATGATCTTTTCCATGCCTTCCCCCGCCTTTTTGCTGTTGTCCTGTATTTCTTCCGAATCCTTCTGCAGCTGTCCGGCACTGACACTGATGTCATTGACCGCCTCTCCGATCTCATCCATACGGTCACTGATATTCTGCACATTTTCCGCCATTTCCTCCGCTGCGGAAGACAGCTGCTCCATCGCCTGACTGATCTGTCCAGCCTGTTCTGTGGTGGCATCGCTTCCCTCTGCCACCTGCCGTACACTGTTTAGAAGTTCTCCGGATACCTCCTGTACACCGCCGATGACCTGTGCCAGATTCCGCTGCATCTGTGAGGTATTCTGTAACAGATTACGGATCTCCCGGACAATACTGTCGGATTCTTTTCTGGCACTCAGATCACCTTCCGCCAGGGCATCCACCCTGCTGCCGGTCTCTTTCATCTTGCCCGACAGTGCTCTGCTCAGGAAAAAGCAGATAACACCAAACAGGATCACCATGCCCACTGCGCAGACCATGAATACAACCTCGATCTCCCACAGGGCATCGGTGATCTCATTTTTCCGTTCCGCCGCAAAAGCCACTGCAGTGATCTGTCCGTTATTCATAATCGGGATATAATAACCATAATAAGTATTTCCCTCAATCACTACATTTTTATCATAATATCCCTCCGTCCCAAGATCCTGATCCATGGGGATTTCACGGATACGATAGTCATTTTCATTTTTAATGGATGTGGTAGCCGGAATGCCGTCTGCAAGAATGGCCATCTCCAGGCCTTCTTCCTTCAGGCTGTCCAGGTACTCATAATAACCGCTGGCATTCATTGCCGTGATCTCATTTTCCTTACAGTATTTTGCCAGATTATCCGCAGTTACATGCAGTGTGGTCTGCACACTGCCTTCCAGATTCGTTCTGGTCAGACGTAAAGATGTGGTACTGAGGATCACTGTTGCCAAAACTACCGGTGCCAGTGCCAGCAGCATCAACAACAGGAACAGGCTGCATCCCTGCTTTTTCAGAGTTTTCTGCTTTTTTACCTTCGTTTTTTTCATAACTTCTACCCCCTGATATTCGGTGGATTCCTTTTACTAGCGGAAAAAGAGTGTGACTGCACACCAGCCACGCTCTTTCCGCTCCTCCCTATTTTCAGCTGCTTTTATTTGTTCTGCAGCATTTTCTTTTTTCTTGCGATGACCACACTCTGTACTACCAGGAACAGACACAGCATAGCTGCAATGGTGATACCGGTCCACCATGCCTGATCCAGACCTGCACTGGATACGATATTCTGGATGGTGCTCAGGGACAATACACCGAAGAAAGTTCCGATGATATTGCCGACACCACCAGTCAGCATCGTACCGCCGATGATGGAGGATGCAATGGCGTTCATCTCCATGCCGCTGGCATGAGAAGCAGATCCGCTTCCTACATGCAGGAAGTACACATAACCGCCGATACCTGCCAACAGTCCGCAGAGCAGATGGGACATGAACTTGGTTCTCTTCACATTGATACCTAACATCAGCGCGCTCTGATTGTTACCGCCTACCGCATAGAAGCTGCGGCCCATCTTGGTCCAGCGAAGCATGATAAACATCAGAATGACTACTAAAAGCGCCACAATCACACCGATCTCCACATAAGCATTGACGTAATTGCCCAGTTTGTTCACGGAGCCCATTCCTGGAACGATCACACGGGTTTCCTTCAAAGCAGTGAAACTTTCGTTGGCCACGTTGAAAGGTTTGGTATTTACGATCGTTGTCATACCTCTGGCGAAGAACATACCCGCCAGGGTCACGATAAAGGGCTGGATATCCAGGTATGCTACCAGGAAGCCCTGTACGATACCGAAAGCAAGGCCAATGGCTACTGCCAGTAACATGGATACAAATACATTACCGCCGCCGAAGTCCAGATATACGGCGCAGCTCATGCTGACCAGTGCCACCACACCGCCGACGGAAATATCGATTCCACCGGTAATCATGACTAAACTCATGCCGCAGGACAGAATGATCAGTGCTGCGTTAGCGTTCAGAATGTTGAAAAATGTCTGAGGTTTTAAGAAGCCTTTTCCCTGGAACACGATGGCTCCGATATACATTACGAAGAATACTACGATCGTGATGGTCAGCAGCAGATTGGTATCTGTCATATTTTTTAACTTCTTACCCATATCAGCCAACCTCCTTTACAGCCTTGCCCTGCTTCAGCTTCTTGCCGAAAGCGGACAGCCATTCTCTTACCTTGGGAGTACTTAAGACTACCAACAGGATAACCACTACCGCCTTGTAAGCAGGAAGTGCATCGGACTGTACGTCGAATTTGTACAAGGTGGTGGTCAGGAACTGGATGACATAAGCACCCAGAATGGAAGCTGCCATGTTGAACTTACCACCGCTTAAAGAGTTACCTCCCAGAGCTACTGCCAGGATGGCATCCATCTCGATATCCTTTGCAATAACGGAGTAGTTGATGGAGGACAGACGGCTTACTTTGATCAGTGCTGCTACCGCTACACACAGTCCCAGGATCACAAAGGTCAGGAACTTGATAAATGTGGGATTCAGTCCGTTTAACTTGGAGGAATTCTCATTGATACCAACAGACTGGGTGTAAAGTCCCAGTGTTGTGAACTTCAATACCAGGAAGATCACCAGTACACAGACCGCTGCAATGAAGAACGGTGTGGGAATGGGAATTCCCGGAATAAATCCACCGAAATAGCTGAAGGTCGGATCACTTACAATAGGAAGCTCGTTGTTGTTGATCCATGCTGCAATGGAACGTCCTGCCGTATAGAGGATCAGGGTCGCTACCATGGGCTGGATCTTGAAATATGCTACCAGGGCACCGTTAAAGGCACCGAAGAGCATGGCTACCACACAGGCTACCAGAAATGCTACGATAATGGGGGCCTGCAGGGTATCGGGTCTGGAATTCGTACCACACAGTACTCGTAAGATCACGCTGCCTGCGATGGCAATGGCAGCGCCCACGCTAATATCCTGTCCGCCGGAAGCTGCAGTGACCAGTGTCATGCCAATGGCTAAAATAGCCAGTTCGGAACCGTAGTCCAGGATCGTCATCAGGTAACCGGACAATACCGGATCTCCTGCGCTGTTATATCCCAGTGTGATCTTGAAGAAACTGGGGTCTACGATCAGATTGAATACTGCCAGGATTATCAGGGCTGCAATGGGAATGAAAATCTGCTGCCGGAACAATCCGCTCAGGAAATTTTTATTACCTTTTTCTACTTTCTTTTCATTACTCATGCTTACTTTCACCTCCGGCAATCGTACTCATAATCTTGGTCTGGGTCAGATCTTCTCCGGACAATTCTCCTACCACCTTGCGGTCTCTCATGACTACCAGTCGGGAGCAGGTACGGAGCATCTCGTCGGTCTCGGAAGAGATGAAGGTCACGCTCATGCCTTCACTTGCCAGCTTCAGTACCAGCTTCTGGATATCCACCTTGGTACCGACATCGATACCTCTGGTGGGCTCATCCAGAATCAGATATTCCGGATGGGTCAGAAGCCATCTGGCTAAGATTACCTTCTGCTGATTACCGCCGGACAGCGACTTGATGGGTGTCTCGGCCGATGCCGTCTTGATATCCAGCAGTTTGATGTATTCGTCTGCAAATTTATTAGCTTCCGCCTTGGAAATAGGGTGGAAGAATCCACGAAGTACCTGTAATGCCAGGATAATATTCTCTCTTACGGACAAGTCACCTACGATACCGTCACGCTTACGATCCTCCGGCAGATAGCCGATTCCACAACGCATAGCATCCAGAGGCTTATTGATCTTGACCTGCTTGCCGTTCTTTTTCACCGTACCGCCGATGACACGGTCAGCACCGAAAATAGCGCGGACGCACTCACTTCGGCCAGATCCCAGCAGTCCCGTAAATCCATTGACCTCGCCCTTCTTAATATAGAAGTCAAAGGGTTTGATTCCGGCATCGCTGCACAGATCTTTGGTCTCAAATAAGGGTTCTCCGTTCTCCGTCTTCTGTTCCGTAGGCTGCTCGCCTTTGATATCGGACAGGTCATCCAGTTCCTTACCCAACATTTTGGATACCAGTTGTACTCTGGGCAGATCCTTGATGGCATATTCACCTACCAGACTGCCGTCACGCATAACAGTGATCTTGTCACACACTTCATATACCTGATCCAGGAAATGGGTTACGAAGATGATACCCACGCCTCTGGCCTTCAGATCGCGCATCAGGCCGAAGAGCTTTGTCACTTCCTGCTCATCCAGAGAGGAGGTCGGCTCATCCAAGATCAGTACTTTACAATCCATATCTACAGCTCTGGCAATGGCTACCATCTGCTGTACGGCGATGGAACAGCTTGCCAGCTGCTGGGACGCTTCCGCGGGGATATCCAGATTCTGTAAGATCTTGTCTGCGTCCTCATTCATTTTTTTCCAGTTCTGATAGATCTTATTGGAACGTCCTATGTACATGTTCTCCGCCACGGACAGATTCGGGCAGAGTGTAATCTCCTGATATACCGTACTGATGCCCAGCTTCTGTGCCTCCTGCGGAGAGTGAATGGATACGGCTTTGTCATTGCCGTCGATGAAGATCTGACCTTCATCTTTGCTGTAGACACCTGTCAGTACCTTGATCAGGGTTGACTTTCCGGCACCGTTCTCTCCCATCAGCGCATGAATCTCACCTTTGTTCAGATGGAAGTCCACACCTTTCAGAGCACGTACACCGGGAAAGCTTTTGTGAATATTTTTCATTTCCAATACTGTGTTATTGTCCAAAAGTTTCACCCCTTAATCTGTAACTATTCAGAGCCATGTAAATATCATGAAATGTTCTTCGAATGCTGGCATTCGTAAGAATATTTTATGATATTTATAGGGCGAAGTAACCACATTCGCAATAAAGTGGGCTCTGAAAGAGCCTTTTGCGAATGGGGTTCTGAATAGTTACTCTTTTGATAAAAGAAGCGCGGAGCTAGCATGCGCCGCGCTTCTGGTCGTTTACGTCAGATTAGATACCGTAGTTGTCTACATCTTCCTGAGTAATGGTGGTTGCATCGAAGCCTTTTTCATCCATGATGATGGTCTTCTCGGAGATGGTCTCGCCGCTCTCCAGCTTCTTGATGATGTCATCGATGTAGGAAGCCTGGAAAGGATTGCACTGTCCATCGTAGTTCCAGTTGCCTGCCTTCAGTTCTTCCAGAGCCCACTTGTTGCAGTCAAAGCCCATAACGATAACGTCTTTACCAACGCCGTGGGAGATATTAGCCTTATCCAGAGCTGCTACAGCACCCTTAGCCATATCATCGTTCTCAGCGTAGATTACGTTGAAAGGAGTACCTGCGTCGATTACGGACTGTACGATCTGCTGTGCTTTCTCTGCGTTCCACTCAGCGGTCTGCTGTGTTACCAGATTGAATCCGTCGTTTGCTGCTGCGTCATCCAGAGCACCGGTACGTCCCTGCTGTGCTGCGGAACCCATAACACCCTGTAAGTGGATAATGTTGTATTCACTTAAGTTCTGGCTCTTTAACCAGTCAACTGCGGTCTGGCCTTCCTTTGCCATATCGGATACGATGGATGCCTCATACAGGCTCTCATCTGCATCAATGGTACGGTCGAAGAGGATAACTCTGATACCTGCATCCTGTGCATCCTTCAATACGGAATCCCAACCTGCGGTATCTGCTGCGGACAGAAGCAGATAGTCAACGCCATCCTGAATGAACTTCTGTGCTGCAGTGATCTGCTCATCGTTCTTTAAGCTGTATGCGAAAGATGCTTCGTAGCCGTTAGCCTCGGTAAAGGTATTCTTCATATCCTTATCGTTTGCGGTACGGTAACCGGACTCGTTGGGGTCGTTATTGATGATGCCGACTTTGATCATATCTCCGGAGGAGCTGGAGCTGGTCGTTCCTGCGCTTGCACTTTCGGTTGCTGCGTTTGCACTTCCGGTTGCTGCGTTTGCACTTCCGGTTGCTGCGTTGCTGCCTGCATCAGAGGAGCCGCATGCTACAAGGCTGAATACCATGGTTGCTGCCATTACTGCTGCTAAAATTTTCTTCTTCATTGTGTAACCTCCCAATTTGTTTTTGTTCCCCAAAGAACTATTTCTTTGATGATCTTATTGTAAAGCGGATCCGGGGAAAAAACCATGAAGATACCTCACGGAAAAGTTGAAATTTTTATGGTAAAAAAAACCACCGGCGTAAAAAGTTGATTTTTTTACGATAGTGGTTCATTTTTTTAATGCTGCGGAAGCCGGACCGTGACACAGGTGCCCTCCCCGTAGGTACTGGTAATGGTGATACCATAGTTTTCGCCGAAATTCAGACGGATACGTTCGTTCACATTGTACAGGCCGTAGATATCGGTCTCCCGGGCCTTCCGGTTGCGGATGCCTTTCCTCACCTGCTCCAGCCGCTCCGGCGTCATCCCCTTGCCGTTGTCCGTGATCAACAGAATGCAATCCTCTCCGTCCAGTTCTCCTTCGATCCGTATCATGCCCTTGCCACGTTTGTTCTTGATTCCGTGGTACAGTGCATTTTCCACCAGAGGCTGCAGCGTGATCTTGGGAATCTGGCAATGGTTTAATTCTTCCGGAACACAGATCTCATATTGAAGGATGTCCTGATAACGCATCTGCTGGATCTCCAGGTAGCTGCGGACGTGCTGCAGTTCTTCTTTTACATCCAGAATATCCTGTCCCTGATTCAATGAGATCCGGAAAAAGTCCGACAGGCTGCCTACCATGCTCACGACCTTTTTCTGTTCTCCCGCTTCCGCCAGCCATACAATGGCATCCAGCGTATTATATAAGAAGTGCGGATTGATCTGGGACTGCAGCAGTTCAAATTCCGCCTTGCGCAACCGGATCTGCTCCGTCTTCACCTGCTCTAACAGTTCGTTGATCTTGTCGATCATTGTATTCAGTGAATCGCTGAGCACCTGGGCCTCCACGCCCCCCGTCACGTCGGAGCGCACCGTCAGGTCACCTTTTGCCACCTGATCCGTCACCTGGGTAAGGCGTCTTATGGGGCTCGTGATACTTAACGGTATATAATAGGATAAGAATAAAAACAGAATCAGTATCAGTGCAAAGGCAATGATGGAGAAACGGATCATATTCACGAAGAAATCCTGATATTGCTGCCTGCTCTCCTGAATCCCCCGGATCTCGTAATAGATGTACTGGGAAATGGTATCACCCACCAGAGACGTCACAATCTGCACATCATTTTCCCAGATTTCCATGTTGTCCTCGTAGCGGTTGCCTTCCCGGATATTGTCCTCGATCCTGCCGATATAGGTCTCCAGATTGTTCAGATATTTTTTGACACTGGTCAGTCGTTTCAGGTTCTCCTGAGATTCCGTCAGTTCTTCCAGACCGGCCACGATGCCATCTGCCTCCACCAGCATATCATGCAGACTGGACTCTTCCAGTGTCTTGTTCCCTACAATCAGCAGATAAGTCTCATAATCGAAATCCTTCTGGAAATCCAGGCTGAACTGGCTGGCCATGACGGAGGAATTGATCATATCCTCGTATCTGCGGTTATTGTTCCATAAATTATAGAAGCAAAAGATCAGGAACAATACAAAAGGCACCAGAAGGCAAAGATAGGAATATCTTATCTTTGCCACCAGTGTCGAATGTTCATACAATTCTTTTATCTTTTTTCTCATAGGAATCCCCCTTATCCATGGCCACGGCTAATTGGTGCCGCCCCGGTACTGGGTAGGGGTCATCCCCTGGGTCTTCTTGAACAGATAGGAGAAATAGTGTGGATCCTTGTAGCCCACCTCCTGGCTGATCAGGCTGCTGCGCTTGCCGGTGCAGCGCAAGAGTTCCTTCGCCTTGTTCATACGATAGTCTGTCAGATATTTGATAAAGCTCTGTCCGGTCTGCTGGCTGAAGATCATGCTCAGATGGTTTGGTGAGAAATTCACGTGGGATGCCAGCAGATTCAGGGAAAGTTCCTCGTCTGCATAATTCTCATCAATGTATTTCATCACCTGTTCCACCACATCATCATACCGGCTGCTGGCAGCCTTATCTCTGACCGCCAGTGCTTTCTGCAGAATTCTGGTAATGTAATGGATCGCACTATCGCTGTCCTGCAGGGTCTTCTCGTCCTGATTGGGTGTTTCCAGTTCCTGCGTATCCGTCTGCAGGCTTTCCAGAAAATCTGCCACACAGAAATAGACATCCATGGTAATATACTGCCTGAAAATATTGGACTGCAGTGCCTTGTTGCTGAGATCCCGGAAAAATTCTTCCACGAAGTAGACCACTTCCTCCCGGTCACCCTGTTTTAAGAATTCCTGGATTCTTGTGCGGTCGATCTGCTTTGGATTGACTTCCTTGATGTCAAAATTATCTTCCTTCTGCGCTTCCTCCGTCATATGTCCGCTGTCCAGGATCCGGCTGTCCTGCACCAGATATCTGTGGGCAAAAGCATGACTGGCCTGTTCAAAAGATGCCGGAAGCTCCCGCAGACGATTCACCGGCTTGCCGATACCACCGAAATACCGCACATGCTCATAGCCTTCCATAATGTCCTTGATCTTTTCTATGTATTCCTGTTGCAACAGCAATAGCTGTTCCTCGGAATCGGCTTTTAGTAAGAATGCTTTTCCTTCCAGATTACGATCAAAGGTGATCACCGTCCTGCCGTCTTCCAGTCCCCGCAGTTCCTGTTCGATCCGGATCAGGCTGCCGGAATACTCATCCTGCGCATGACGCAGAGACTGGGTCTTGAACAGAATAATATTGTACCAGGGTGCCGACAGATCGATCCCCAGAATCTCTGCCGATTCCAACAGTTCTGCCACGGTGCTTTCTCCGGTGACCAGTTCCTGGAACAGTTTTTTCCGCTCTCTGAGATTGTTTTCCTCCATCTCCTGCAAATACCGCTCTCTGATCTGAATGGCTCTGCGCTTCTCCTCGATCTTCGCCGACAATTCATCCAATTCCGCCAGCAGTTCCTCACCATTGATGGGTTTGGACAGATACTGGGCCACTCCCAGCTTGATAGCTTCCTTGGCATATTCGAATTCCTGGTAACCGGACAGAATAATGATTTCTGTGTCCGGAAGCTCCTTGCGGATCAGACGGCTCAATTCCAGGCCGTCCATAAACGGCATCCGGATATCGGTGATCACGATATCCGGACGCAATTTCTGGATCATGGGATAGGCCAGCTCTCCGTCGCCGGCCTCCCCACAGAACTCATAGCCATGAGCCTTCCAGTCAATATTATTTTTGATTCCTTCACGGATGACAAATTCATCCTCCACCAAAAACACTTTTAACATTTCTACGATACCCTTCTTCTATCTGCAGGTAACTTCTACCCGCAGATTCTGCCTGCAGATTTTTATTTCGTTCTCTGCAATACTATTTTCTATTATACACGAAAACAGATTTTTCGGGTAGCATATTTTAGCGGTAGAATACTTCTCCCAGCATCAGGTCTCTCTTCAGATCGCGGATCTTCGTATCCTTGTCGATATATACAGCCTCGATGCCCATCATGGCTGCCCAGTCACCCATCTGCTCTGCGGTCAGATCGTAGGTAAATGCGGTATGATGTGCACCTCCTGCCAGGATCCATGCTTCCGCGCCGGTATACAGATCCGGTTCGGGAGTCCAGAAGTTGGTAGCGGTAGGAAGCTTCGGCATGGGTTTCTCCACTTTCTTGCAGTTCACATCGTTGATGATCAGACGGAAACGATTGCCCATGTCGATCAGGGAAGTAGCGATACCATGACCTTCCTTGGAAGTAAATACCAGTCTTGCAGGATCTTCTCTGTCTCCCATGGACAGGGGCTGGCACTTGATGCTGATGGGACCGTCCGCAATGGTGGGGCAGATCTCCAGCATATGGGCTTCCAGAATACCTTCCTTGCCCTTGATCAGATTGTAGGTGTAATCCTCCAGCATGGAAGTACCCTTGGCATCCTTTTTGCCTGCGGTCATGATCTTCATCAGACGTACCATGGCGGCTACCTTCCAGTCACCTTCTGCGCCGAAGCCGTAGCCCTTCTCCATCAGTCTCTGAATGGCCAGTCCGGGCAGTTGCTTCAACGCACCCAGATCTCCGAAGTGGGTAACGATGGCCTGATAATTCTTCTCTTCCAGGAAACGTTCAAATCCCAGTTCGATCTGTGCCTGTACAGCCACATGTTTTTTAAACTCTTCGGGGTCTCTTCCCTCTAATAAAATATTATATTTCTCGTAGTACTCGTCTACCAGTGCATTGACATCGGATACAGATACGGCATTTACACTCTCTGCGATCTCGTTTACAGGGTAAGCGTCTACTTCCCAGCCAAACTTGATCTGTGCTTCTACCTTATCACCTTCGGTTACCGCTACATTGCGCATGTTGTCAGCCACACGCATGACACGGATATGGCTGCTCTCCACCACGCCGACTGCAGCACGCATCCAGGATGCGATCTTGCCCTGTACCACAGGATCAGACCAGTGGCCTACCACAACCTTACGCTCCATGCGCATGCGGGTCACGATATGACCGTACTCTCTGTCACCGTGGGCAGACTGGTTCTCATTCATGAAATCCATGTCGATGGTGTCATAGGGCAGTTCCTCATTGAACTGAGTATGGAAATGCAGCAGGGGCTTACGATACTCCTGTAATCCCAGGATCCAGGATTTTGCCGGAGAGAAAGTATGCATCCAGGTGATAACACCGGCACAAGTGTCATCCAGATTTGCTTCATTAAAAGTACGGCGGATCAGTTCGTTAGTGATCAGGGTCGGCTTCCATACCACCTCATAAGGTAACACACCGGAAGCGTTCAGGGCATCCACGATCTTGTGAGAATGCTCCGCTACCTTTGCCAGGCACTCGTCCCCATACAAGTCCTGTGATCCCGTACAAAACCAGAATTGATATTTTTTTGTCTGTAACATAAGTAATACCTCCTGTAGTTGAATACAATTTCGATATTACCATATTACAACTTGTATGCTTCTGCTAACAAGTTGTATTTCCTACGACAAGCTCCGGCTGGATGAGAATCTTTCTCTCTTCCGGTCCCAGAGATTCCCCATGAAGCAGTGACAGTAACAGCTGTGCCGCCATTTCTCCCAGTTTTTCCTGGGGATGAACGATAGTGGTCAGTTGAAAACCTCCGCCGATGGCCATGTAGGAATTGTCATAACCGGTGACGGAAATGTCCTCCGGGACACGAATCCCCCGGGCCGTCAGCGTCGGGATGACCTGCATGGCGATCTGGTCATTGTAACAGACCACACTGTCGAGTCTGGTTCCCTTGGAGATCAGACGTCGGATTCCCTCCTGTGGGTGGACTTTACGATCCTCGGTATGGAACCAGATCACCTTGTCCGGATCGTAGAGGACACCTGCTTCCTGCAGGGCCTGTACATAGCCCCGGTGACGGTTCTGTCCCTGGATGTCATCTGCCTTGAACACTCCGGCAATATCGCGATGCCCGGTATCCAGGAGATATTTTGTGATCAGATGACCTCCCCTGCAATCGTCCATCAGCACCTGGGGCTTGTCTTCCATCTGGTCGAAGCAGCCTTGAATAAACACATAGGGAATTCCGTATTCTTCCAGCCGCTCATACAGATGCAGATGTCTGCAGCTGATCTGGCTCTTACTGGGTTCGATGATGACCCCGTCGATATCCTTCTGCAACAGTTCCTCCAGACACCGTGCCTCCTGGCTCCGGGAGTTTCTTGTATTTTTTAATAAAATGCTATACCCCTGTGCCGTAAGAACTTCATCGATGCCCTGAATAACCCGGGGAAAAATATAATCCGACAGATAGGTGGTCACCACGGCAATGTTGTGAGACTTATGCTCCGGGCGGACCCGCTCCGACACAAAGGTGCCTTTCCCGTGTACCGCATAGATGTATCCCTCCTGTTCCAGAATGGCCAGTGCCTTGCGGACGGTCTGGCGGCTCACCTGATAAGCGGCGGCCAGCTGGTTCTCCGAGGGAACACGGTCACCGCTGCGCAGTTCTCCCAGTCGGATCTGTTCCTGTAAATCATGATGCATTTTATAGTATTTCAGCCGTTTTTCTTCCATACGTATCCGTCCGCCCCGCTCCTTCTCTATCCGGTTTTGTACAACTCTATTCCGTTTTCCGGGTATCGCTCCCCGGTACATTTCAGTATTTTTCGCCTTCCAGCAGGATCAACCGCCGGATTTCTTCCGCTCCGCTGACACGTTCCCCTTCTATGGTATCATTATGGATCACATAATCACAGATCTTGCGATTACGCTTCTCCGCATCGATAGACAGGATCCGAAGTGTCTTTTCCTCGGTGTCATAGTCGGAATCAATGATATCGGCGATCAGCTTTTCTTTATCTCTCGCCACATAGATAATATGGGTGGGAAAGGAACGCTTCATGGCAATGGCACCGCACATATCCACGGGGATCACCGCAAACTTTCCCTGATCCAGCAAGGTCTGAATGTCTTCCTTTCTGGTGCCGTACCGTACCCCGGCATAAGCCGTTTTTTCAAAAAAGTTCATCCGGTCGAAGGCTTCCTCCGGGACGTACTTGTGGCCGTAGCGCCCCGGTTCCGTGCAGTAGTTCACCGGGCGGACAAAAATCTCCCCACTCTCTGTCCTTTCGCTCGCGCCTGTCCCTCGGCTACCGCACAAAGCTTCCGTAATCTCCCGTTTGCCGGAGCCGGACGGCCCCACCAGGGCCAGCACCGCCGGAGCAGTGATCTTCTCTGTCTTAGAAGTGGATGCTTTCATGATCTGCTTCACCAGAGAGACAAATTCCGCCATGGTATTTACGGACAACAGCCCCGTCATTTTGGCATTCCAGGGCTTCCGCATCAGCACCGGATACTCCGCCTTGCTCTCCAGAATATTGTGGATGGCATCATCCAGCACAATATCAAAATGGACACGATCCTTGGCACTTCCCAGAATAATATTTTCCGGTGGAAGCTCCGGGAACTGGGTCATGATCTGTTCTGCCCGCACTCCCATAAAATGTGGTGACACCGCAGTAATGAAAAAAACATCCGCGATCTGCATCAGTCTGCGGATCCCTCGTTTCGTCTCCTCGGTCGGGATCTGCCTCCGGTACAGTTCCGGATCGTTATAGAATTCTTTGATCACCGAAGTCCGCCCTTCGTTGGCCCAGGAAGTGATTTCCTCCATGCGATAGGGTTCCTTCGGATGATATTTTTCATTTGCCATACGGATGGCGATACTGTTAAACGGGGCGGTAACATCGTCCCAATCAATACCGATGCTGGGTCTGAGCATGCTGTAGTCCTCACTCTTTCTATGTTCAATACGATCTATCACACCATGTAATTTTAGTGCATTATGCTTTTTGCACATTGTGCATTCCCATTTCCGGAATACTTCTGCTATTTAGCATAGCATAAACGAATACGCAGTACAATCCATACCGTAGCCGCTCTCTCTGGCTCTTCTACCGTTCCAATCGGCATTGTTTATTTTGCCGTACTCTTTTTCCTTGGATATATCATGTTTTTGGGGCTTATCATCCATTTATCATATTTTTTGTTGTAATAATTCACAATCGCTTTTTTCTCTATATTGCCCAATTGTCAACACTTTTGAACTGTGCTAGTATACATGTACAGGAGGAGAATTCATGACCAACCGGGAATTATTAGAGACGATAGTAATTAAATTAGAAAGTATAGACCAACGACTGGGCAGGGTGGAGCAACGACTTGATAAGGTCGAACAGCGACTCGACAGGGTGGAGCAACGACTTGATAAGGTCGAACAGCGACTCGACAGGGTGGAACAACGACTTGATAAGGTCGAACAGCGACTCGACAGGGTGGAGCAGCGACTTGATTCACTGGAGCAAAGATTCGATTCTTTGGAACAACGTGTTTCCAATCTGGAATCCGGTCAGATTGCCATGGAACAGCGCCTTGCCAATCTGGAATCCGGTCAGATTGCCATGGAACAGCGCCTTGCCAATCTGGAATCCGGTCAGATTGCCATGGAACAGCGCCTTGCCAATCTGGAATCCGGTCAGATTGCCATGGAACAGCGCCTTGCCAATCTGGAATCCGGTCAGATTGCCATGGAACAGCGCCTTGCCAATCTGGAATCCGGTCAGCTCTCTATGGCGAATCGCCTTACCAATATGGAGTTGACTCTTGAGAATGAAGTCAGTCGTAATATCTGTACAATTGCAGAAGCTCATTTAGATTTATCCAGAAAATTCGACCGGGCCTTAAAAGTAAAAGAAGATGATGAACTGGTTCGCGTCCGGCTTAATGTATTGGAAAATGATGTCCGAAAAATAAAGCAGCGGCTGGAAATTGCATAGTTTATTCTTATCAGTACCTTATCTTAATGGATAAGGTATTTTTTTGCCCTTCTTTTTGTTGACTTATCAACATCCTTGTGTTACACTTCATAAAGTTGTTGCAGTGTCAACATTTTACAGGAGGAACCTTCATGCAGGATCGTTTTGAAAGATTTGTGGTATCTATCACAGAATTGCACCGTTATCTGCAAAAATTGAAAGAACTGGAAATGGGACAGATGGACTTAAAAGCCGGTTATACCATGTGTCTGTATTATCTGGGAAAACACCCGGAAGGGCTGACCGCCACGCAGCTGACGGAGCTGTGTAAGGAAGACAAGGCCGCAATCTCCCGTACCTTAAGCCAGTTGAGTTCCAAGGGGCTGGTGTCCTGCGAGCTGCCGGAACATAAACGTTCCTACCGCACACTGTATTATCTGACAGAAGAAGGCAATACTGTAGTCAAAAAGATCAGTTCCCGGATCTATTCCGCACTGGCTCACGGCGGTGATGGCATGACGGAAGAACAACGGTTGAATCTCTATGACTCTCTGGAACGGATCTCCCATAATCTGGAGCAGTATCTTACAGAGTTTTCTGTCAAGCATCCCACAGAGAAATGATCCATCCGCAACTCACCCTGACCGGCTTTCCAACAGAATTAACAGCAAGGTGACATGAACGATGTCGTATGTCCATCCCGATGGATGCCCCGGCGCATTTCCGCCCGAAAGAATATTCATCATAACTATATATAGAAAGTACAGGAAACAATTATGGAAAAAATACGTTTTATCACGGACTCCGCATCCGATATGAACAGTTCAAGAGAGGACGTCACGATTCTCCCCCTGCATATCCGCTTCGGTGAGGAGGAATATGCTGACGGTGTCACCATCAGTCATAAGGAATTCTATGAGAAACTGATCGAATGTGATACTCTGCCCACCACCAGTCTGGTATCTCCCGCAGTCTTCGAAGAAGCCTACGAAAAAGCTGTATCGGCCGGAGAAACTGTCATTGTGGTTACTATTTCCAGCAAGCTGTCCGGCACCTGCCAGAGTGCCCGGATCGCTGCCGAGGATTATGAAGGCAAAGTCTTCGTCGTAGACAGTCTGAATGCCACCATTGGGGAACAGATTCTGGTAGAATACGGCCTGCAGCTGAAAAAGCAGGGAATGACCGCGGAAGAGATCGTAAGCGTTCTGCAAGAGCAAAAGCATAAGATCCACACCATGGGACTCTTAGACACTCTGGAATACTTGAAAAAAGGGGGCCGTATCTCCCCCACTGTGGCATTCATCGGGGGCGCTCTGGCCATCAAGCCCGTGGTAGCAGTCGTAGACGGTGAGATCATTATGCTGGGAAAAGCCCGTGGTTCCAAAAACGGCAGTAACTTCCTCATCCGTGAAATTGAAAAAGCGGACGGCGTGGACTTCTCCAAGCCCTTCTGTCTGGGCTATACCGGTCTGAGTGACGAACTTTTACAGAAATACATTCACGACAGTGAGCATCTCTGGAAGGATTATGCCAAGGAGCTTCCCGTCAGCACTCTGGGTGCCACCATCGGAACCCATGTGGGCCCGGGTGCTGTTGCCGTTGCATTCTTCGAACATTAAATCTATTACAATTTTTCCCATTTGCTCAAAATAGGACTAATTTCCCACAGCTGCCCCACTGACAAATTTCTCCTCTTATGGTATTTGTAAATTCATTTTATATTGTTTGTTCATTTTCTACATTACCAGAGAGGAGAATTTTTATGGGGTTGAACCTGTTACTATCCACAAATCATATCGTCATCCACAGTTACTCTCCCGTGGCAGATTTTCTGTTGGTGGTTATGTGTCTTCTGGCATTGTTACTGATCCGACAGACTTTCATTAAACAGAGCCGGACCTTTCGGATCTTCAAGGCCTGTTTTGCCCTGCTTTTCATTGCCGCAGTTTCCAATATCGCCTTTTATTATGCCGACCTTTTTTCCAGACAGAACACCCTTCTCTGGATCCTCCGGGCCGTCTACCATATCAGTCTTCTGTCCCTGTTCTGTCTCTATATTGCTTACCTGAAAATACTGATCGTCTTCCCGAAAAATATCGGCAGGAAATATACCTTTCTGTCCTTCGCCATCCTTGTGGTGACCGGAGTTGCCGATCTGGCATCTCCTCTGACCGGCTGGGGATTTCATCAGGATCATTACGGAATCTGGTATGAAAATATCCTGTCCACTCCTTTTATGGTCGGATATCTTCTGTATCTGGCGGTGATCCTCTTTCTGTTGGTTCGCTACCGCCGCAGACTTCCTACCGCACTGTTCCATATGCTGATATTTACTGAGACGGTCTGTGGATTGATCGTAGTCATGGAAGCTGCCATGAATACGACTTCTTTCCTGGCCACAACCTATTTTCTGCCGCTTCTGGTGGTATTGTACATGCTCCATGCCAACGCCTACGACCCGAAGACCGGTGCCCTGGGTTCCGCATCCTTGGATGAATATCTGCGCCAGCAGCGACAGACCGCTCAGGATACCTACTACCTGTGCCTGCGCTTTGACATGGATTTCGAATACGTCATGACAGAGGAAATGGGAAAGCTGTTCTACAGCTTCTGGACGGATTATTTTCGAAAGGGTATGTTGTTCAATCCTTCCACCAGCTTCTTCGTACTGGCAGTGGACAGCCACAATATCCCGGATGCCACAGAAAGGGCAGTATCCCTGATTAAAAAGGTGTTCCAGAAATATTATGAAGAATATAAGCTTCCCTACAAGCTGGTACTCTTCGACCATCTGGACTTTTGTGAGAATCTGGAACAGTTCTACGAGGTATTCAATTACTTTTCCGAAAAAGTAGCGCAGAATTCCTATCGTGTCTTCGGGGAAGAAGATTACCAGACTTATAAAGAAATGCATTATATCAAGTCCCAGTTGAAGGATATTGCGGAACACGGCTCCTTAGATGACGAACGCGTTCTGGTCTATTGTCAGCCGGTACGGAATGTCCACACGGGTACTTACGATACCGCAGAATCCCTGATGCGTTTGCGTCTGCCACAGACAGGACTGGTATTCCCGGATCGTTTTATTCCTCTGGCAGAAAAATACGGCTACATCCACCGCCTCAGCATGATCATTCTGAATAAGACCTGTAGGCAGATCAAGCAGATGCAAGATGAGGGCTATCAGATCTCCCGTGTATCCGTAAATCTTTCTGTGGAAGAGCTGGGCGAAAAGGACTTCATGGAAGAATTCAAATCCATCGTACGAGCCGCCGGAATCGACTTCCACACCATTGCCGTTGAGTTTACGGAGTCCCAGAACGATACGGAATACGAACTGGTACAGGAATGCGTCAGTGAGTTCAAACAGTTGGGGGTATGTACTTATCTGGATGATTTTGGAACCGGTTATTCCAATTTCGACCGGATCTTAAGCCTGAAACTGGATGTGGTCAAATTCGACAGAAGCCTTTTACTGATGGCGGATCAGGATGCCAATTCCCGCTTCATGCTGGATTACTTCTCTACCGCCTTTGAGCGTCTGGGTTACAAGGTACTGTACGAAGGTGTAGAGACCGATGCCCAGGAAGAACTGTGTATCATCAGTCATGCAGATTATTTACAGGGCTATAAGTTCTCCAAGCCGATTCCCATTGAAGAATTGCCCCGGTTCCTTACGCGGGGCTGATATTGCGATTGCCGCATCTATTATTATTCCGGACACCGCTTCTGCGGTCCCCGCATACACAATAAAAATCCCGAAGGCCTTTCACAGTCTCCGGGATTTCTCTTTGCTTAACTTTATTTATCTTTTGTATCTTGCGCTTATATTAAGCAGCCTTCTTAGCCTTCTTCTCTTTCATCTGCTTAGCGAAGGTCTGTGCACCTTCCACTACCAGGAAGATTGCCAGCACTGCCATTGCAGTTGCGAAGAACAGCTGGAACCAGTCACCCCATGCAGCGGTGCCGGCGCCGATAGCCTTACACTTGTTGATTACAGTGATCACCAGGCTGGTCAGGGTTGCAGCAAGCATGAATACCATAGGGAAGTAGAACATCTTGTTGTTCTTACCAACTTCACCCAGCCATGCAGCTACTGCCATCAGTGCGATACCTGCCAGCAACTGGTTGGCTGCACCGAACAGACCCCAGATCTGGCTCAGAGACAGACCACCCAGGATACAACCGATCAGTACCATAGAAACAGTACCGAACAGAGGATGAGCCAGCACTTTACGTGCGCCCTTGGCATCCTTGTAGGTAGCCTCGCCTTCCTTCAGGAACAGCTCGGAGAACATGAAACGGCTCAGACGGGTACCGGTATCCAGACTGGTCAGCGCGAATACGGATACAGACAGAGTTAATAGTGCGTAAATGGTGCCATATGCCTTGGAAGTCTCGGTACCGAACATGGATGCGATACCTGCAGCGAATGCAGCTGCGGGAGATCCGAACTCACCGTTTAAGTACTTCTGATATACTGCACCGACTGCTACCAGAGCGATGATACCCAGAGCAGACTCGATTAGCATGGAGCCGTAACCGATTGCCTTGGCATCCTTCTCGTTCGCTAACTGCTTGGAAGAAGTACCGGTAGCGATCAAGCTGTGGAAACCGGAACATGCACCACATGCTACAGTGATGAACAGCATAGGGAACAGGGTCTGTCCTGCCTTGGGCTCCCAGCTGGTGAAAGCTGGAATATCGAAAGCAACAGTACCGGTGAAAGCACCTGCAACCACACCGATGAATGCCAGACCGATCATAGCGTACAGCAGGAAGCTGGACAGATAGTCACGGGGCTGTAACAGGATCCATACGGGAACCAGGGAAGCTACAGCGATGTACACACCTACGAATACGATCCATGCGATACGGTTCATTGCAAAACCAACGTTCAAGCCAAGAACAGTGATCAGTACGATACCGATGATGCCACCGATGGTAGCGGGCAGAGTCTTGACACCCATTCTGTTGGTCACATAACCATAAATAACAGCCAGAACGATAAATAACAAAGAGATCATAGCGGTAGACTGGTTACCGGTAGGATTGGTCACAAAACCGAAAGCGGTCTTGCCGGCTTCGTCTGCCACAGTCAGGAAAGTACCTGCCACGATGTTAACGAAGGAAGCGATTACCAGAATCAATACCAGAAGTGCGAAGATGATGAAAAGCTTCTTTGCTCTGGATCCCATGGAATCCTCGATGATCTCACCTACAGATTTACCGTCATGTCTGATAGATGCGAATAAAGATCCGAAGTCCTGCAGACCGCCGAAGAAAATACCACCGATAATACACCACAGGAATACGGGAACCCATCCGAAGATGGAAGCCTGGATCGGTCCGTTGATCGGGCCTGCTCCGGCGATAGAGGAAAAATGATGTCCCATAAGTACGGCGGGCTTTGCTGCAACATAGTCTACACCATCCTCCTTCTCAATAGCAGGAGTCTTCTTGGTAGGATCAATGCCCCACTGTTTTGCCAGCCAGGAGCCATAGAACACATAGCCGATAAACAATAATACGATAGCGGCCAAAACAATTAATAATGCTGTCATTTGTGTTTCTCCTTTTCTTATACACAGATTTAATTTTTCGCAAATACACGAATTGCTCCGCTAAAATCCGCTCTCGCAATTCTAAAACTGTTCGGAATCCGTTAATTTACTTTGTAAATTACTGCTTCCTCACATGTCCCTTGTATTTACTGTATTGCCTTTTTCACGAGCTTCTTCAGAATCTGTCCGTGGCGGTTGTGGACGATCCGACCCGAAGATAACTCGGCGACAATCAAACGGTAATTACTCCAGCCATGAAATCCCCAGAGGTAACTCTGATAATGCTTGCACTTTTTCACCTGTGTAAGCGCATCCTCCTCCGCATGACCGGTCAGAATGATCAGGACAACATCGCTGTTCCGATGATTGGATGAGGGCTGCACGTTGGCAGTTCCCCGTTCCCAGGCGATGGAGTCCAGTTCCAGAAGGCGATCCTTTGATAAAGATTCCTCTGTGGCAAAATACACAGTCTCGTTGGTGTCAATATCTGCCACCTTAGCTTTCTTGATCAGAAAGTACTGCTCATTATGGGATCCGAAGATTGCTTCGGCTGCGAATGGCGGTTCTACAGCCTCTGTTTTGATATTGTAGTAGGTCTGATAAGATCGCAGGACGCGTTCCAGCGCTTCCCCGGGAGTAAGTGTCTTTTGTAATTCCATTCTGCTTTCCTTTTAAGCATGCGTAATCGATTACATTTACGTTCATGCTATCGATAGCTTTAGCACGTCGAAGTGTCAAATGCAACGGTTTTTTTAGCATTTCTTTACACTTTTTTATAAATACATACTTTATCGTTATATGTTAGTCCTCTGACAGCTTTTTTCCAAGGTGCAAATTTAACCTATATACCATTACAAATTTAATCTCTTTATCTGGATAAACTTATTGACTTTTGTTGGGTAACCGGAAATCATTCTAAAAAAAAAGCAGCCGATTTTCATCAGCTGCCGATTTTTAGGAATGATTCTTCTCTTCCTTGATCTCCCAATGGATCAGGAAAGTCAGTGCCGCACGAAGTCCGATGATACCGGCTACAGTAACGATCTCCTTCCAGTCTCTGACAATAACGGTCTTAAGGATCTCACTGCACAACTTGAACTCCAGCCCTACAGCAAGCCCCTGCGCCAGGGTGATCTTCATATCCGGCACCCGCCGCACATAATTATAAAACCCTTTCAGACCGGAGAGAATAATAACGATCACTCCGACAAATTCAAAGAACAGTATTGCCACCTGGACAATATTGTTCATCACGTTTTCCAGGAATTCAATGATAAGCTCTATGTGGAACATGCACAGCCCCCCGCTTTTCTTACACTTCTTTTTTTCATTGTAGCGTATCCAAAAAGGGCGTGCAAGATGTATCTTTATCTTTTTATCAGCTATTTTTCTTCTGTTTTCAATAATTCCTGCATAGTATGCCAGCCAAGCACCGCGCATTTTACCCTGGCAGGCATGTGGGCGATATCCTGCAATACGGAGGCTTCCTCCAGTTCGTCCCGCTCTTCCTCGGTAATACTTCCCTTGATCATCTTGAGGAACAGGTCTGCCAGATGCAACGCTTCCTCCTTGCTTCTGCCAATGACCAGCTCCAGCATCATGTCCGCGGAAGCCTGGGAAATGGCACAGCCGTCGCCTTCGAAGGCACCGTCAACTACCACACCATCCTCCACTTTCAGCTCCAGAAAAATGTCATCACCACAGCTGGGATTAACGCCCTCCAACACCAGATTCGCATCCTCCAGCTTGTGCTTGTGATACGGATGCAGATTGTGCTCCGTCAGGATTTCATTATAAAATGTCTTATTCTCCATAGCCCATCTGTCTCCTTATCTTTGCAAGGCTTTCTAAAAATGCCTGAATCTCTTCTTCCGTATTGTAGACACCCAGGCTTACTCTGGTGGTGGACAATACTTTCAAATGTTGCAATAACGGCTGGGCACAATGATGTCCCGCCCGGACCGCGATATGATCCGCATCCAAAATAGAAGCCACATCATGGGGATGCACACCGTCCAGTTTGAAGGTCACAATGCCGTGATGGTCTTCTGCTTTCTGTGAGCCCAGAATGTGTACTGCGGGAATCTCTTTCATGCCATCCATCAGCATGGCTGTCAGCTTCGCTTCTCTCTCTTCGATAAAGTCAAAACCGATCTTCTGCACATACCGGATTGCCTCTGCCAGTGCATAGGCTCCGGCACCGTTTACCGTTCCTGCTTCGAACTTATGTGGCACTTCCGCCCACACGGCTCCGGTACGGCTGACGGAATCGATCATTTCCCCGCCGCACAGGAAAGGAGGCATCTGCTCCAACAGTTCTCTCTTCGCATATAACGCACCAATTCCCATGGGAGCATACATCTTGTGTCCGGAAAATGCCAAAAAATCCACATCCAGATCCTGTACATCCACTGCCATATGGGGAACGCTCTGGGCTCCGTCTGCCACGAAATAAGCGCCTGCCTCATGTGCCAGCTGCGCAAAACGCTTGATATCATTTTTGCAGCCCAGCACATTGGATACCTGGGTCATAGCAACGATCTTCGTTCGTTCGCTCAGTGCCTCCTTAAAAGCTTCCTCGGTATATTTTCCGTCTTCGGTGCACTCCAGATACTTCACCACTGCTCCGGTTCTGGCTGCCGCCTGCTGCCAGGGCAAGAGATTGCTGTGGTGCTCCATAATGCTCACCAGGATCTCATCTCCCGGTTTCAGTACCAGTGAGCCGAAACTGTAGGCCACCAGATTCAAGCCTTCCGTGGCATTGCGGACGAAAACGATCTCCGCCGCCTCTCTGGCATTTAAAAACTCCCGGACCGTCTCTCTGGCTTCTTCGTATTTTTCGGTTGCCGCCTCTCCCAGCTCGTATAATCCGCGCAGGGGATTGGCATTGTATTTTTCATAAAATGTTCTCTCTGCCTCCAGAACACAGGACGGCTTCTGGGAAGTCGCCGCCGTGTCCAGATAAATCACATCGTTACTCATAAGCAGAGGAAAATCCTTACGGATCTCGCTGATTGAAGTCGTCATACTTCCTCCTGTTATCTTACTCTTCCGCTTCCTCTTCTTCCCCGGCTCTGCCAAGGAACTCCTGTACCTTAGCCCGTGTAGCTGCATCAGGAATCTTGCGGCAGACCGCATCCACCTTGGCCATAGCCATCATCTCATAGATCTGCTCTCTGTTCATGCTGCGGCTCTCCAGGTAGAACAGCAGCTCATCGTCCAGTTTGCCAATGGTGGCGCCGTGATTACCTTCCACATCTTCCTCCGCACAGAGGATCAGGGGAATGGTCTGGTTCACCACATCGTTGGATAATAACAGTACATCCTCTTTTTCATTGCCTACTGCGCCTTTAGCCCCCCATTTGAAATCAATGGTGCCACGATACAGCTTGAAAGCATGATCCCGCAGAACGCCGCCGGCCTGCATATTGCTCTGGGTCTTTTTGCCTTCATGCACAGCTACATAGTTCATATCCAGTCTTCCGTCACCGCCCACGATATAAGCGGTGTCGGCATTCAGGCTGCTCTCTCTGCCCTGTAAGGTAGTCTTGCATCCAAGGTAAGTATTCTTTCCGCCGAGGATCAGCTGGATCACTTCCAGGGAAGCCTTCTCTTCACACAGGGCTCCGATATCATTCATAAAGGTAAATCCATTGCCCAGTCTCTGAATCTGGATCAGGCGGATCTTCGCTCCCTCTTCCAGATGCAATCTGGTGGATACTGCCGCCTGCCCTGACGCCTCCCTGTCGGAAGCAAAGTCCTCGATCACGGTGATTTCACTGTTTTTCCGGGCTCTCACTGCTACGGCACCGGCCTGTAAACTATTTTGTACGTAGGTATAATCCAACAGCAACGGCTGTGCTTCTGTGGTTTCCTCAGACACCTCATAATGCTGTGCCTTCACTCCCGCTGCTGTCAGAAGACCGTCCATGTCCTCTCCCATGCCGGATGGGATGCCTGCAAAATCCGCATTCCAGGGCTGGGATCCCTCATTTTCTACTGTTGTTATTTTTTCCGGCAGGCTTACCTTTACCCCTCCTGCCGTAGGTACTTCTATCTTTTCCAACTGCGTCTCGTTCATGCGAAGCCAGTTCCAGGTCTTCGCCGGCAGTCTGTTAATGGTCATATTATATTCTTTTTCCATACTGATCTCCATTCCTCCTGCCACATTAACCGATGCTGCCCTTCATCTCCAGACGGATCAGATTGTTCATCTCCACCGCGTATTCCAACGGCAGCTCCTTCGATACATTGTCTGCGAATCCGCTGACGATCATGGCTCTGGCATCCTCTTCTGAGATACCGCGGGACATCAGATAGAACACTGCTTCATCGCTGATCCGGCCGATCTTCGCCTCGTGTCCAATATCGGCATCCTGGGTACGGATATCCATGGCCGGGATGGTGTCGGAACGAGACTTGTCATCCAGCATCAGGGACTGACAGGATACGGCGGATTTGCTCTTTGCCGCACTGTTCTTCACCACTACGGAACTTCGGAAAGTACTGATACCTCCATCCTTGGAGATGGACTTGGTATTGATATAGGAAGTGGTCTCCGGTGCATTGTGGACCACTTTGGTGCCGGTATCCAGATTCTGTCCGGCTCCCGCAAAGGTGATACCGGTGAATTCCGCTCTGGCCCCCTTACCGTTCAGCACGCTCATGGGGTACAGATAGGATACGTGGGATCCGAAGGAACCGGATACCCATTCTATGGTACCGCCTTCTTCCACCAACGCCCGCTTGGTATTCAGATTGTACATATTCTTGGACCAGTTCTCGATGGTGGAGTAACGCAGTTTTGCATTTTTCCCCACGAACAGCTCCACACAGCCGGCATGGAGGTTCGCCACGTTGTACTTCGGGGCGGAACAGCCTTCGATAAAATGCAGGTATGCACCCTCGTCCACAATGATCAGGGTATGCTCGAACTGTCCGGCTCCCGGTGCGTTCAGTCGAAAATAAGACTGCAAAGGGATCGTCACAGACACTCCGGGGGGAACATATACGAAGGAGCCGCCGGACCACACAGCACCGTGCAGCGCTGCGAATTTGTGGTCTCTGGGGGGCACCAGCTTCATAAAATGCTTCCGCACCATATCCGCATATTCCCCATTCAGGGCACTCTCCATATCGGTATAGACTACACCCTGGGCTGCCACTTCTTCCCTGACATTGTGATATACCAGCTCGGAATCGTACTGGGCGCCCACACCGGCGAGGGACTTCCGCTCCGCCTGCGGGATTCCCAGCTTCTCAAAGGTATCCTTGATATCCTCCGGTACCTCGGACCATTTGGCGCTCATATGGGTATTGGGTTTTACATAGGTTACGATATCTTCCATGTTCAGACCCTCAATAGAGGGACCCCAGTCGGGGACTTCCATCTCGTTATAGATCTGCAATGACTGCAGACGGAAATTCGCCATCCATGCGGGATCGTTCTTCTTCGCGGAGATCTCTTCCACAATGGCGGGCGTCAGTCCTTTCTGAATGCGGTAGACGTCTTTTTCTTCATTGCGAATATCATAAATGCTTCTGTTGACGTCCTCCACATAAGTCTTTTCTCTTTCACTCATTCGGATCGTCGACCTCCTTTACGCTTCCAGAAAACGTTCAAAACCATGCTCGTTGATCTCGTCTACGAGAGAAGCATCGCCGGATGCCACGATCTTACCATTCACCAGTACATGGGTCTTGTCCACATGGAGAGACTCTAAAATTCTGGTGCTGTGGGTAATGATCAACAGCGCACCCTTTTTGTCCTTCTGGTACTCTTCCACGCCCTTGGATACGGTACGCACTGCATCCACGTCCAGGCCGGAATCCGTCTCATCCAAGATTGCCAACGAGGGTTTTAACATAAGTAACTGTAAGATCTCCGCCTTTTTCTTCTCACCGCCGGAGAATCCCACGTTCAGATCACGGTCACCGTAGGAAGGATCCATCTGTAAGACTTCCATAGCTTTCTCCAGTTCCTTTTTAAATGTCCACAGCTTGATACGGGAACCGCTTCTCTGTTCCACGGCATTACGAATGAAATTCCGAAGCGATACTCCGGGTACCTCCAGGGGATTCTGGAAGGACAGGAAAATACCATCCTTGGCTCTCTGGTCTGTGGTCTCCTCCAATAATTGTTTTCCTTTGAACAGGATCTCACCACCGGTCACCTCATAACGGGGACTTCCCATGATGGTGTAACCCAACGTGGATTTGCCCGCACCGTTGGGTCCCATGAGGACATGGGTCTCTCCGGGACGAACCTCTAAATCTATTCCATGAAGGATGGGCTTGTCCTCTACACTTACGGACAAGTTACGCACCTGTAATAATTGTTCTGACATATACTTCCTCCTATCTCTAGCGTCCAACTAGGAATTACTATATCATTATATACATACATCTGCAAATATGCAACATATAATTCCTACAAAAGTACCGTACATTCCGTTCAAATTGTATTACATTTTTTTGTATTACATTTTTCAGTTAGCAGCAGCTTACTACAAAAGAAAACACAAGCCATTGCGAGGAATTCTCTTTTTCTCTCACAATGGCCTTTGCTTTTTCTCTTTTTATGCTTCTTCTCTTTTTATGCTTCTTCTCTATCCAAAAGGTTCTTCATGCTCTTGGTGCTGATCCACAGGGTAGATGTATTATGCAGAAGAGCGGACGTAGTGGGAGGAATGATACCTGCCACACCTAAAATGATCAGTCCGGTGTTGATACCTACGATCATGCGATAATTTTTATGGATCCGCTCCATCAGGGAGTTGCTCAATTCTTTCAGGGTCGCTACTTCATACAGATTGTCCGCACCGATGGTGACATCGGCGATCTCTCTGGCGATCTGTGCGCCCTCGCTGATGGCAATACCAACATCTGCCGCAGACAATGCCGGGGAATCGTTGATGCCATCACCGATCATAATGACCTTATGGCCTGCCTGCTTCTCCTGCTCCACGAACCTTGCCTTGTCTTCCGGCAACACCTCGGAATAATACTCATCCACACCGACGGTACCCGCAATTGCCCCGGCGATACGGTCGCTGTCTCCTGTCATCATGACTACCTTGTGGATTCCGAGACTCTTCAGCTGTCGGATGACCTCCGGGGCCTCTTCTCTGAGAGGATCCTCGATGCAGATCACTGCAGCCAGCTTGCCGTCAATTGCCATATACAGGCGGGAGTATTCCTCAGGCAGCTGATCGAACAGTTCCTGCCTGCCTTCCGGAATCTGTGCCTGTTCATCCTCGAATACGAAGTGATAACTTCCGATAATGATCTTCTTGCCATCCAGGGTAGAAGAAATACCGTGAGCCACGATATATTCCACTTTGGTATGCAGTTCTTCATGCACCAGCTCCTTGCGGGCTGCCTCACGTACCACTGCCTTTGCCATGGAATGAGGGAAATGCTCCTCCAGGCAGGCAGCAATCCGAAGCAGCTCATCCGCAGACTGCCCGTTAAAGGATATCACATCTGCCACCGTGGGCTGTGCCTTGGTCAGTGTTCCGGTCTTGTCAAATACAATGGTGGTGGCATCTGCCATAGCCTCTAAGTATTTGCCGCCCTTCACCGTGATCTCATAGGTGCTTGCCTCACGGATCGCAGACAATACCGCTAACGGCATAGACAGCTTCAATGCGCAGGAGAAATCCACCATCAGCACGGATAATGCCTTGGTCACATTCCGTGTGAACAGCCATACCAGACCGGTGCCTAAGAAAGTATAGGGTACCAGCTTATCTGCCAGGTGCTCTGCCTTACCCTCCAGAGAGGATTTCAGCTTCTCGGATTCCTCTATCATGGTCATGATCTTCTCATATTTGCTGGAGCCGCCGTTTTCTTTCACACAGATAGTCAGCTCACCTTCTTCTACCACAGTTCCGGCATAGACAGTTCCACCGGGAATTTTTCTCACCGGAACGGATTCTCCGGTCAGAGATGCCTGATTCACCATACCTTCTCCATCCGTCACTGTACCGTCGAAAGGAATCACATTGCCCATGTGGATCCTTACCAGATCTCCTGACTTAATGGATGTGGACGGCACCAGGATCTCCTGTCCGTCGCTCACAACCCATACCTTGTCAATGTTTAAGGACATGCTCCTCGCCAGATCACCGACAGACTTTTTGTGCGTCCACTCCTCCAAAATCTCACCGATGCCTAACAGGAACATCACAGAGGCTGCGGTGTTGTAATCACCGCGCAGCACAGATACACCGATAGCAGTGGCATCCAGTACCGGTACTTCGATCTTGCCCTTTGCCAGGGTCTTGATTCCATGCCAGAGATATTTGAAAGATTTTACCGTGGTGATCACGGAACGGATATCCATGGGTAAAAACAGCCTGATCCCATAATGCATTACCACTTTATTGATCAGCTGATCCTTATATTCCCGGTTCATCTCCCTGCCGGAATTAGCAAGATAATTCTCCGGTACTTCCGTACCCTGATACGTAAAATTCTCCAGTGTCTTCAGTGCCTCCTCCCTGGAACCGGTATAGACTACCGTGACATCCAGGGTGCGCTCCTGAATTTTGGCACTGACAATATTATTCTGTCCGTCCAGATAGTATTGCAGTGTATCTGCCTGCGCAAAGCTCATGCGGCTCTGCAGAATGTGAACCCTGAGTCTCCCCTTTATCTCATGTTTGATCACAAATCTCATAATTTATGCCTGCTTTCATGAAAACACCTGCGATGCCGGAGCATGCAGGTGTCATTTATTCTGTGTTGTAAGCTTCGATGGATTATTCAGCATCTGCTGCAGTCTCTGCTGCTTCTGCCTCAACCTCACCGTCAAACTCCTGAGCTGCCTGTGCTGCTCTCTCCTCGTTGATCTGCTGAGCTTCTGCGTAGATGTCCTCTGCGTTCTCCTGAATGGTGGTAGCCGTCTTCATTACGCACTCTTTTGCACGCAAAACAGCTGCGGTGCAGTTGGTGTACAGCTTCTTCGCATCCTTGCTGGACAGTACTTTGATACCTGCGGTTCCGAACAGAACGCCTGCTGCGAAGATACCGGTTTTAGCTTTATCAATCTTTTTCAAACATTTCAACATAATTCATTTCCTCCTGTGTGAAGTCTTTTGTTTATTCTATTTATGAATGAATATTATAAGCACCTGTTTTTCCTATTTCCAGCTTTTTTCGTTTAATGAAAAATTTTATCATTTATCAAAAAACACAAAAGGCCAGTGGATCAAAATCCACTGACCTTCTTGTATTCCTGTAATTTTTCTTTTGCTGCCGGGGTCAGATTCTTAGGCACCTGAATCTGGATCACGACATACTGATCGCCGTGGGCATTTTTATCCTTCATGGATACCACACCCTTGCCTTTCAGACGGATCTTACTTCCGGACTGCGTACCTTCCTTCACTTTGCACATGACATCGCCGTACAACGTGGGTACACGGATCTCGCCGCCCAGGGCTGCGGTAGTATAGGGGATATTGACCGTGGTATACAGATCCTGTCCTCTACGCTCCCAGCCCGGCTTCTCCTGTACCGTCACCTTCAGATACAGGTCACCGCTCTCACCGCCGGAGTAACCTTCACCACCCTTACCTTTCAGGCGGATACTTTTACCGGTATCGATACCTGCCGGAATGTGCACCTGCACGGATTCGGACTTGCCGGTAGCCGGATCTCTTAAAGTAAAGGTCTTGTCGCAGCCATGCATTGCTTCGTCAAAGCTGATGGTGATGCCGGATTCCACATCCTGACCTTTGCTGCGGTAGTTCGCCCGGCTGCCCCGTCCGGAGCCTTTCTGTCCCTTGAAATACTGACCGAACAGATTGTCAAAAATATCCTCATCCCCGCCGAAGCTGCCGAAATCACCGGTACCGAAACCGCTTCCTCCTGTACTGTAATGGAACGTGCCGTTGCCAAAGCCGCCGAATCCATCGGTGCCGAAGCCGCCGGTACCTCCATTGTAGTGGAAACCTCCTCCGTTCTTAAACTGCTCCTGATACTGTCTGGCTGCCTCCTCGTTAAATCCCTCCTGGAAAGCGGCAAAACCGTAAGTATCGTATAGTTTCTTCTTTTTTTCATCCCCCAGCACATCGTAAGCCTCGTTGACTTCCTTCAGCTTCTCCTCTGCCACAGGGTCTCCTGCATTGGTATCCGGATGGTATTTTTTCGCCAGTTTCCGGTATGCTTTTTTTATCGTTGCGGCGTCCGCTGTCTTGCTGACACCCAGTACTTCATAATAATCTCTTTTTGTTGTCTTCGTCATATTCCCTCCATTCTGCCCAACCGGTGAGCCACACAACCAAGACGTTCTCCATGTAAAAATCAGCCACACAGTTCCCTGCGCGGCTGACCACTTCACATCTCTTTTCAAACAATTGTCTGCTGCTGCAGTCGCTTGTTGCTTTTACAGAGATTATATTATCACTATAGATTAGCACTCGCAAGTCCAGAGTGCTAAAAAATATATTAAATAATCATAAAATCCATAAACCGGCTATTACAATTTACCACCCTTAGAACCGCCAAAGCTTGCGGAATTCAGGATATTGGTGTCAAAGGTAAAGGTCAGTCTCTCCTCGGTGCGGGCTCTCTTCAAAGACAGCTGGATCATACGGTCCAGAAGCTCTTTGTAAGGAACGCCCACCGGATCCCACAGATAGAATGCCAGTGATCCGGGGATGGTATTGATCTCGTTAAAATACAGCTTACCGTTGTCCTCATCGATCATAAAGTCGATACGGGACACACCGTTACAGCCCAGTGCTTTAAAGGATCTGACTGCCAGCTCCCGGACTTCCTCTCTCTTCTCCGGTGACAGCTCTGCGGGAATCTTGCGGGATACGCTCGCCATGCCCTTGGAACCACTGCCCTTGGCATTGCTGACATATTTGTCTTCATAGCTTAAGATATCTTTGGTATGCAGGGGTTCTTCACACTCAGAGGCGATGGCATCATTCTCATCTCCCAGTACGGAGCAGTTGATCTCCCGCAGATTCGTAATGGCATGCTCCACCAGTACCTTAGTGGCATACTTGAAAGCATCGTCCACGGAATGGGTCAGTTCCACGCGGTTCTTTGCCACGCTGATACCTACGCTGGAACCTAAGTTGACAGGCTTTACAATCACGGGATAACCCAGTCCCTTTTCCACTTTGTCAAGAAGTGTCTCCATCTCCGCATAATCTGCCAGAGTATACAGCTGTGCATCCAGTACCGGCACATCGCATTCCTTTAAGACAGCTTTCATAATGTATTTGTCCATGCCGATGGCAGATGCGGTCACATCACATCCCACGAAGGGGATACCCATGGTCTTCAGGTAACCCTGGAAAGCGCCGTCCTCTACGTTGGTACCGTGGACTACGGGGAAAGCCACGTCGATCTCTACCGGCTTCTTCCCGCCGAACATCTTCACCGGGAACGGAGTCAGGAATACCTTGCCGTCCTCGTTGGTCATGATGACTCTCTGGGACTTTTTCAACAGTTCATCGATATTTTTGTAGGATTCGATCTTGCCGATCTCCTCACCGATGTACATTTCATTGCGCTTGGTCATATAGACCGGGATCACTTCGTATTTGTCTGTGTCCATATTCATGACAGCCTGAATGCCGGAGATCACTGATACTTCGTGTTCTACACTCTTGCCGCCAAACAGCATTGCTACTCTTGTCTTCATTTATTTTCCCTCCTGAATTTTACTACTCTCTGTCAACTATCCGGAACCACTTTCGCGAAATCGCCTCTGAGTCGTCTAATAGTTATCCGTCAGGTCATTCTCTAATAAAATATACTTATGTCCCTGCCCTTTGATGGCATAGGCGTAAGATACAGCTTCCTCCAGCTTGTCGAATACAAGGCATTTCTCTTCCGGGAATCCCTTCTCCAGCACGCCCTCCCTGATGGGCTCGGTGTGCCGTCTGCCCACTAACAGGATGTAATCGCAGCAATCCGCTGCGTAGTTACCGAATTTATGATTGTATTCCGCTTCCTTGTCACCCAGCTCCACCATGCCCGGCGTGATCAGGATCCGGATACCGTCAAACATAGCCAGCGTCTCGACCGCTGCCCTGGAACCTACGGGGTTGGAATTGTAAGCATCATCGATGATCGTCACCAGACCGTGCTCCCGCATCTGCATACGATGGGGCACCGGCTCGATCCGGCGTACCGGGATCCGCAGTTCCTGCAGCGTCATGCCCATTCTATGAGCAACTGCGATAGCCCCCACCACATTGATGACATTGTGGGCCCCGATGAGACGCATCTGGAATCTCTCGCTCTCGCCGTCCGGGGTCACTACCGTGAACTCCGTACCTAACTGGGATACCTTCACATCTTTGGCACAGTATCCTGTCCCTTCCGTTTCGGAATAATAGAAGATCTTCTCCGGGGTCTGATCATACGCGGGAGAAGCTGCCTGCTGCTGAATATAATCGTTGTCACCGTTCAAGAACAGCATGCCGCCTTCCGGCAGGGCATCCGCCAGCTCGAACTTCGTCTTCTGAATATTCTCCATGTTAAAAAAGGTCTCTAAATGCTGCGGTCCGATAGATGTGATCACACCGTGATCGGGATGCACCATATCGCAGATCTCCTTGATATCGCCCACATGGCGGGCACCCATCTCACAGACGAAGATCTCCGTGGTGGGCTTCAGGGAACCGCGGATGGTCCGCACCACACCCATAGGCGTATTGAAACTCTCCGGCGTCACCAGTACGTTATATTTTTCCTGTAAAAGTGTCTGCAAATAGAACTTCACACTGGTCTTGCCGTAGCTGCCGGTCACACCGATGACGGTAAGTCCCGGGACGCTTTTCAGCTTTCTCACAGCGTCATTGATATAATGCTGATTGATCCCCGCCTCCATGGGATGATTGATGACATTAGCCACAATATCCAGAAACAGATTCACAGATACCAGGATCAGGCACAGCCCCGGGATCCGCTTCATTCCGCCAAATCCACACACCAGAGCGAATACCGCAGCCGTAAGGATCAGCTCCGTAGCGAGCAATCTCTTGACCCGGGCAGTATACACCAGCTTTTTCTTCGTATTCATCCGCTTCATGGCACGATATACCACGATGATCACGAACAGTACCAGATACTCGAAGATTTCAAGGGCAAGGTACGGAAACACACAGGTTACAATGCCCAGTGCCAGACCAAAATAGAGAATCCATTGCAGCCGGAACTTCTTCTTCAGCCAGTGAAGGTGTTCTTTATTCTTATAGCCGTTCTGCTGGAACATATGAATGTTATACCGCATGGTATAAAAATATGCCGGAACAGCAAGCACGACCGCTATCAGCACACGTATGATCATTGCAAATATGCCTCCATAATTCCCCGGAACTGTGCCGGCTTCTCAAGGAAAGAAAAATGACCGGTTCCCGGGATCACTGCCAGACCGCAGTTGGGTATCTTCTCTTCCATAATATGTGCATCCCGGATAGGAGTTGCCGTATCCTGATCTCCCCAGATCAGCAGCACTTCCTGACGGATCTTCGGAAGCAACTCCGTCAGATCCTCATTCACTGCCTTCACCATACACTGACGCATCATGGGTGTCGCATTGCGGTAGTCTGCCGATCCCTGTCGGCTCCTCCAGTCATCGATCACCTCCGGGAACATAGCATAGATCAGCTTCATGTTCAGGAATTTCTTCAGGATCTTGTACTTGCGGATCTTCCATTTCTGTGCAGTAGTACGCACCGGCAGGACACCTGCGCTGTCGATCAGGATAATGTTTGTGATCTCAAAAGGGATGCTCTCTCTGGCTGCCAGCTTGATGATCACGCGGCCACCGTAGGAATGCCCGATGAGGGTGGCCTGCTTTACCTGCATTACTTCCATAAATCTGCAGAAAAAATCCGCAAATCCGTCTACATCCCAGGGTTCCTTCGGTTCATCGCTGCCGCCGAAGCCCGGGAAATCGAACTGGATCACACGGTACCTGCTGCCGTCTATCACACCGGCTACGGAATCATACACTCCCAGATCCGTACCCCAGCCCTGTAAGATCACAACCGTCTTATCGCCGGTACCGGTTGTTTTATAACATATATTATATCCGTCTACTACTATATTCATGATAATCCCCAATTCCAAGCCGTTGCCGTTACAATCTTTTATTATAATCGGAATCTGCTACAATGGCAAGCCATATCCTAAGGATTCCGCATTCCGCTTTCCAATTTGACAACCGCTTTCATAATTCCATAAAATAATAAAACTACCGCTTTGAGCTGACGGTCTCATCAGTCAGCCCAAAGCGGTAGCTAGTTTATCCTTTATTTTATAATGAATTAGAATCGGGATTTCACACATTCTGCTTACTGCAGTTAGGGTATTCAATTTTCTGATGCAATAAAATATTTTGCGTTGAATTGCCTACACATATTTCAAAAATTCCGGGTTCCACACAAAAATCATGTTTCTTCTCATCATAAAATGAAAACGCCATACTATCCAAAGTAATCTCTACTCTGCATACACTCCCCGCTTTCAGCGTAATGCTTTTGAATGCCTTTAACTCTTTTTCTGGTCTGATTACTGTACACTCCTCATCCCTCACATAAATCTGTACAATCTCTCTTCCGTCTATTTGACCTACGTTTTCTATATCAAACGATATGCTCACTCTGTCTTTTGCATCATTATCTTGTTTCACCTGCAGATCGTGATACGCAAATTCTGTATAAGAGAGTCCATGTCCAAAGCAGAACATCGGCAAAATATCATTTTTCTCATAATGACGATATCCGACCATAATTTCTTCTTCATAACAGACCATATTATCTCTCCCAAATTGTCCGTTATGACCTGTCGGTGTATCTTCATAAACACGAGGAAAAGTTTCTGCCAGTTTTCCACTGGGATTGATTCTTCCGGTGAGGATTCCCGCTAGGGCTGTGCCACTCTCCATTCCGGCATAATAAGACCACAAAATTGTACCTGCTTTTTCTTCCCATGGCATCTCCACCGGAGATCCTCCTATCATAGTTACAATTGTGTCCGGTCTTACCTTTAATAATTTTGTAATCAATTCATCCTGATGATACGGAAGTTTCATGCAGGGACGATCCTCTCCCTCAATGTCATATTCATGATCCAACCCTCCTACAAACAGAACAATATCGCTCTCTTCAGCAAGCTTCAGAGCTCTTCTGTGATATTCTTCCTCAATTTCCGATAGGTCTGAATAAAATGCCTCCTTTTTTAATCTTCTTTTTTCTTCTCTCATCCTGCGGATCTGTTGTTGTATTTTTTCTTTGTCATCCACACTGGAAGCCTGCCAGTTTTCTCCGTTAAGCTCCTTTTTTTCCGGAATATAATACCCCGGTTCATATACTATTTCTGCATTACCTCCAAATTCCATTTTGATTCCAAGAAGCGGTGATATTTCATACAAAGCCTTAATTTCTGCACTACCTCCACCGCCCGAGTGAATTCGGTCTGCGTTACAACCTATGACTGCAATTTTCTTATGATATGTATTTCCAAGTGGCAATAATTTACTATCATTTTTCAATAAAATAACAGATTTTTCCGCTGCTTTTTTCAACACCTGCCGGTGCGCCATAGTATTATAGGAGCCGTTTTTTCGATGTACCGCTTCCTTTCCAATCATTTTTAACTTAAACATTACTCGCAAGATGTTACGTACCTTTGCATCCAGACACGCCATATCTACTGATTCATCCAAGATCCTTTGTTTCAAAGGTTCTGCCAGACAATATTCGTCGAAATTATCAAATACTGACATTTCAATATCAAGTGCTGCCTGCCCCGCATCTAACGTATTATGCACTGCTCCCCAGTCACTGATTACAATTCCTTCAAATCCCCATTGATCACGCAATACTTCCTTCAGCAACAGATTATTTTCACAGCAATAGGTACCGTTTAATCTGTTATAGGCTCCCATAACCGAATAAACATCTGCCCTCTGCACAGACTGTCGAAACGCCGGGTAATATATTTCCTGCAAGGTTCTCTCATTTACTTTAGTGTCCACATGCAGTCGATTAGTTTCCTGATTGTTTGCCACAAAATGTTTTACACAGGCTGCCACATCATTCTGCTGTATTCCCTTTATCAAAGCAACTGCCATCTCTGCTGTCAGCACGGGGTCTTCACTCAAATATTCATAGTTTCTCCCACATAAGGGACTTCGTTTGATATTAATTCCCGGCGCCAAAATCATGTCTTTTCCTCTGCCTCTGGCTTCCGCTCCCAGGACCTTGCCAACTTCATATGCAACATCGACATCCCATGTAGATGCTATAGCACTATTACTTGGAAGATAAGATACATAATCATCAGTATTGCCCAGGGGAATCCATTTATCATTTTGAAACTCATTCCGAACACCCATAGGTCCATCTGAAAATTTCATAGAAGGTATTCCCAGTCTTTCTACCCCTTTATTCTGAAACAATCCATTTCCATGAACCATCCCGATCTTTTCATCCAAGGTCATCTGTTCCAATAATTCAGTTATTATTTTTTCTGTCTTCAATGTAAAAATACGCCTTTCTCTTCTGCTTCTTTTTGAGTTTTCTGCAACATTTTTCTCCTTTCTTTTATAGAAAATGGAGATTTCATGCCACTGTCCGCTACCTGTTTCACTAATTCGTAATCAAACTTCTCTCTTACCTGCCATTTATCATTGTCGATAACCATATAATTTTCTGTCTCTTCTGTACAGGCCGGCCAAGCAATCGTTTCATCAATGAATGGAATTCCTGTTTTAGCAAAATTCACCCATGCCTTGCACATTTTTTCTTCTAGTTTATCCGTGACTCCCGGCATATTAGCCACGGGAACCTTATCTGTATTATGAAATACAAAAGCCAGATCAGAACAATGCCATGCCGGCTTTCCATCATCCAGAGGAAATTCAACAGCAAAGACATATGCATATATATTAGATTGTTTGTATGTCTTTCTCTTTTTCACAAAATCAATTACCGGTTTTCTGAAAAAAATATCATATGTAGTTAAGTCTGCAATGCTTCTTCCCGGGTATGCCTGCGCGTATGCCTGAATCACAGACTGAGTATGTTCACCAAATCGTTTTTCGACAATCCTGATCAATTCCTCTTGTGTCATTTGATTCCTTCCGATCAGCCCGGGTGCAAATCCCATCTCTCCGAACACACTTCCTATTAACACCGGCACCTTTTGAGCATATTCCGAAAATCCAATTTTTAAGGGATCCCCCATGTAATAAGAGTTCCGAATCGGATGTCCTCCTATATAACCACCTTCAGCCAGTACTTTATCGGATACTTTATTATAAGCATCTGCCAGCTCTCTGTAAGGCATATCCTCCCATTTCTCAATATCCGATTCTTCCATATTAAGCTCCTGCAGCATTGCCCGGATCAGTGGTTTGGCATCTGTATTCTCTTCATCAATAAAATCTTCCAATACGCCGCTCTGAATAATCGCTTTATGATACAAGCCATCAGCCTCCGGTGTCTGCATCAGCGTCCATATTTTCATGCCTCCTCCGGATTGCCCGAATAACGTTACATTTTGAGGATCCCCGCCAAACGCTTCAATATTGTCTCTAATCCAGCGCAATGCCGCTACAATATCAGCATTTCCAACATTTCCCGAGTTCCAATATTTTTCTCCATATTCTGACAAATTCAAATATCCCAAAAGATTTAATCTATGATTCAATGATACTACAACCACATCCCCAAATTGGCTTAAATTTGTACCGTCATATGCTATCTGTTCGATAGAAGATCCTGCATAGAATCCACCTCCATGAAGCCATACCATAACCGGTTTTTTTGCCAAAGTATCCAACGTCTGCGTCCAAACGTTCAAATACTGACAGTGTTCATCCATAGGCCAGTATCTATGAGGAACCATAATTTCACCGTTGGGAACATCCTGGGTTAACAATGGACATACATAGCCATAAGAAGTAGCATCTTTTATCCCATCCCACGGCTGAATTTCCTCCGGCATCTGAAATCTTTTTGCATTTGCATACTTAATCCCCTGAAATGTATATGTTGTATTCCACAAATATCCCCTTATTTTTCCTGCTTTTGTTGTCACAATCGGTCCATTTCCCGAACATTCAAAATAACTACTCATTTAATTTCTCCTTTGCTTTTTTTCTATAATCTTTCGGACTACATCCCAACACTTTTTTACATAATCTGGAAAAATATGAAAAGTTATCATATCCCACTTTCATAGCAATTTCATTAATAGAGATGTCACTGTATTGTAACAGTTCAGACGCCTTCTTTATCCTCATACGAATAACATAATCGGTAATAGAGATTCCTTCTTCTTTTTTAAAAAGTCTTGCCAGATAATCTGCATTTAAATATACAATTCCTGCCAGCTCATTTCTGGAAATTTCCTCATTATAATGTTCTTCAATATATTTTTTAACTACCTCTACAATAGATGTATTTTCTCTTACGTAGGCAATATAGCTATATGCTTTTTGCAATAAATATTTACAAAATTCCATATAGTTATCATAATTCTTCAATGACATTTTCCGATAAGTTTCATATTCCGTATTTACAAATAGCTCATGGGCTTCGATATTGTTTTTCATCAACACAGTATTCACCATCTGAATCAGATTCACCTGCATAGCTTTTAATTCATACGCTGTTAACCCATGATGTCTCTTTTTCTCTGAGAAATAGTGATCGATTTCATCTAAAATCTTATTCACCGCACCTGTGTTCAGATAAATCTCCCATTCTCCAATAGCACCGAATGAATATGTATTTTCTTCCCTTTGGTATGTCCGCGCCCAGAATATCTGTACATCGTTGCTGATATTTTCATTCCAAATATGAATCAACCTTTCAAAACATTCCTTTACGGCGGGCAGAGGACATTCAAGATCATAAAATACACGCATTCGACAATTAAGATGGATATCACACTGCATAATCAATTTCTTCAGTACCATCTCCGCATTTTCTTTTAGATTACGGGTTACAATCACATAGGTATCCTCTCCATACTTCACTATGGTCTCCATATTGCACATATCGCTAAAAATTTCTGTAACGACATTTTTAATAATAAATTCGCTCATTGTTGAAGTCAGATTCTGAAAACGTTCCTCTTCTTCATATGTATGTAGCAAAAAAACATCAAACAACTGCTCAGTGTCATATTCCAAACGATTGTCTTCAATCAATGCATTTAAAAGTTCTTCATCCGGAATTGCCAGCGGAAACATGATATGCTCCCAAAAATGTGCTTTTCTGTTTTTTACATCATCCAACCAATACACGCCATACTGATAATATGTTTTCTTCCTGCTCTCTTGTCTGACTTTTTCTACAGCCCTAGATATTATTTTTTCAAAATCGTCAAAAGAAATCGGTTTCAGATAATAGTCAAAACATTGAAGTTCCACAGCCTTTTTGGCATAATTAAAATCTGCATAACACGTGCAGAATATAGTAACCACGTCTAAATTCTGTGTTTTTGTCCATTTTAACAATTCAATTCCCGATTCGTTTGGCATTTCTATATCTGTTACCATAATATGGATCGGTACATTCTTAAGTATCTTTTTGGCATCCGCAGCATTTTCAGCAACGTAAATCTTTTCTATTCCCAGTGACGAATATGCAACCCCAAACTGCAGACTTTCCAGCACATTCACATCATCATCTACTAATAGAATATTCACTCTTTTCATCTCCGTTTTGATACGGAATTATTATTATAACTTCCGTTCCCAGGTTTTCACCGTTACCTATCATGAGACTTGCTTCCGCCCCATAGAGCAGTTGAAGCCGATCTTTTGTATTGCGTATTCCAATTTGGAATCTGTCATCATTTGCTCCAAATTCATTCTTTCGAAATTTTTCTAACACATTCTCAGGAAAACCCGGACCATTATCCGCTATACGAATTCGTATTTTTTTCTGTTCCTCATCCAGAAAGCTTCCTTCAATGCTAATTTCTATCTTTCTTTTGCTTCCTACCGTGTACTTCACGCAGTTTTCCACAAAGACTATCATTATCAACGGTGGAATCATTGCCTGTTTCACACGCTCATCTACGCAGATATGACACTTGCAATCATAGCGGTATAAAATATTATGGATTTTTACATAATTTACAATCTGCTGTAATTCTTCATCCATTAAGATAGGCTTCGTTCCTTTGCGGAAAATAGATCTCATATATCCGGATACATACAATGCCAGTTGCTGGATTTCTTCTGTATGTTTCAACTGCGCCATACTGTATATGCTATTAAGACAGTTAATATAAAAATGGGGCCTGATCTGTAATTGTAAATAATCTATTTTAGTTTTCTGTTTTTCCAGCTGTTCTTCATATACCTGAACTTTTAATTCCTGAATTTCTTTTTCCAGATTTCTCCAGATTTCACCTACATTTTCGAATTCTTCATAATAATTATTTTGCTCTAATTCTCCAGTTTCCTGAAATTTTCGTAGATTCTCTTCAAAAATGTATAACGGTTTTTGTACATAGTGCCTGAAATAATAAAAAGCTCCAATACACATAAAGCAAATCAATACTGTGGTAATTCCCATCAGTATTTCATAGGTTCCAGCACTTTTCTTTATTTTGTCGCTGACATCTATTCCTATAGATACATTTGCATTTTCAAATTCGTATTCCCAATAATGCGCGCTACTTATTTCCTGAATGTTTTCATTTTTCTGAAACATACTTCCGGATGCACTGCTATTCTCCAAATAATGTACTCCGGTGCTCAAATCCCGAATAAAAAAGGAAAGTGTATCTTCCTGTGTTTCTCGAAAAGAAGCGCATATTTTCTCAGGCCGTATCCAACAACCCACATAATTATTTTTCAGGCAAAAGGTAGTTGTAAGAAACAACGTTCCTTGAACATCCTGCACAAACCATTTTCTCTTTTCTGTTATAGGAATCCGTTCTTCGGAAGCCACTGTCCTAATATATCCTTTAAAAAGTTCCTTTTGAAGGTATTCATCGTCTCCCGTAATCAGAAAAATATCTTTGTCTTTGTTATAAAACCAAAAATGGTATTCGTCCCCATAATTAATTGCCATTGCCTGAAAATATTGTTTCAATTCATTTTGCTCCGCAATGCTGTAAACCACAGAGTTATCCTCTGTGTTTAAATCCATCTCTTCTATTTCTCTGATAGATTTATTATTCAACAACGTGTTTACAAGCTGCGTATTAATGCCATTCATTTTTTGATCCAATTCATTCCCGTAGAAATCAAATGTCCGGCTGGCTATATTTGCTATCTCTTTGACATATCCACGGAATAATATCATACCAACACCGTATACAACAACAATTGTCCCGATTAATGCGCACATGATCAGAGTAATATTTTTTCTCAAGACCTTCTTATGTTTTCTCGACATTAATCGGGACCTCCTATATTTATTTATTCCTGTTATTCACAGCCACATTATAACACATTACTTTTGATTTTCCAGCCACTCGTTCAATTGTTTCTGCTTCTCGTCCATTACAGTCTGAAGACCGGCTGCGTATAACTTCTCATTAAACTCCGGAATGGCCGTGGCAGGATCAGCTGCGCCACAATCGATAGAAGCCGAATACTCACTAACCACATTGTTTAGTGCTGCAATCTCATTGCTGACAGATGTACTATCAAACATGAAACCTAATGCTTTTGACTTATTTGCAGTGGCATTCATCTCTTTCTGCGCATCCATAATCTTTCTGGAGCTTCCCTCCCATACATGGATCTTGTACTGGTTCGGAAGTTCCCATCCCATATTCAGATTGTATTTTGCATTAGAAGCATCTACCCCATCCGGGAATCCAATCACATCATTTTCAGCATCTTTTACGACATAATGAACACCTTCAATACCCCAGTTAAACAGATTCATTAATTCCGGATCACCGTACATGTAGTCCAGCACTTTCATTGTCATCTCCGGATTTTCACAATTCTGACCAATTCCCCATGTAATTGCGGCAACAGCATTGGTATAGCAAAACGCAGGAGTAGGGTTGATTCTTACAGCCACCAGTTCATAACCGGTATTCAGACTTTCCTGTTCCGCAACGCCCGGTTTATAAGGAGTGGCAAAGCAGAATGCATTTCCGGCCTTCAGGATTGTGGTTCCGGCATCTGTAGATGTTGCCATATCCTTGTCGATATAACCTTTTTCATAATAATCATGAACCGTAGCAGCCAGATTCTTGTAGTTATCCGTCTCATAGTAATTCACAATCGTAGTATCAGCACCGCCATTATCCAATACTCCAAAGCGATCGGAAAGTACATCGGCAAAATATATGTTACCGATCAAACCATCTTTAGCGCCTACAATAATTTTCATATCAGGTTCATTTTCATGAATCGTTTCGAAAATAGGTGCACAATCAGCCAAAGATTTCACATTAGACACATCCAAATTATATTTGTCCAAAATGTCTTTTCTCATTACCAGACAGCTGTCTGCATACCATTCTTTTTCCACCGGCACACCATACACATAGCCATTCATATTAGCAATTTTGAGAATATCTTCACCCAAAGCTTCTTTCATATTAACGCCATACTGGTCAATCAAATCAGACATATCCAATACCTGACCGCTGTTTACATAGGTACTCACGTTATTATACATTATAGGGACCAAATCCAGTTTTTCCGCACCGGATAACATAAGTTGTAACTGCTGCTGATATACTCCCCATCCCAATGTGATTACATCAATTTGTGCACCAACCTTTTCCGCCAGGATTTTATTCATTTCTGCTTCTACAAGATCCATGTCCTCCTGATCATTTCCAATCACAGCCATTGTGACCGTATACATATCTTCCGGATTTTTAGGTGTTTCTGTAGAAGCTGCTCCACCGGTTTCTCCACCACTACTTGGGTTACTCCCGCATCCCGTAAAGCAAGCTACCGTCAACACCATACTGAGTAACATTGATAAAATTTTTTTCTTCATTTGTTATCCTCCCATATATTTATTTTATCTTGTAAGGGCAATGTATTAACCCTTTACTGCTCCTAATGCAATTCCTTTTTGGAAATATTTCTGTAAAAACGGAAATAATACAAATATCGGCAGCATTGCTACAACCGCAATCGCCATACGTACACCTACTGTAGGTAATTTTGCCATTTCCGAAGAGGCTTGTGAAGCCATGGACGAATTAGAAGACAATACCTGTATATCTGTAATCATTTTATTCAACAGATTCTGGATACTATAATATTTAGTATCCGTAAGGTAATATAAACCATTTGTCCAGTCATTCCAGTAACCCAGACCGGCAAAAGTTCCCATCGTTACAATAATGGGTTTAGACAAAGGAATCACCAGTTTAAAAAATACTGTAAATTCTCCTGCCCCATCTACCTTTGCAGCCTCAAACAATGCTGATGGTATACTTGTTGATATATATGTACGTATTAATAGCACACTCATTGCCGACAGCAACAGGTTAGGAACAATTAAAGCCCAAATTGTATTTTTTATATGAAAATAATTACTGTACAACAAATAGGATGGTACCAATCCACCGCTAAAAAGCATCGTAAAGAAAAGGTAAAAAGTTATTGCTCTTCTTCCAGGCAATTGTTCAAGAGATAACGGATAGGCAATCATTGTTGACAGCATAACATTGACAGCTGTTCCAACTACTGTGACCAAAATTGTAATTCCATAGGCCCTCATTATCTTAGACGCATTTTTCCATATGTAAGCATAGGCTCCCAAACTGAATTTTTCCGGAAAAAATGAATATCCGTTTCTTATCAGTGTACTTTCCTCCGTAAAGGAAGACATAATCAAAAGAATAAAAGGGGTAATTACAAATATGGTAAACAGAATCAGTATAAAATTCGCTAAAATCTGAAACCGCATATTCGATTTTGAACGGATCATTTTTCTCCTCCTAAAACAGTGCGTTTTCCTTACTTACTTTCCTAACGATCAAATTAGCGGTGAGAACTAAAACAAATCCTACAACCGACTGATATAGGCAAGCAGCAGAAGACATTCCAACATTTCCCAGTTTAATCAGTGCTCTATATACATAAGTATCAATTACATTTGTCGTAGAATACAATGTTCCGGAGTCCAACGGTACCTGATAAAACAATCCGAAATCAGAATAGAAAATTCTTCCAATCGATAACAAAGTAAGCGTAATCACCGAAGGGACTAAGGATGGAAGCGTAATACATCGAATCTGTTTCCACTTACCTGCTCCATCTAAATTTGCAGCTTCATAGTAATCTTTGGGAATACCATTGATCGCCGAGATATAAATCAAGCAACCATATCCGACTCCCTTCCATACATTCACAAGTGTCAAAATAAACGGCCAGTATTTTGGTTCCGCATACCACGAAATCGGATTTTTCCCGAATGGAATCAGCAGTGAATTATTCACCATTCCGTTTTCTGTTGAAAGAAATGCGAAAACAATATAGCTAATAATTACAATTGACATCAGATAGGGGAGCAATACCGCACTTTGATAAAGCTTTTTTAATTTTTTGCTCACAACGTCGCATATAAAAATTGCAAGAATAATTCCAACCACTGTATTAATCACTATAAAAGCAAGATTATACAATAACGTATTCCTTGTAATTACCCAGGCATCGTTTGTGGCAAACAAAAATTTGAAATTTTTCAGTCCTACCCAATCACTCCCCAAAATGCCTTTCTGGTAATTGATATGTTTAAAGGCAATAATTGTACCAAACATAGGAATATAATTATTGATAAAAATATAGATTAATCCAGGTGCCATCATCAAGTAGAGCGGTAGCCATCTTTTCCAATTGTGTTTTTTTGTTTTCATCTCTCCACCACCTTTTCTATGTATTTCCATTATATCAGTTTTCAAGATTCTTTCTTGCATTCAGGCGACTTCATAATGGCACTGAATGGTATATCTTCCATCATATAATGTTATGTTTCCTCCATTCCTTAATCTGTTCCTCGGAATGTTTCAGTAACCCACAGAATATTTCCTCATTATGTTGTCCGAGTGTTGGTGCCGGTTTACTGATCTCAGGCATATTATCCATCAACTTAATAGGATTGCCATTTACTTTCATTTTCCCAATCACAGGGTGTTCTATCTCCACAAACATTTCACGTTCTATGGCGATATGTTTATCTTCTGTGATCTGCCTTACATTATAGATGGGGCCTGCCGGAATTCCTTTTGCCAATACATTTTCTACAATTTCATTCACAGTATATTGCGTTGTCCACTCTTCAATATATTTCTTTTGTATTTCGTTATTCTGTACTCTCAAAGAAACCGTAAGAAAACGTTCATCCGTTATCATCCATGGCATATGAAGAACTTCGTTGCAAAGCTTCTCATATAGCTTTTGATTTCCACATGCTATAATAACCTGACCATCCTTCGCCTGATAACTATCATAGGGTGCAATAGATGCATACGCATTTCCATTTCTTACAGGAAGTTGCCCCGACTCAAAATATCTTGTATATGCATTCTCCAGGCTGGCCACTACAGAATCTACCAATGATACATCTACCTTTTGTCCTTTTCCGGTGAGTGTTCTTACGTTCAAAGCCATTAAAACACCAATCACAAGATTCATACCGCCCAGTATATCACCCATGGCATTTCCGGAACGCGTAGGATCTCCGTTTTTTGCACCGGTAACGCTCATAAGACCTCCCATTGCCTGTGAAATAATATCATAACCCGGTCTGTCAGAGTACGATCCATAGCAGCCAAAGCCTGACACTGCTCCGTAAATAAGGCGTGGGTTTTTTTCTCTCAAAACTTCATATCCCAATCCCAATCGTTCCATAACCCCAGGTCGATAATTTTCCAAGAGAATATCTGCCTTATTCACCAGTTCCAGGAAGATTTTTTTCCCTTCTTCCGTCTTCAAATTCAATGTAATTCCTTTTTTATTGCGATTCAGGTTCGCATAGTAAACACTTTCTCCATTTCTGTAAGGACCATAGCTTCTGGCATCATCACCTTTTTCCGGCACTTCGATTTTTATTACTTCAGCACCGAAGTCTCCCAATATAGAGCCTGCATAGGGTCCTGCTACTACCCGGGTCAAGTCAAGAACTACCAAATTCTGTAGTGCTTCCACTTTTTCTAATCCCATAAGGTCTCACCTCCGATCCCCTTATAATTCCTCATCTTTTACGTGAATCTTTAATCTCATAATGGCACTCCCCATAGATTTTCCAAGGCTGTCCAACCGCAAGCTCATGGTTGCACCACCTCCAAGTGCATGTTTGAGTACAAAATTAAATCCACCAAGGCTGGGAACTTCATATCTTATAATTTCGCCCTTTACCATGTCGCCGAAAAAATTGTGTAGTCTTTCGGGCGTTACTTCTCTTTTAATAATTTCATAATATTCAGGTTTTCTGGCAAATACACAGATATTGCTGGTATCTCCCTTGTCACCGCTTCTTCCATGAGCGATATCATTCAATAATATTTCTCTCATAATCTTGTCCTCTCTATGCAAAACTATATTGTAATAATATGGCTCTTGATCTCTACTGCCTCTCGTGGAACAGATGTCGGCCACAGTGCCATAACTTCCTGCACACGAGCCCTTCCTCCGAAGAAAGATGCTCCGGGAGGTCCGTTTAACTGCATAGGGCTGATTTCCGGGATGATCTTCGCACATTCATTCTTATCCTCTGAAAATACAGCAATGCGCATTACACACTCGTTCAGATTTTTCAATGCTTCTTCACTCATATCAGCCACATTAAGATGAAGGCTGTTCAGACCAATAAAACTGATATGAACATCATCCGCTTTCATTCCCTTTTGCTTCATTTTCTTCATGATAATGTCTGCACAATATCGGGCTTTTTCATAAGCATCAGGCCATGCAAAGCTCAACATTGAAACCGTCTTCCACCCTTTATGATACCCAACACACAATTTCAAAGTATCCGGTTTCTCTTTACCATGAATATGATCAATTCTGACGCGATTATCACCAACCTGTGTAATAGTAGCATTACTAATATCCACATTTACATCAGGAGTCAGATAATTTGCCGGATCTAGCACTTCATATAAAAATTGTTCCTTACAACTTTGCTCGCAAATGACTCCTCCACAATCAGGGGCCTTAGTAATTTCAAATGTTTTATCTGTCAACTCTGCAATAGGAAATCCGAGATTTTCCATCTGAGGTACGCTACGCCAATCATACATATAATTGCCGCCTGCTCCCTGTCCACCACATTCCAGTAAATGTCCTGCCATAATTCCTCTTGCAAGGTTATCCCAGTCATTGTCTTTCCAACCAAATTCATAAGCCAACGGAGCCAGGAAAAGTGCGCTATCAGCTGCTCTTCCGGTGACTACAACATCTGCTCCGTCTTCAATTGCACTTTGAATGCCTTCATGACCAATGTAGGCATTGCAATTATATATTTTATCAACAATATCCATGAAATCGCCTTCGTAGTCAAAATTCGGAAATGTCCATCCATCCTTTAACAGCTGCGGGATTTTTGATTTAATGTCGTCCCCTGTTACATAACCGATTTTATACCCTTTCATATTTTCTTCAGTTGCATACTGTCGAATAGCATCTACACATCCTGAAATATTCATGCCACCTGCATTTGTCAAAATTTTAATATTTCTTTCCCAAGCAGTTTTTCCTGCTGCTTTCAACAATCTTGTCACAAAATCAGGAGCATAACCTTTTGATGGATCTTTTAGTTGTTGCTTTGCCATAATGGACAGCGTCAGTTCTGCCAGATAGTCACATGCAAGATATTGAATATCTGCATTGTGAATCATATGGATAGCAGCATCTGGAGAATCTCCCCAAAATCCCTGTCCTCCGCCAATTGCTATTTTTTTCATCCGTTTCCTCCTTAACGTGCCTTGGTAATGCGGCTTTCTATGTCTGTTTATTTTTCATATTCTAATTATAACAATTCTCCACATTCTTTCTTGCATTCATCCGACTTAAAAATGTCACTCAGCGGTATATATAAAAATCCCTAAAAGTTAGTTTTTGCCTAACTTTTAGGGATTGCTATATATAAACAGTTAATTATTCTTCCATGGCATTCAGGCGGTCCACCAACTTCTGTACATCTGCCATGCTGACTCCGCCGCCGAAACTGACCGGTCCGCGCAGGGGCATATACTGAAGCATCGCTGCATTCATCTCATCGCTGATGGCTTCCTTCGCGGCATCGCCGCCTTCGCTGACCTCGCTGTCATGACCGAACATTCCTTTGCTCAGAACACTCTGTACCAGTTTCCAGGCCTCCGGGCGGCTCATGATGTCGCCCATTGTCGTATCTGTGGTATAGTGGAAGGGAATCTTCACGGTGGATTCTACAGTCACGGTATCTCTGAGAGCAATGTCTCTGGAAGATGCTCCTATAAGGATCTCGAACTCTCCGGTCTCCACCTGCCAGTCATGGATCTGTACATCATAGTAAGCAAAGGCTCGCTTTCCAAGCGTAAAAGTTACTGTCTTTGTCTCTCCGGGTGCCAGTTCGATCTTGACAAAATCCCGCAGCTCTTTCACCGGTCGGATCACAGTGCTATCTTTATCCGCCACATAGAGCTGTACAACTTCCTTACCTGTTCTGTCTCCGGTATTGGTCACATCCACAGACACCGTCAGTTCTTCTGTGTCTTTCATTGTCTTTTTGTCCAAACACAGATTGCTGTAGGCAAATGTGGTATAGGACAATCCGTAGCCGAAGGGGAACAATACATCCATTTTCTTCTTATCATAATAGCGGTATCCCACGAAAATGCCTTCCCGGTATTCCACGTGGTCGCCCTCACCGAAGCCGGCAAGATAAGAAGGATTATCTTCCAACTGCTTCGGGAATGTCTCCGGAAGCTTCGCACTGGGATTCACCTTGCCGAAGAGGATGTCATACTCGGCACCTCCCACAGCCTGTCCTCCAAGATAGGCTTCCAGAATACCTTTCACACGATCTGCCCAGGGCATCTCCACCGGTGCACCGTTGTGCAATACGACTATGGTGTTAGGCTGTACCGCTTCCACTCTTTCGATCAATTCGTTCTGGCAATCCGGCATCCGCATATGTTTACGATCAAAGCCTTCGGATTCAAATGCATCCGGCAGTCCTGCGAAAATCACGGCTGCCTTTGCCTTTTTAGCTGTCTCCACGGCTTCTGCCAGTAGTACCTCATCCGTCTTGTCTTCTTTGTCATCAAATCCCTGGGCATACACAATATGTGTATTGCCTGCTGCCTCTGCCGCATCCAGGGCTCCTGTGATCTTATGACTGTTGATATGGGAACTGCCGCCGCCCTGATATCTGGGCTTTTTCGCATATTTTCCGATAAAGGCGATCTCTTCGCCCTCTGTCAGCGGCAGCACATTCTCATTCTTCAACAATACAATGGTCTCTTCCGCCACTTTCTTCGCCGCCTCATGGTCGTGATCCAGATTAAACACCGCTTCGGTATCTCGGTTCTCGGTATAACGATATACGATGTTCAGAATACGTTCCACTGCGGTATCCAGTACCTGTTCCTCCAGTGTTCCGTTCTGTACCGCTTCTACGATCAGCTTATCATTGACTCCCATAGAGGAAGGCATCTCCAGATCGAGACCTGCTTTTAAGTCTTCCACACGGTCATTGACTGCGCCCCAGTCACTCATGACATAACCGTCAAATCCCCACTTATCTCTCAGGGTCTCTGTGAGATATTTGTGATGAGCCGCGGCATAAGTACCGTTGATCCTGTTATAAGAGCACATAACTGTCCAGGGTTTTGCCTTCTTCACCGCTCCCTCAAATGCTGCCAGATAGATCTCGTTCAGTGTTCTCTCGTCAATGATCTCATTCACGGACATTCTGCGGGTCTCCTGATTATTCGCCAGAAAATGCTTTAAACTGGTTCCCACATGCTTGCTCTGCACACCGCGGATCAGAGAGCCTGCAGTCTCACTCGCCACCAGGGGATCCTCTGAATAGTATTCAAAATTACGACCGCACAGAGGAGATCGTTTGATGTTCACAGCCGGCCCCAGAATGACACTGACGCCTTCTGCCTGACACTCATTGCCCAGTGTCTCGCCCATATGATACAACAGATCTCTGTTAAAGGATGCAGCGGTTCCGCATCCTGCCGGGAAACATACTGCTTTAATACTCTCATTTACTCCAAGATGATCCGCCTTGTCATCCTGCTTGCGCAGACCGTGAGGACCGTCGGATACCATACTTGCGGGAATCCCCAGTCGCTCGCAGCTTTCAGTATGCCAGAAATCTGCTCCGGAACACATTGCCGCCTTTTCCTCCAATGTCATTTTTGCTATCAGATCTTTGATTTTTTTCTTTGTCATGTTGCTATAACCTCCTGTCATTCAACCTTGTCCACTTGCTCTTTCTGTTTACCAGTTTAGCAATTTTTCACATTGATTCCTATATCTGATTATGACTTCTTTTTAGGTCAATATTGACTTTTTCCTTCTTTTTATTCTATGATATAAATATATCGCGGGAAATAATATAATTTCAGAAGGAGGCTTTGCGATGCCGCAATTTCCACACGAAGAGGTTGCTTTTGAAAGCGGAATCAACGTCCGTTTTGCAATCTATAACAGCAATAACGATTACATACCGGAACACTGGCATCGAAGCATGGAAGTTATCTATATCTATGAGGGTTCCATGGAACTCATTGAGGGACAGCGGGTTCTGTTGCTGCATGCCGGAGATTATCATGTGGTAAATTCCGCCGCCGTCCATGCTACCCGGACCACGACACCGTCCCGGGTTCTGTTATTACAGATTCCTTATGCGTTTCTCATAGGTGCCATCCCAGAATATGAAAGCATCCGTTTTCTGTTCTCCCGCAGGGATTTTTCTGCCGATGCGCAGATTCAGGAGATTCTGACTTCCATGGGCGATCTCTATACAAAAAAACCGCAAAGCTATACTTTGCGGTTTTCCGGTCTGCTTTATGATTTTTTATACATCCTTATGACCCACTATAAGGTCACCGTCGACAATACTTCCCGGATTCAGAGTCAGAAAAATCTGCATCGCCTCGAACCGGTGATTCAGTACATCCAATCCCATTACGCCGAAGCCATTTCTCTGGAAAATGCAGCCTCCCTGGCTCATCTGAACCCAGAATATTTCTGCCGTTTTTTCCGACGGAACATGGGAACCACCCTCACTTCCTATATCAACAGCGTGCGTCTGACGCATGTCTGCAAGGATTTAAAAGACACCGATCTGAGCATCAGCGAAATACTGGATCGGCACGGAGTCACGAACTATAAATTATTCCTGCGCACCTTTAAGCAGGTATACGGCTGTGCTCCGAGGGATTTCCGGAAGCAGTGAGGAATGCTTCGTCTCTTGTAATGTATTCCATGTTATTACCTCCCTGTCCGGGCAAGCGTTCCTCGCAGCCGTAATCACCGTCAAAAATCTGTCGGATCTACCATGTCGCCATCATCCTCTTCTGTATCAATCCCCAGTCCCTGCATCAGAATACGATTCCACTCTGCATTATTGCTTTCCAGTTCTTTCTTCTGCATAATGCGATTGCGGTCACTTAAGATCGACAGCATTTCGTCCGCGATCTCCTCCGGCGGCAGATCAGAATAATGACACAGATAACCGATCATACGGCTCGCCGTAAAATCCGTATTCAGATTCTTCGTCACCAGATCACAGAACGATTCCGGGTAGCCGCGGGATAGGAGCATTTTATATAATTGCATACTTTGGGGAGATCTTGGTTTCATTCTGCCTTTACCCTTTGCATCCTATACTTAATATCAATTTCATAACAATTCATTAATCATTTTTTCAACTGCTGCGATATAATCGTCCATTTGTTTTCTCTTATAGACACATATATATGATGGATGATGAATTGGAACATAATAGGTTCCATTACATTCTGTATAATGATATTCGAAATCATTCCACTTTTCAAAATCTAAATGTAAATGCCTTGCGACAGAAGAATAAACTTTTTCTCCCAACAAAAATACAATTTTAGGTGACATCGCATTAATTTCACTTACTAAATTGTCAAAACATTTATCCATTTCTTTTTTGCTGGGATAACGCAATTTCTGTTGTTCCGTAAGCGGAAGACACTTTACCAGATTGGTTTTATAAGTACTCACTTCATTACACATCTCTTCTATCTTTTGTATCAGTTTTCCAGTATTTGTCTGCTCTGATAAAGGTGTTTCCTCTTCAGATGTAATTTTTTTAGCAGACAGTCCAACCCAAAAAACCTGACACGGTCTTTCCGAATCCAACAATGGTCTTTGATTATTGCATAATCCGCATTTACTACACATCCGTATATCTTCAAGCATTTCCTTCCCCTATCTCTTGTGTTTTGATAATATATTGGTTCAAAATTTCATCTGAAACTTCGCTATAGTTACCAAAATCAAAGTTAAATTGGTTTCTTCCCTTGAATTTACTTATTATGTCATTAAATTCACATTCATGGACAATTCCCTTCTCAGACACAATGTCATTATACAACTTTGTTCCATGATATGGTCTGAATTGAAAAACACTCGTCCTAAAATTGCCCTCTGTTGTCTGTGAAATATTGCTAATTTTTCTTGCCAGTTCAAATGTTTGTTGGAAATCACATTCCGTCTCTTGTGGAAAACCATAAATGAAATATCCTTTTAAGTCAATACCCTCCTGCAAAATTTTTTGAGCCACTTCTATAACATCTCCAATACTTCCTACTTTGTTGATCTTTTTTCTCATGGATTCTGATCCGGATTCTATTCCCATAAATAGTTCTCTGCAATTAGCCCCTTTCAGTTTTTCTATATCATCTAAATTTGGCTTTAAAGAAAGCACATGCGCCATTCCTCTCCAACTCAACTGCGGATATTTTGAAAATACATGTATTGCCTGTTTAATACGCTGTTTATTACTCAGAAATAAATCATCCAAAACCCTGATACTTTTCACCTCCGGATACATCTTTAATATATCGTTGATTTCATTCACAATGCTTTGTTCTGATCTAATTCTGACAGGAATCCCTCCGTTCACACTTCTTGCCCCTCCGCAAAAAGCACAGTTGTAAATGCATCCTCTCGATGTTACCATTGCTATTTCTCTTTCGCCATAATGATTTTTTATTATTTCATCGTGGAAAAATTTTCTATTCAATACAATATCTGAAATATCTCTTGGAAAAAATTCTGATTCTGCATCTACTCTAAAAACTTTTATATTTTCAATTTTTTTAATTGGTTCTACCTTTTTGTTATCTAAAATAATTGTTGGAATAATATATTCGCCATCACCTATAATAATATTCATTCTGTTCTTAAGATTCCATTTTACAATTTCCTCATAAATGCTGCCCACTACCAGTCCACCAATAAACCACTCACATTTCACCTTGGTCTGCTCGCAAATAGCCTTTACCAATTTATAGTTTTGGGTAAAAATATTTATTCCGACATAATCCGGCTGTTTCTCCTCTATATATTTAACAATATCTTCTACCGACTTTCTTTGTTTCACAGCATCCAGTATTTCAACCTGAATCCCGGCCTTCTCTACATATGTAGCTATATATCCAAGTCCAAGCGGTGAAAGATAGTTTTCTCCTTCTGCGGCAGCATCCCAAAATATAGGCGAATTAATAAGAATACATTTTTTCATTTCCTTTTCACCTCTTTTACAATATGTTCAACGATAGTATCTACATTTTTATCCAATTCGGTACAGTTATTTATTTCTAAAACCGATATTCCATTTTTCTTCAATATTTCTATTCCTTTTTCCATATAATACAGTTCTTCATCCGATCGATTATTCTTTTCAAACCTTGTTAGTTCAGCACGATCAGATAATCTTTTCTGAAGAGTCCCCACATCAGCCATAATCGTAACTTGAAGATCCGGACGTATTATCAGTGCGTTTAAATCCATTATATAATCAGCATTCACTCCATCCATTCTTTGCAATATCAATGATGATAAAATATAACGGTCTGTAATGACAATGTTGCCATCATAAAGCATAGGTTCAATTTCATTTTTAATATGTTCGTATCGATCTGCCGTTACCATACATGCAGTGCTTAATCCCTTGTGTCCTTCTGCATATTTTCGCACAAATTCTCCCAATATAGAATTTGTCGGTTCCCTCGTCACTTTTACTTTATACCCCATCAAACCCAGTTTTTCTGCTATTGCATTAATTACTGTGGTCTTTCCACTTCCATTAGGTCCATCTACTGCCACAAAATAACCAGTATTGTTCATTCTGCTTTGCATTAAATTTTCCTCCTTCGTTAATGTACTTATATAATATTTATGGCTGAATATCTGTAATTCTTACAAATATTGCTTCCGGTCAAATAAGGTCATTTTTCAATAAAAGTTGGGATTAAAAACTCGAATCATACATATATAAGAATTAATTAGATGCATAAAAAAACTTCTATGCTTTATATCCACAATAGCATAGAAGTTCTTTGATTGCAATTACATTTATTGGCAAATTATGCCTTTTTAATATGAAAGATCACGCCGCTCTTGGGGTAGATCCACTCGTCCTTGATCGCAATGTCATAGAGTCCGGCTCTCTGGATGCAGGCTCCGACATTGGCAGTGCTTTCCTTATTGAGATAGGAATACATAGTGACATCCATTCCATTCTTGTATTTCAGCTTGATATGGGGCTCCTTGGTCGGATCCACCAGAGTCACCTCGAAAATAGAGTTCCATACCCGGGGCATCTTGAAATAGATGCTGACCAGATGCTCCCCGCTTGCCTCATTCCGGTCAAAATCCAACTTGAATTTCAGGATAAATCCGTTGCTCTTTCGCTCTACTTCGAACTGCGCTTCGTCGTCATTATCTCCGCTGTTGTCAATTCGCAAAATCGGCATGAACAGGTCATTGATCACATCCCGGACCTTGTCCGCGGGAATACTGTTGATGAAGTCCACGGCTTCCGGTTCCACCACCAGATCCTCATTGAAAATGCTCTTGGTGAAATCCGCATCCTGTCCGGTCTCCAGCAATCCACCATCCAGACTCTTTTTATCATAGGCGAAACCGAGTCTGATCACATCGCCCGTGTAGTTCTCGTCTGTTCCTCCCAGACACTTTACGCTGAACTTCAATTCCTCATCGATCAGGTAATACTTTCCGTCTATGGCTCCGGGGAAACCGGCTTTTACATATTCCTCTGTCAGATTCGGCTCCAGATTGATCGTGTAATCGAACATTTTCCGAATCCTGGCGCCTCTTGCCCTGTCAAAATATTTCTCCATATTGGTAGATAGCATATCCACCGCATCTTCATCCTTTATCATGGAGGTAATGGTGGATTTCAGGAAAGTCTTTTTATCTTCATCGCTGAAAGAATCCAGGATCTCCGGCTCTCCCATCAGCGTCTTGGTGATCTGCTGGGAGGTCTCTCTGGCGTAGGCATCCTGGGTCAGCTTGTTGTTCAGTATATCGAATAACAGAAATGCCGCCAGCACACCGATGAGATTCCCCACGATATTGTCGATCAGGTCATCCAGCGTGTAACCGTTCTTCAGTGCCAGATACGTATATCCAACAAACACCAGCAACAGTGCGATCAGCACCAGTACCATAGTGGCGGACAGCGTGTCCATCACACTTTTTTTCTTCTTTTGTTTCTGATTATCCATGAATTTCCTCCCTCGTAAATACGCCCTCATAGATTGCGGGCTTCCGCATGTAATATGCCCAGAACCGGTCACCGTAATCATAATGCCACCATTCCGACGGCAGATTGGTAAATCCCGCATCTATCATAGCATAATAAAGCAGACGGCGGTTTTCACGAACCTGCTCGTCCAAAGCACTCTGTACATGCTCCGGTGCCTCAAAATACGCTGCACAGGTCTTATCCGTAAAAGCATCGAATCCACATCCCATAGGAAGCTCTCTGCCCTCCGGATCCAGAAGCGTCAGATCAATGGCTCCTCCGGTGGTATGGGCGGGAGGCACCTTTGTATCCGGTACCGGGTCCGAGACAAATTTGCAGATCGCAGCTCTCCTTTTTGCCTCCGGCAACTCTTCTAAATGAAAATCCCGGATGATGTCCACAGAATACTTTTCAAACAATTCATGCTGCAGCGCAAAGGGGCGCCAGGCATCCCAGATGCGGAACCGGTAACCATCCGGCAGATTCCCCGCCGCCTTCACCAGCCTCTCATACATCTCCTTACGGACGAAGCACTTCTCTTCCGCATGGTCCATATGCAGGATCGGATACAGCATTTTCACATCCCACAGATCACAACTTTTCAATTCTATAAACGCGGAATCCACAAACGCACTGTCTATATAGCGCTCCGGATCCCCGATCACCGGTATCGGCCTCATGGGATCAGCCTCCTTATTATTTATATTTATCATAATACCCCTTTTCCAATAAATATGGCAAGTGTCTGGTGCATCAAAAAAGAGACTGCATATCAAAATAGCAGTCTCTTTTTTATGTTCGTTTACAGATTTTCACCGTTCGATTCAATCACCTCGCGGTACCAGTATGCGGAGTCCTTAAGGATCCTCTTTTGAGTGGTGTAATCCACATAGATTAGTCCGAATCTCTCCGTATAACCGTTGTTCCACTCCATGTTATCGATAGCTGACCAGGCAAAATAACCCCAGATATCAGTTCCCTCCTCTGCCGCTTTTTTCAGACAGCTTAAATAGCGGTGCATAAAGTCGATTCGCATAGGATCATGAACCTTACCGTCCAGGAATACCCAGTCGGGACAGGACAGTCCGTTCTCCGTAATTACGATGGGAAGTTTGTATTTTTCCTGCAGGAACTTCGGTACATAATACAGACTCTCCGGTGTCACCTGCCACTTCATTGCAGTCACCGGTGCTCCGCAGGGATTCTTCGCCTCGCGATATCCCCCCTGACCATCCGATTCCACTCGTCCGCTCTGGTAGACATTGATTCCCAGGAAATCCAACGGTTCCGAGATCAGTTTCAGGTCTTCCGGATTCCGTAACTCCTCCGGGCAATTCTCGCCATAGGCTTCCATGCCTTTCTCCGGATAATGTCCTAAAATGACGGGATCCAGCCACCAGGAGACTGCCCACAGGTCCTTCGTATCTTCCCGCAGGGTGGCAATTCTTGCTGCTTTCACATCCTCAGGTTGGTTGCTTACAGGCACCGAACTTCCGAAGCAGAATGCCACACCGATCTCGGGCTTTTTCTTCGCGTATTTTCGGATGACCTGCACCGCTCTGCCGTGGGCTTTCAGGTGATTATGGATTGCCAGCAGATACTCCGGCTCGGTGAGCCGTAACTTCGGAGCACAGCTTCCCTGCACGTGTCCGATAATCAGATGGCACTGGGGCTCATTTAACGTCATCCAGTGGGACACTCTGTCGGAGAGTCTGTCCACGATTACCTTCGTATATTCTGCAAACCACTCGGGGCTCTCGGGATTCTGCCATCCCCCGCGAATCTGTAATTGCTGGGGAAAATCCCAGTGAAATAAAGTAACCCAGGGTTCAATTTCCGCCTCTAGCAAAGCATCCACCAAATCACTGTAAAACTGCAGTCCTTTTTCATTCACCCGTCCCGTACCGTCTGGCAATACTCTGGACCAGCTGATGGAAAAGCGGAATGCTTTCAGTCCCATATTCTTCATTCTCTGAATGTCTTCCTCATAATGATGGTAAAAATCACAAGACACATCACCTGTCTCTCCGTCTAAAATATTCTGTTTTCCTTCTGGGTTCTTACGCGTGTCATGGCAATGCACATCCCAAACGGATTCTCCTCTGCCGTCCTCATAAGCGGCTCCTTCAATCTGGTAAGCTGCTGTTGCCGCGCCCCAAACAAAATCTTTGCGAAAGCTCATTCCGTTTCCTCCTTATTTATCCTTTTACTGCTCCGATGACAATACCTTTGACAAAGTACTTCTGGAAGAATGGGTAGACACACATGATAGGCAGTGCTCCCATAACCGCCACTGCCATACGAATGGAAATGGAGGGCATCTTCATGGTACTTGCTCCGGCTGCGGAAGCCTTTTTTATCATCTCAATATCATCCATCATCTTCTTCAGCAATACCTGAATACTGTACAGATTATCCCGGTTCACATAGTACAGACCATTCAGCCAGTCATTCCAGTAAGACAGTCCGATCAGCAGTACCAACGTCACGATAATGGGTTTTGACATAGGAAGCACTACTTTAGTGAGGATGTAGAGTTCTCCGCCACCGTCGATCCTTGCCGCTTCGAGGACTTCCTCCGGGATGTTTGTCGTAAAGTATGTACGCATCATAATGACATTAAATGCGTTTAACAACAAACCGGGAACGATCAGAGCAAATATCGTATTTTTAATATGGAACATCTGTGTCCACATCATGTAGCCAGGCACTAGTCCACCGTTGAACAACATGGTAAAGAAAATATAAAAGGCAAAAATATTTCTTCCTGGCAGATTTTTTCTGGACAACGGGTAAGCGTATAAAGTAGTCAGCATCAGGCTCGTCAGTGTTCCCACAATTGTCACGAAAAAGGATATTGCGTAGCCTCTGACAATGGAGGTACTGTCCATCAGCAAATATTTATAGGCGGACAGGTCGATCTCCGTGGGCCAGAACCGGTAGCCTGTCTTCACCAGTGCTGTCTCTGAAGTGATGGAAGAACTGAGCAACAGTATAAACGGCATGACACACATCAGAGACAATATAATTAATACGGTATTGATCACGACCTGGTATTTGGTATCTTTTATAACCATAATCTCATCTCCTTAAAACAGTGCATTTTCACGGCTGACCTTGCGGACGATCATATTGGCGGTCAGTACCAGAATGAATCCAACGATGGACTGATAGAAGCCTGCTGCCGCCGACATACCCACGTTGTTCAGTGTTGTTAGTCCACGATATACATAAGTGTCGATCGTATTAGTCACATCGATCAAGGCTCCGCTGTTCATGGGTACCTGATAAAACAGGCCGAAGTCTGAATAGAAAATACGTCCGATGGACATCAGCACCAGCGTGATGATTGTGGGTTTCAGACTGGATAGTGTCACATATCTGACCTGCTGCCATCTGGTAGCTCCGTCAATCACCGCCGCTTCATAATAGGTCTTGTCGATTCCCACCACCGTTGCGAAATAGATGATGCTGCTGTAGCCGAAATTTTTCCATAGATAGACAAATGTAATAATAAAAGGCCAATACTTTGGCTGTGAATACCAGGCGATACCATTCTTGCCCAAAGGCTCCAAAATAGAGTTATTAATGAATCCGTTCTGTGTATTTAAAAAGCCATATACAATATAGCTGACGATGACTGTGGAGATCAGATAAGGGATCAGAATCAGCGTCTGATATATTTTTTTCTTCGTCTTGGATCTCACGTCATTTAACAGAACTGCTACCGTAATGGCCAAGATATTCCCCAGGATAATAAATACTGCATTATATAATAATGTGTTTCTGGTAATATTCAGTGCATCTTTTGTGGCAAATAGATAAGTAAAGTTGTCAAGTCCGATCTTCGGGCTCTTAAACATTCCCAGTTTGTAATCATATTTTTCAAATGCCATGATTAGTCCCGCCATGGGGATATAGTTGTTGATAAAAATGTATACAACACCGGGGATCAACATGAGATATAAAGGAAGATAACGTCTCCATTTTACGAAAGTACTCTTCTTATTCATGAGTATTACCTGTTCCTTTCTTTTGAAAGAGGTCCCACTAAAGAACTGGCGGGACCTCTTTTGGCTTCAAAGCTTATATTTTAGGTTTGGACGATTATTTTTATGATTTGTAGTGCTTTAGTTCTGCTCTGCAAGCCATGCATCCAGCTGTGCCTGTTTTGCTTCAATGATGGTGTTGATGCCTGCTGCTTCCAGTTCCTGATTCATCTGGGGGATAGCTGTCTCAGGATCCAGACATCCGGTCAGCAGACCTGCACGATATTTCTCTACTACGTTGTTGCATGCGGTTACTTCATTCAGTACTCCGGAGTTATCCCATACAAATCCTTTTGCAGGAGAGGACTGTGCGTTTTTGTTGAACTCACCCAGCTGTTCCCATACATCGGGCTCATCACCTTCCCATACATAGGTAATCTGTTCATTAGGCCAAGCCCAACCTACGGAAGAGTATGAAGTATTGGAAGAATCCACACCTTCTGGATAGGTGATCACACCCTTGCTCTCATCTGCAAATACCCAGTTGTCGCCTTCGATACCGTTGACTAACAGGTTGGATACTTCGGGGTTGGTGTACATCAGATTCAGCATCTGCATTGCTTTTTCGGGGTTCTTGCTGTTATTAGCAATACACCAGCTTGCATTTACCATGCTTGTGGTAGAATGGGGTGCACCGTTCTCCATCTGTACTACTACGATGTCTTTACCGCATTTTCTGGTCTCTTCTGCTTCAAATCCTGCCTTGAAGGAAGTGAAAGTACCAAAACCGACACCTGAGTTGAAGAATTCCTGATACCCTTCTGTGGTATTGACTGCATCCGGCATCATCAGACCTTCCTGTGCCCATTGGTATACCCACTTGCAATATTCCTTGAAGGAATCTGTATCGTAGAAATTCACTACCTGGGTACTGTCGGAAAGTGCATTTTCCAGTACGCCCAGATCATCGCTCAGCACGTCACATGCCCATGCCGGATAGATCATTGTTCCGCCGTTGGGAACCAGGGGATACATATCCGGATATGCTTCTTTTACTTTTCTCAGGTTGGCATCCAGATCTTCGTAGGTCCAGGGAGTGGAGTAGTCGATTCCCAGTTCATCCGCAATGGATTTTACCATTTCAAAACCACGGCCCTGTGCCTTATCCTTATTCATTGGCACTCCGTAGATACTTCCGGATACGGTAGAACACCGCCAGTCATCCTCGGAGATACCGGACAATACATCCGGTGCATATTCTGCTAACAGGTCGTCCAGTGCAATGATCTGGTTCGTAGCTGCCATGGTGGACATTGATACCTGCCAAGGCATTGCAAAGAACAGATCCAGGTCTTCTCCGGAAGCCAGTGCCAGATTCAGTTGCTCTGAGCTTACGCCGGTCAGAAGGTTTACTTTTACGCCAATGGCGGGCTCTGTGATCTCGCTTACCGCTGCTGCAACCTTTTCCGCAGCCTCCGTGGTGGAATTGTTGTACGCATAAATGGTAATGGTGGTCACATCGTCATTTGACGCTGCTACCTGTGTGCTTCCTGCCGCACTGTCTGTGCCTGCGCTCTGTGAAGCGTTGTTATCTGCGGCAGATCCGCATCCTGCAAGAGTCGTTACTGCCATCGCGGTAGCAAATCCTGTTGCCAATAACTTTTTCATTTTCATAAATTTCCTCTCCTTTCGTAGGTCTTCGTTGATGATGAATTCATTATAAAAAAATCCCACGATCGTATCTATCTGTTAAAAATGTTGTTTGTGTCAAAAAAATATGTTTTTTTACTTTCCGCCTTCCAGAATATCAAAAATGTCACATTCTATTGTAAAAAATGTGACATTTTGAAAAACTATTCGGTTGTGTGCCCAGTCTCTTCCCGATCCTCCGTAGGTGAGACCCCGTTGATCTTCTTATAGCTCTGGGAAAAATGGGAAAAGTTGGTATATCCCACTTTCATGGCGATCACACTGATGGGTAACGCCGTCTCCCGGACCATGTTCCGGGCAAGCGTCATTTTCTCTGAGATAATATATTCTTTTAATGACATTCCCGTTTTGTTTTTAAACAACGCAGAAATATAATTGGCATTCAGGTGCACCGCATCGGCAATATCATCCCTCTTGATATCCTCATCCATGTGGCTGCGGATGTATTGGAATATCTCATCGATCTGAGTCTCCTTCCCCGACTCCGTATTCCGCAGTTCATGTAGTCTCGCCGTTACATATTTTACCAGCCATAACGTATCTTCCGTGTATGTATAGGCGGACATGACACGCTGCATGGTCTCTTCCTCCGGAAACAACTGCTCCATATCCATATTTAATTTCTGGAGTACCAGATAGATCACACCCATGATCTTCTGGTAAAACCGCATTAGATTTTTGGAATTCAGCTGATCCTCCGCCGCCAGTCTCTGTAAGGTATCCGAAGCATCCTTTACCACGGTATCGTACAGTTCATTTTCCAGAAGTTGTACCCAGTTCCCGCAGTAGTGTTCCTCGGCTTCCCGTTCCTTCTGCTTACTCTCCTGCACATTGTAGATTCCTTCTTTGCGTCCCACATTGTTCTGGTCGGCTTTTTTCAGGGCCCGCACTAGCTCCCGGACCGCCTGCCGATTCTCCAATGCGCCGTAATATATGGCAAAGCCACAATCGAAAAATTTCTGAAACATGATCTGAAAACGCTCCATCTGATGATACATGGATTCTTCATTCAACTCTGCCGCACTGTCAGTGCACAGAAGCACATAATAGATTCCCTTTTCCTGCTGACAAAGGAGTGCTTTCCATGCGTAAGGGTAGAACAGTTCCTCCAGCACATTGGAGATCGTATCATATAACAACGTCTGATCCCAGTTCTCCAGTCCCTTTCCCCAACGAACCACATCCATCAGGCACAGTCTGGAATTTTCCGCCACACGGATCCCCATTTCTCCAAGGTTCCGCATTGCTATTTCCACGTCATCCTTCTCCTCCGAGAACAGATCCGCTAACATTGCCCCCAGGACAAATCCCTTTTTGTTCTTCAGCAGCTGTCCGTAGCGGGAGTCCTCGTTGACCCGCTGTTTCATCCGGATCTTCTCCACCGCTCTTCCGACGGCATCCTCGATCTCTTCATATCTCGCTGGCTGTAAAATATAGTCAAAGCTCCCCAGCGCCACGGCCTCCTTGGCATACAGGAAGTCCGCATGTGCCGTCAGAAAAATGGTCTCCACATCCATTTCCTGCTTTCTGCACCAAGCCAACAGGCTCAGCCCGTTTTCCACCGGCATTTCAATGTCGCACAGCATGATATCCACCTGCTTCTCCAGCAGTACCTGTTTTGCTTCATAGGCATTATATGCCTTGTATACCTGCGAAATCCCCAGACGGTCCCAATGCACCCCAAACATGACACCGCTTACCACATTGATCTGGTCATCTACTATTAATACATTCATCTTTTCCATAGGGTAAATACATCTCCACGCAAGCTCCGTTCGAGTTGCTGTATAATATTGTTGCTTTTTCCTCATAACGTATTTTCATACGTTTCCAGACATTCTGAATACCGATCCCCGAGCTCTTCTCTTCCGCGAATTCTCCCTTGTTCAGAACATGCAGCACATCTTCCGGGAAACCGGGACCGTTGTCCAGAATCGTAATACACACATACGTATCCTCCGGCGTCTCTCCAGGGAGTAGCGATACCCGGATACTGATGAGCAGTGTTTTTTGGGACTGTACACCATATTTCACTGCATTCTCCACGAAAGTCAGCACCGACAACGGCAGGATCTGAAATTCTTCCAGTTTTTCGTCCACGGCGATGCTGTAATTCACCGGTACGGACAATCCCAGCTGTGACAGTTTCAGGTAGGATTCCACGCTCTCCATCTCTTTCCGGACACTGATGGTATCTTCCTCATAAGCGATCACTTTTCTGAGATAAGAAGACAGCGCCAGAGTCAGTTCCTGAATGGAGCGGTATTCCTTCTGCTCCGCCAGCGCATAGAAATTCTTCAGGCAGTTCAGGAAAAAGTGTGGGCGGATCTGAATCTGTAAATACTGAATCGTAGCATTCTGAATCCTGCGCTCCTGCTCATAGGCATCGATCTTCAGCTTCTGGATCTGATCCATCATGTGATTAAAGGTGGTCGCCATCAGGCGGAATTCCTCCACATCGCTGTTTTCCTCCGCATGAGCGTTCAGGTCACCCTCGGCGATTTCTTCCATAGTAGCCTTCAGTCCCTCTAAGGGTGCTACGAAGAAACGGTACATATAAAAATACAAGATCGGGATCAGCAGAATAAAAATAAAGCTGCAAAAAAGCAGGAACCACTGCAAAGCTCCCATATAACTCCAGAAGCTTCCATAGGGACTGATGTAATACTGCAGCAGGTCTCCATAAGGCAGCTGCTCATACACCACAAGGTATCGTTCCATTCCTTTTCCCGTAATGTAATAGCCCTTGGAATTCTGTTTCAGATCGATCTGTTTTTCTTCCAGCAGATTTTCCTGATTCAACGCCTGTCCGTCCTGCGTTGCATAGACCAGATAAGACGTGCTTCCCCCATCTTCCGCGGAGGGCTTCATAAACTGGTCAAAATCCATGACCGCACCGACATACACAGAACCGTATTTCAGAATCCGGATCAGGAAATAATCATCCCCCACCGGAATCACATACCAGTCATTATTCAGTTCCCCCTGCTTCATCTCCTCATATACGGCCCGGCGTATTCTGGACTGTTTGGTCTGCTCATAGCGAGTACCTGTGGCATGCTTGATCCGGACCAGATCATTACTCTCCGAATAGAATTCCAATGCCACCAGTCCATCCACATCCGAAGTCAGATATTTTGTAAAATCTTCCAGAATGCTCTGCCCACACAGATAGGCCTGTAATGACTCCAACGGATAATTGAGTCTCCGGAAATCATTTCCCACCATTTCCGAAATCATATAAGACTCGACCGTTTTAATATCTTTCTCATAAAACTGTTCGTAAATATAGCCGGTACCGGCTGCGCTCTGGGCAGCCTGCCGGTTCAGCGCTGTCATAGAATAAATATTATATATGATCAGCGTCACCGCAAGAGGCAGTACCATAGCGCATACGGTCAGCATTAAACGTTTTCTTACTCTTTTCATTTCTTTATAATTTTATACTTTTATCTTCTCATCACGGTCTGACCGGCGTGCCATCCGGCAGACGGCTGAACAGCCAGCCAAAATTCACATTTTCGTTTGCAGGATATTTTTTTGCTAATTTCTCATCAAATCCGGTTCCGATTCCAGGCGCACCGCTTAAATAAGCGTAACCGTTCCGGACTTCGGGACAGCCGGGGAATACTTCCCGCTCCGCATCCTCAAAGCCGGAGAATTCCTGAATACCAAAATTAGGCATCGCAAGATCCAAGTGCATCTGCGCCGCCATTCCGATCGGCGACAGATCATTGGGACCATGCCATGCAGTACGCACCTGATATACATCTGCAAAATGAGCCAGTCTGACAGCAGGAGTGATGCCTCCGATATCACTTAAGTGTACCCGGATAAAGTCGATCCACTGGTTCTGAATGATCGTCCGCCATTCCGTCTGGTTAGTGAACAGTTCCCCGATTGCCAGCGGTACACTTGTCTGTTCTCTCAGATATCTAAGATATTCTCCCTGATCTGGTCTCACGCAATCCTCCAGGAAGAACAATTTGAATGCTTCCATCTCTCTGGCAAATGTCAGAGTATCTGCCAGAGATAGTCTCTCATGGACATCATGCATGATCTCCAGATTCCATCCGAATTCCGTTCGAACCTTGTCCATAAGCTCTACAACGCTCTGCATATACAGTCTCGGGTTATAATAGGCGCCTTCCGGTGCATTTTCCGGCTTTACCAGCACCTGTCTGCTGTCAAGGTTACCACCATAGAGCCCCATGTGACAACGAATATATCGATATCCCTCTTCCACATAACCATAAATACATTCTCTGACTTCTTCCCAGTTTTTTCCGTCGGCATGCCGGTACAGGGCAATTCCTTCTCTGCATTTTCCCCCGAGCAGATCATAGACCGGCATTCCCGCCAGTTTGCCCTTGATGTCCCACAATGCCTCATCTACTCCGGACATAGCGTTGTTCAATACCGCACTGTTTCTCCAATAGGAGCTGCCCATCATAGACTGCCAGATTTCCTGGATGTTCTGTACGTTTTTTCCCACAAACAGAGGCTTCAGATACTCCTCCACTGCGGTTACCACCGCTTTGTGTCTCCACGTAAAAGTGGCACAGCCATAGCCGTACAGCTCCGGCTCCGATGTTTCTACCTTCACAACCACCAGGTTGATCCCCCTGGGGGCGGTGACAAAAGTTTTCACATCTCTGATTACAATTTCACTCATAAAATTCCTCCTTCTGTATCTTTCCGATACGAAATGATTCCTTTTATAAGCTTTGATGCCAAATATCGTCCAGCATCAGTTTAGCATAAGACCACACAAATAACAAATAAAATATTCCTATTTGCCATTTTCTGAAAGGCTTGTTAAAATCCCATCTTTGACACTTTATAGAGCCAAAAACAGCCATGCCCCCCAGTGTTTATCTGTGGTATGGCTGTTTTGGTTTTTGCATCGATATGTACTATTTTTGAAATTGTGCTATTTTTTTCTGTTTCGTTTCTTTGATAATCGCCCGCATATCTGCCTTTGAGATGAATTCGTAATCCGTTCGGAACCCGAAGGCTGTGTGCAGGGCGTCTGTCAGTTTCGTGCGTTTGTAGGAGGGAATGTAGCCACTGTCTTTGGACAGCAGGGTTACATTCATTTCCCGGAGGGCTTTCAAAATTTCGCTGCAGGTGAATCCTTCTCCCAGTTTCTTTTCCAGCAGACGGTAAACCAGAAGGCTAATGTAACAGGTTATAAAGTGGGCTTTTATACTGTCTTCCCGCCTTACAAAAACAGGTCTTGCTTCGAATTCTGTTTTCATGATCCGGAAGTTTTCTTCAATCTCCCAGCGGCGTTTGTTGATGTTGATAATCTCTCGGACATCACCGTCCAGGTTTGTTACAACAGCATAGAAACCATCATACATGGCCTCTTCACGAATGCGTTCCTCATCCAACTGGTAAACCTGCTTCTGTGCGATTTCACCATCGTTGGTAACTGCTGTTTTTTGAATGAAACGGGAAGGATCGTTTGGATTTTTCCCTTTTCTGGCTTTATCCGGGGACTGCATGATCCTGATGGCGCGTTCAATCTGACCGGCCCGGATTCTCTGCTGGTATGCTTTGTATTTCGGAGAGTAGGTGATGATAACAGTTTCGTCCATATCTCCCGTGACAATGGGGTATTCTTTGTAATAAACGGTGTTATATACTTCGGGGTCGGTTTCATCCAGCGTGGATATGTCTATGAACTTGTCTGATCCCGGAACCTTGAACTGTGTTGGAAGGAGCGCCAGTTCACGTTCTTCCTTTTTCATTTTTTTCAGGGAATACGTGATCACATAAGACCTGTTTCCAAAGCTGTTAAAAAAGCGGTTGCCCTTACTGCCAAGCCCGGCATCGGAGCAGAAGATAAACTCGCTGCAGTTAAAATCCCGGATCACTTTCGTCTCCAGAGGCTTCAGGGTAAGCTGCTCGTTCTGGTTTCCGGGATATAGGTCAACGGAAAGGGGGATGCCGTCTGCATCCATGAAAAGTCCCATGGTCACGATAGGATTTGGTCTGTGTTCCTTGCTTTTTCCATACTTTTTCATGCCATCTTCCGCTTCAATCTCAAAATAATAGTTGGTGCAGTCGTAGTAAAGAATTTTTGAGTTACGCGGATGGACAAAGTTGGAGTTCTGGTAAAGCTCTTCCTGAATGTAATCCGATTCTTCTGCGAGAACGGAAAGGGAACGGTAAAGATTCTGCAGGGAATACTTTGGCGCTTCCAGAAGGGACTGGCAGTAAGAGAAACTGCTGAGCTTGCTGGAAGGGGAAAGGATCCTTGCATAGATCAGATCCGTAAGGATAGCATGGAAATCGTAAGTAAACCTGTGATGGTTACGGATATTTCTGCAGATGTTGTCGAGCCGCAGTTCGGTGCAGAGCTGCTGCAGGAACAGATAGCCGACGTTGAAGAGCCGCTCTTCGTCCAGTGGGATACGGGCAAGCGCGGAAAAGGAAACCGTAACTTTTTCCCTGCGTTGGTTGTAGAGCAGAGTTTTTTTCGCTTCTTTTTTCGCCCAGTCCATCATGGCGGCTTCGTTTCCGGAAAACCGTGCCAGAAGATCATTGTATTTTCCGAGTTTTTTGTAGATGCGGGAAGAAGTTTTACCGTTGTCTTTGCAGTAGGACTGTGTAATGTAAACATCCTTGTTATCTTTACTGCCTGTAATATTGATATACATAAGTGAACCTCCCAGTTAATTCTAACTAACTATAACCAGTACAAAAAAGCACGTATAAAATCATAAAATTTGACAAAAAAATAAGCCATAAATGGCTTAAATAAAGGATTTACATCAGAACGCTAAAAAAAAGAAGTGTCAAACTCCCGATAACTATATCAAACATTACTAAACATTACAACAACATTACAATTACATCATAGGTGAAAATTTATTTGCATTTCTGCCTATGATACACTAGGATAAGGACTTTAAATAATATATGACATTATATAAACATTATTACAACATTACTGAAACATTATTCACTATAATGACAGGTACAAGTCCCATTCGTATATTAAATGCAAAAACAGCATGCGAGTGCCTATTTCTCATAGAAATTTTAACATTTGCCATTTCCCGCAAGGCTTGTTAAAATAAGGATATGAAAAAGAAAAATTTATGTAAAACGTTATTAAAAACCATGTGTATCGTGCTGGGGATCCTCATCCTCGCACTGTTGGCTTACATCGTCTACCTCTATGCCAGTTATTACAGGATCGAGGACAATCAGGAACTGGTGGTGGAGGCACCGGTCGACGATACCACCACAGGTGCGGCTGCGGTGCTGGCTACGGATACGGAATATTCCGCAGTGACCTACAACATCGGTTTCGGTGCTTATCTGCCGGATTATAGCTTCTTCATGGACGGCGGTACCTCCTCCTGGGCGGAGAGCCCTGAGACCGTACAGTATGCCATAAACGGTGCGGGAGAGCTGGTGAAGTCATTAGACCCGGATTTTGCACTGATCCAGGAGATCGATCTGGATGCCACCAGAAGCTATCATACGGATGAGTACGAGATGCTGCGCAACATTCTGCCGGAATATACTACTGTATTTGCGCAGAATTATGATTCCGCCTTCCTGTTCTATCCGTTTACACAGCCCCACGGCAGCAGCAGGGCAGGACTCGGACTGTTCTCGAAATATCCGGTGTCTTCCGCCCTGCGCAGAAGCTTCCCCATATCCACTTCCTTCAGCAAGTTCTTCGATCTGGACCGTTGCTACAGTGTCTCCCGGATCCCGGTGGACAACGGGAAAAAGCTGGTGATCTTCAATCTGCATATGTCCGCTTACGGCAACAGCGATGAGATCCGCAAGGGACAGATTGAGATGCTGTGCAATGATATGGCAAAAGAATACGAAGCCGGCAATTATGTGCTCTGCGGCGGCGACTTTAACCACGACCTGAAGGCTTCCGAAGAGGATGCGGAGAGCTGTGAGTCCTGGGCATTTCCTTTTCCCAGAAGTGATCTTCCAGAACATTTTACCTTCTGTCTGGATCTGTTGACCGAAGAGGAGCAGGCAGCCCTTTGGAACAGCGCCCGTAATGCAGATATGGAATATGTTCCGGGTGTTACTTATACTGTGACACTGGACGGATTCATTATCTCCGACAATATCGAGTGCCTGTCCTACGAGAATGTAAACACCGGCTATTCCTACTCCGACCATGATCCCGTGAAGGTGGAGTTCATGTTAAAATAGTGTCAAGATTTACAAAGTCTGTTGACAGTGCTTGTCCTTTTTTGTAGAATGAGGGCACAGTTAAGAGGGAGTAGTTCCCGGATGGTTTCTGATAGAATGGTAGCCTGGAATGGTAATCGAATGATACAGGCAGCTGTCCGGAATGATAATCGTCATCACGTCCGTCGGACCGGTTATTATTGTAAGCAACGAGACTTTTATCGATCATTTTTGATGCGGTAAAAGTCTCTATTTTTATACTTTTTTCTAAGAATACAGACGCTTGCTGCAGGAAAGGACAGCTTATGGAATACATATTGTTACTCGTAGGATTTATACTTCTGATCAAAGGTGCAGACTTTTTCGTGGAGGGAAGCTCCTCCCTGGCGGGGATCCTGAAGGTCCCCAGCGTCATCATCGGACTGACCATCGTGGCCATGGGCACCAGCGCGCCGGAGGCTTCCGTCAGCATCAATGCTGCCCTGGCTGGCAGTAATGATATCGCCATCAGTAATGTCGTCGGCTCGAATATCTTCAACGGGCTGGTGGTGGTAGGTATCTGCGCATTCCTGCACAGCTTTATGCCCCACGGAGAGATCCTGAAGCGGGATATGCCGTTAAATATCCTGGTAACCGTCGTATTATGTCTGATGTTTTTAGATGGCAGCTTAAGCCGCATTGAGGGTGCAGTCCTGCTGCTTGGCATGATCGTATATCTGGGATTTATGATCTATTCTGCCCGGAAAAACAGAGAAGAGGGCGAACCCGGCAAGATCCTCTCTCTTCCCCGCAGCCTTTTGTATATTGCCGGAGGTCTCGCTGCCGTTATCTTCGGTGGGGATCTGGTAGTAGATAAAGCCTGCATCATAGCTACGAATTTTGGTGTCAGCCAGAATTTCATCGGACTGACCATTATCGCCATCGGCACCTCCCTGCCTGAGCTGGTGACCTCCATCGTTGCCACGAAAAAGGGAGACAGCGGGCTGGCGCTGGGCAATGCCATCGGCTCCAACCTGTTCAACATCCTGTTTATCCTCGGAATGTCCGCGGTGATCAGCCCTCTGCATGTCCTCGGAGAGTCCGTCATCGACACCGTACTGCTCCTTGGCAGTGCCATTCTGCTCTTCGTATTCGCCCGTACCGGCAGACGCATGACCCGCAGTGAGGGGGCTGCGTGCGTGCTTCTGTATGTTGCATATACGGCTTACCTCTTCGTGAGGTAACAGTGCGGCTATAGACGCACACAAAAAGCGCACCTGGGGGAGGTGCGCTTTTTCGTGCTAATATCCTCTTCCGCCTTGGGAAGAATTTGCACTTTATACATTATTTTCCGTTATACCTGCTTTCCAACTCTGCGAAAAAAACTTTGTAATCTCTACCTTTTCCGCTCAACATATCTTGATAGCTATCCATTACTTTTTGGCGAACTACATTATTATCTACTTTGCTATCCGAATCGACAATATGTCTGTTCCCTTGAGCCAATACTTCCATAGCCTACATCCTCCTTACCTTAAAATCAAATCCGGTCTAATATGTTCAACGGTATTCTCACACATTCCGATTTTATTATATCCGACTCTTCACGTTTAATCAACATATAATCACTGAATTCAGATCTCATGTAATACAAAAGAGCACTCCCGCATGGGAATGCTCTTCATTATTTGTGGCAGATATCTCTCCACTGGCAGTCGCCACAGATGACCTTGCCATATCCCGGCTGCAGAATCTTCTCTTCCACAATCCGCTCAAATTCCGCAAAAGTCATTTCCTGCCCTGCCTTTAATCCGGTGTATTTCAATACACCCGCATCATACCGGTCTACCTTCTCCGCAGACTCGCAGCTGCCACCCTTATTATGGGGGCAGGCGCTGCAGATCTCATCCGTCGCTCCGACCAGCTGCAGGGATGCCGGTCCGTTTTTCCCCAGAAGCCATTCCTTCACCTCCGCCATATGCTTAGTGAACCCTTCACTGTATCCCTTCCCTTCGAAAAAATACAGGCACATGCCGTGGTGCGGACGGATCCGGTAAGTTGTTGTTACTTCCATATCCGGTGTATCCTTTATTCCTGTCCGTTCAGCTTCAGAGCCTTAGACAGTCTCTTGCTCAGTGTCAGTGCCAGTGCGATCTTCACCAGATCCGGAATGATGAAAGGAATTACACACCAGCCCAGTACGGTAGCCAGACCGACAGCTCCGGAATTCTGCGCATATACAACCATGAACCACACCGTTCCGATAGCATAGCACACGATCAGACCCAGTACCATGGAGATACCCAGCACCCATGTCTTACGTCCGAACAGCTTCTCGATCAGCCACATCAGCAGTGCAGAGAATAAAAATCCGATAATGTAACCGCCTGTGTTGCCCAGTAACTGACCGATACCACCGGAGAAACCGGCAAATACGGGAATTCCTACTGCACCCAGTAAAATATAGATCAATACCGCAAGGCTTCCTCTCTTACCGCCCAGTACGCCGACTGCCAGGAATACCGCAAAAGTCTGTAACGTAAAAGGAACCGTCATCGGGATGGAGATCCAGGAGCAGATCGCGATCAGAACCGCAAATACCGCAATGTACACCATGTCATAAGTCTTGCTACGAGTTGTTGTCTGTGTTGTCATAATAAAAAACCATGCCTTTCTGTCAGATGTCTTTTGTAAAAACCTCTGTTAGAATAGCATGGTGTTTTTCAATTGTCAACCTTTTTATAATATGGTTAACAATCGAGTAGATTCTCTGGTCAGGACTGCTTCATCGCCTTCTTATTCCGGTACATATCCTCATCTGCACGCTCACGCACCTTCTCCGGATCCGTATCATCCGCCGTGAATACAGCATACCCATAGGCAATTCCCACAGGAACGGGAATGATGTTCTTATGATTCAAGATCTCTACATCCTGATCGATCTTATGCATCACACGTTCTATCTTAAAATATCTTCCCTTCGGAATGATACAGCAGAATTCATCTCCGCCAATGCGATAACATTTCCCATAGCGTTCAAAATTGTCCTCTATGATATGTGCCGCGTTGATAATATACTCATCCCCTACCCTATGGCCATATTGATCGTTACACTGCTTAAGATTATTCAGGTCAAAGGTCACTATGACATACCCTTCAAAATCCTTCTCATTTTTCACAAAATAATCATAAGCATTTCGATTGTACATGCCGGTCATGGAATCATTCAGGGCAAACTGTTCCAGCTCCTCCACCCTGCGACCTTTTTTCAGCCGGGCAACCGTCTGTCTGGCGGATTCTATTCCCAGCACCACAATAAAGATCAAGAAAGAGATTCTGCCAAAGACACCTACATCATTGCTGGTTTTATAATAACCACTCACATCTACAATGGTAGCAAAAAATACAAGCAGCAGTGCCCCTACACATGCCTTCAGCCTCTGATCCAGCTGCCTTCTGGCAATTTTGCTACAGATGACCACCAGCAGGTATAGAATCATCAGAATAATCAACGCATGCGTCATCCACAGGCTTCTCCGGAACTCATATATCTCTGTTGCATTCAGTATATGCGTCAGGACGATCAATGCCAGATTAGCATTACAGATAATTCTACAAAACCGGTCATCCCTGATCTCCAGAAAGCTCTTCACAAACAGGATAAAGGACATCGGCAACAGCATGAGCGTAGCAAATGCCAGATAAGAGCATCCCTGCCTGTTGGTCAGGAGCAGCGTTGCCACATCCGTCTCATTGGCCGACCATGTTCCCAGCAGGATCGAAAAAATACCCAGATACAATAAGGTTCCGTCGATCCGGCTTCCGCAGCGGATAACGATCCAATAAATACTAATATACAATCCTACCAGTATCACCATCATGCTGACGAGAAAGGCAGGCATTGCCCGGCGCATCACCCAACGATAGCTATTATAGCCGCCACCGATATAAAACGTCTTCTGCTAGCCTGCCGTTTCCGGATAACAAGGGGTGAACTGTACCTGCAAGCTGCTCACATTACTTGAAAACCTGACAATATTCCAGGTCCAGCCCGGAGTATTTCCCCATATGCCGGGTACAGCATTCAGCTGATAGATCAGCTTCCCATCTGCATACACCACAATCTCCTGATGTGTCGAATAAAACACGATCGAGTTCGTCTCATCATCGTTTTGATCCAATTTAAAATCGTACAGCTCCCTGCCGTCATCCAAGACGCTGACTGCGTCCGGCGTACACTCCTGTAATGACTTTACCTCCGGCACACTGTCTGAGGTGCAGATCATGCACAGAAGCACCATGGCAAATACGACTGATACAATTATAATAAGCTTTCCCTGTTCCTTCTCCATTACTTCCCTCAATATCCAACGTACTATCTAGTACCATAGTACTAGTTTTCTTGTCATTTGTCAACACAGTCTCGTGGATATCTCATGTTTGAAAATATTGTAATTTTGCTCATCCCGGGGGGAACAATAAATGGCCAGCTCTATCGTCTTGAAACACCTTCTGTAACGAGCGATCACATTGGAAAACGCAGCTGCCACAGCCTCCGGATCATTCTCAAAAGCTCCGCATCCGAACGCTCCCAGAATAACCACTTCATTGCCTCCCGCCACAGCCACATCCAGGATCCTGGTCAGACGTTTCTCATGCAGAGCCTGTTGCTGCGCTCTCGTCATCTTCACGGTCTTATTACCGTCTCCGGGATTCATCCCATTGGCCGGGAGCAGACGCAGATTCGGTGCTGCACAGGTGATCACATTAACGGAGTACCAGTCTTTTTCCGGAAGTGGTGACGGTGACGCAGTATCGGATTTGAATACAATGACTTCCGGCGTATAGATGCAGTCATCATTGTGGATCGGATCCTGCGCATATCTGTGTGGAGAATAAAAGCCTGCCCACATTTCCTTCGTATTCAGACAAAAATACAGGGTGGAACAACGGCACAGGCATTCCTCCTGGGCAGAGCTTCCCTTGGTCACGCCGCCTCCGGGATTCGTCGCTGATGCAAAATTGTGCACACACACCCGTTCTCCCGGATATCCCGCAGCCGCTTCATAGCTTCGCTTCTTCGACACTATAATTTCCGCATCCTGCTCATATCTGTCACGATTCTGTATAAGCTCCGGCATCAGATCCATGACTTCCATCATCTCCGGGATCAGCACCTGTTCTGCCACAGAGCGCTTCACTGCCTCCTGCAGTCCCGGATCTTCCTTTACCCGTTTTTCTGTATCCTGAAAAATTTTTACATTCTCATCTCTTGCCATGATCCGTTTCTCCTCCCATCTGTCCCGGTACCGGCACCGCATTCGCATTTTCCTTCTGTTCCAACGGCAGTATCGCATAGTATACCAGAGTGTGCCTGTCATCCGGCTGACAGTCCCGATGATAATGTCCAAAATACCAATGCTGATAATGCAGCTTCTATTCCAAAGTCTCCAGATAATCTGTCAGCAGATCCGGTGCGCCGGAGCGCCCCGTCCCGGCATTGAGCCGTTCCTGCAGCGAGCTGCCACAACAGTGAGTGATCACATAATCTACCTCATAGTGATACCGCTCCAGATTACGCAGCCCCTCCTGTAATTCTCCTTCTGTCGGCAGCTCCTGAGGCCACCAGCTTTCCCGCCATGCCATTCTTCCAGCGGATATTCCCCGATCATATCATAATTCTCATGGTTCCCCTATACCCACAGAATCGTGTAGGGCTTCTCCGCAAAATTTTTACAATAATACTCAAAGGTTTTATCCTTCGCCCAGCACAGTCCAAAATCTCCGCAGATAATGATGTAATCTTCTATTGTCAGTTCCATACCGGTTCTCCGTAATCTTTTCGCGGAAAATCTTGTGAAATCCCCGTGGGTATCTCCCGTTATGTAAATCATACTGCTCTCCCTGTGCACCTTCTCTTCCATTCCGCACTATGCGACATTTCCCCAGATATGACTAGAAGAGGGCACCAGGTCCTCTTCTACCAAAAGCTCCATCGGGCTTACACGATACAAAATAGCTAAAGCAATCAAATTGTCGGCCTGGGGAAAGCACTTTCCGGCTTCCCATTTATACACGGCCTGCGTGGATTCAAATCCCATGTATTCCATGACCTGCTTCACGGAGATCTTCCGCTCCTGACGGATTGCTCTCATCCGTGCGCCGCTGGCCACAATGTCAAAATGCGGTCTTTCCATCATACGCCTCCTTCCGATGCCGTACAGCATCCAGTTGCATATCAGTCTTTCCGTAGACTTTTACTATAACACAAAGAATCTCTTTTGCCTATTAACCGTTGGTTAAATTATCACAAAATTTCCTACCAGTACTGTTCTCCCCAGTATCTGGCCAGAATCCTCTCCATGTTGGCTCTCCCCACCGGGTTGGCCGTATGGATCTCCACCGGATAAAAGGTCTCACGTTCTGCCAGCCAGTCCAGCAGCCGGATGGCATCGCCGCCCTGATCCGCATAATCTCCCAGATCATGATCCAGATCCAGAGCCTCTATTTCGATCCCATTGTGCTCCGCTTCCGGGATCAACTGTTTTGCCTCGTTTACCGATCTTGCACCTTCGTACCCGTAGGGCACCGGGCGAAGGTCATCCAGCCATAGTTTCATAGTCCTCTCTCCCACATCATTTCCAGGTTATCTTCCGTTCCGGGCAACACTGCGCGTATCCTGTCCGGTAACAATATCACGCGTTTCCCGCACTGAGGGCATACCGCCGTATGGAATGTCTCTCCGGTCTCTACAGACCGGTATTTTTTGATCGTCGGTCCCTCTTCGACATCCATCCACATGAAACGATGGCTGCAGGAAGGACAAATCACTTCACATACCTACATTTTTGTTCCTCATCCTATGGGCTCTCTTGCTCTCTCCTTGCTGTAGGATAATATTAGCATACTGCATGGAAAGAAATACTGTTTCAGGTAAAGTTTACAGGAGTTATTCTATCATCCCCTGCTTTTTCAACCGGGCCCGTATGGCACCATAGGTCCTGTCATGCTGTCTTGCAATTTCTGCTATTTTCATCCCGAAACCAAATTCCCGCTTAAGTTCCTCGTCTTCCGCAGCATCCCAGGTGCGGCTGGCTCCCTCCGGTCTATTGTGGGCTCGGTTATATTCTGTGCGATCGAAGGTACCTTTCTGCGATTCTGCTTCTGGTAATCCTGCAGCCTCTTCTGCCGTCTCACAGATCTCCATGTCTCCTTGTTTCTCCCGGTATTCCCTGATTGCTGTAAGAAAACGCTGTCCATATTTCTCATATTTTGCCTGTCCCACACCGGATACGTCCAACATGGTTCCGCGGTCTTCGGGCAATTTTACACACATATCTATTAACGTTTTATCACTGAATATAATGTAGGGAGGCACTGCCTCTTCTCTCGCGATCTCAAGCCGTAGTCCCCGCAGAAGTTCAAACAATTCAAAACCCTCCCCGGTAAGCATATCTGTGTTTCTACGTCTGCTGCCTCTCTGCTGTCTACGGGAAGGTTCTTTTTCCTCATACATTTTCACCAAAATTGTGGCATTTTCAAGCTCTGCTAAGGTCTTGTTGCCGATTTTCAGGACACTGTACTGGTCGTCTGTCTGATATAAATATCCCTCCACGATCATCTGATGGATCAGCGACTTGATTTCTTTTTCGCCCAGATCTTTAAGACTTCCGTAAGATTTGTAATGTATCGTCCCCAGTTCTTTCAGCCGTGCCCTGTTCGCTCCCAACAGTGTCCCGACGACTACCGCCTGCCCGTATCTTCCCTTCGTCTCGCTGACGCAATCGAGTACCGCCTTTGCCTCCGCAGTCATATCCACCTCGTGATACTCTCTATGGCAGTTTCCACAGTTATCACAGGGGGACGTCACCTTTTCTCCGAAGTAGGTGAGAATATAATTTCTAAAACAGGAAGTGGTCTGGCAATATCCCTCCATGATCTGAAGGCGTCTGGCATCCCTCTGCCGGATCGGCTCGATATCCTCCGGTGGAACTTCCGAGAAATCCTTATGTTCCAACAGAAACTTATCGATCATAACATCCCTGGCCGAGAACAGCAAAATGCATTGAGGAGGCTCCCCATCTCTTCCGGCACGCCCGGCCTCCTGATAGTAATTCTCCATACTCTGGGGCATATTGTAGTGAATGACATATCGGACATTGGATTTATCGATTCCCATACCAAAGGCATTCGTGGCCACGATCACCGGAAGTCTGTCATAGATAAAATCCTCCTGACTTTTCTTCCTTGCCTCTGTGTCCATTCCCGCATGGTATTTTGCTACCGGAACCCCTCTCTTCCACAGAAGTTCATACACTTCGTCCACATTCTTTCTTGTGGCACAATAGATGATCCCACTCTCCTCCGCATGCTTTTCCACATATTCTATGATAAAATTATCTTTCTTCCGAATACTTTCGACCCTGTAATACAGGTTTTCCCTGTCAAATCCCGTCACAACGATCTCCGGGTTCTGCAGTCCTAAGACACAGACAATATCCTCCTTGACTTCTTCCGTAGCCGTAGCTGTAAATGCACTGAGGATCGGCCGGGGCTCCAGTCTGTTCACAAAGTCAACTATCTTCAGATAGCTTGGGCGGAAATCCTGTCCCCATTGGGAAATACAATGAGCTTCATCCACCGTGACCATGGAAATCTCTGCTCTTGCTGCAAACTGCCCAAACTCCCATGTTTCCAATCGCTCCGGTGCCACGTAGACAATCTTATATGCCCCTTGTGCCGCATAATTCAATGCCTTGGAAATCTGCGATTCCGTAAGGGAGGAATTGATATATGCAGCCCGGATTCCTGCCGCATTCAATGCTTTTACCTGATCCTGCATCAACGAGATCAGCGGGGAGACCACAATCGTAATCCCCGGCAGCATCAATGCCGGCAGCTGGTAACAGATGGACTTGCCCGCACCGGTGGGCATAATCGCCAGAGCATCCCGCCCACTCAGGATCGTATTCACAATGCGCTCCTGCCCTTCCCGGAAGGACGCATAGCCAAAGTATTTTTTTAAGGTCTCTAATGTATTTTTATTCATTAAACCTCTCAATCATTTTCTATTTCCGTATCGGATAAATAGTCCCGCAATCGTTCATGCACACATTCCTGAATCTTTGCTGCCGTTTTTCTTGCCTTTGCCATTCCAATGCCTATCTTTTTCGCTACCGAAAGAAGATCCTCCATTCCAGGATCTACACCATTTCCATTTACTGTTGTTGCATGCTCTCCACCAATAGAATTGGAATACGTGAGATCATATGCTGGAGAAAGTATCCATCGCTTCTCCCTATCCCTGTATATATAGGAAAAATTCTTGGAATGATCATCTCTGTTATGTGCGAAAACATTGAAACACATAAGACGGTAAAGTTTCTCGCACTCCTCCATGGATTTCGTAAGCTGAAGAGTTAGTTTCATAAGAATATCATAGTCCAGATTGGGAATTCTGTGAGACGTCTCAAGAATTGCCGCTGCCGAAAGGAAGAGAAAATGGGCTGATCGAGAATCCCTCCTGTAACCATTCATCACTATACGCAAACGCCGCAAGCCGGTTTTGATATAATGCCATTGTTCCGACCTTCCGGTCATGATAATATACATCCAGCTTATTCAGTCTGTCCATGAAGTATCTCCTCTATGGAATCAAATGGTACCTCCTCAAATAAAGCTTCCAGCTCTCCCTCCACTCCAAGAGCTATTGCAAGTTTTGTAAAAGACTGCAGTGAAATCTCTCCGGTCTGCTCAAAACGCTTCAACGATCCGAGACTTACACCTGATCTGACCGCAAATTCCTTTTGGGAAATTTTCTTTCTCTTTCGAAGCTGTACTATTCGCTTTGCAAGTTCCATATTTATTTCTGCCCATGTTTTTTGATATAAATTAACCATGCTAATATTTTATCCATTTTCCATCAAAATAGCAAGAAATAGATAAAATATTATCCCTTTTATATAACGATTCCGTTGCAGTGATCTACTTCATGCTGGATGATCTGGGCTGTCCAGCCGGTGTATTTGCCATGCTGTTTCCTGAAATTGCTATCCAGGTAATCCACTTCAATCTCTTCGTATCTCGTGCAGGGTCTCACACCTTCCAGTGACAGACATCCTTCCTCTGTCTGGTACGGACGCAGCTTTTTCGTGATCACCGGATTGATCATGGCAAACTGAAACGGGCCTGCTGCCACTGCAATAATATTTTTCCGAACCCCTATCATATTTGCCGCCATTCCGACACAATGATCCAGATTCGCTCTCAGAGTATCCAGCAGATCTGTCACTACCTGTGCGTCCGCCTCCATGGCATTCTCGGATTTCTGTGCAAGAAACATCGGGTCTCTCATAATTGTTCTAATCATCGTCATATTCCTTCACGTTTCCTCAGTTCCAGCCCTTCCATACCTCCGGGCAGTAACCAATCGTAGACTGTTTTCCGTTTCTGACAATCGGTGTGCGGATCACCGATGGATTCTCCAACACCTTTGCCAGCTTGTCCTCTTCCGCAATGTACTTAATAAGCGCCAAGGTGTCCTGATCCTTCCCTTCCCAGTTGACCATGTTCTCCAGGCCGCCGTTCGCCTGCGCAACGGAAGTAAACTCTCCCTTGCTCATGCCTTTTTCCTTCATGTCGATGAATTGGTATTTGATGCCGCGCTCCTTGAAAAAACGCTCGGCCTTCTTTGTATCGTTGCACTTTTTTGTGCCAAAAATCTGGATGTTCATTTGAATCTCCTGCTATCTTATTCCATACTTCTCCTGCATTGCATTCATTACTTCCGGATCATCTAATGTTGCAATCTTGTCTGCGTCCCCTCCGGCATGGTGATCTTTTCCTTTTTGTTCCAGTATTGAGCTGCCTGTTCAAATTGTTCGTGGGTCATAATGCCATCTCCATACTCCTGAAATTCACACTTTTATTCCAGAAAAACTTAATAAAAACCTGTTCTGTATATTCTTTTAAACTTTTGCGTCAAGTCTTCGCCTTCCGTCTCGAAAGCATGCCTTACGGCCTTATTATATACCAGTTTCCCCGTTTCGACATCATATTTTCGGATTCTGCTGTTATATACGAAGACCAGCCGATTGCCCCTCAATAATATTTTTTGCAAGCGTTTGGTAATCACTCCCTGATGTGGAATAGGTTCCAATTCCCCTCTATATTGCCACTCTCCGTTGGCGAACCGAAATAAAAATACCCCGGCCCTCAGTCCTCTTGCCACCAAAACTAACACCATACCGCTGCAGTCAAAAACAGCCCCGCTCATGTATGTCAAAAACATTCTGGAACAGCTGCAACTGTTTGCTGTTCTATCAATAATATTGACCTTCCTGCCCTCGCGGACAACCTGCCACTTTCCATCCTCAGAGGAAGCCAGTACCTTCCGATGCTTAACATTTGCCTTGGGCTTTTCCCCCTTATTATCCGCCAATAATGTTACAGGAATCGTATCCGTCCGAAAAATCATGACTTGATCTTTATTTATCCCAAAGGTATTGATAAAAGTCTGTACCCGCTCCAGATCTCCGGTTCCATAACAGCCAAAGAACCATTGCATCCGGTTCCTGTCTTTATTACACTTTATGATCTCTGCAAAATAATCCCAGTCCACCGGATACAGCGAATGCCCTATGGTGACTATCTGCCGGATATCCGCTAATCCATCAAAAAAAGGCTGATTGCTCTGAATGATCTCCTTACATTTTTTCGTCAATGTATCATCAGCCTCCACGACCATCTGCAAAGCGATCTGCTGCACATCGTATAATAGCTGGGCATGCTCATCCAGATTATCGACTGCAGAGTAATCATCTTCAAATTCATAGGCCGCATCATTAGCTCCCGGAATATGCCCCAGAATCAACCTTTGCCGTCCCCTTCCGGTCTTCTTCCGACAGCCATGGATATAGCAAATATTCCCGGCATCCGCGCCATACAAATCTTCCACGAATCCCGTATAATTAAAATTTAATACTTTCCCGTCTTTGATCACATTGCATAACGGTCTGTCATTCGTATTGGTATGCAGACTGCCGATCCATTTACGGAACCGGTCCATTAATTCCGTTGACATGGAAATAATCGGCTCCACCACCATTTCTGCGGACATATAGATCTCGGCCGCACCTGCATCCTCATCGTATGCCCCATTTATGTCCAGAAAATTATCTATGATATACGGCTGACACATAGCCTCTATGTTGATTTTCCCCAATGCCCCTTCAAAATCCGCCCACAGGTCATCGGTTTTCAGATATTTTTCCAGATAAAACCGGACCGTACTTCTTTTTCCCAGAGTCCTGCTGAAATCGTAATAGCTGGATCTGACGCCATGTAGCATATCAAATCCGTTGCCAATCACATAAAGAGAACCCTCCTTAACAGATTCCCCCATCTCTTCCAGAGATAACAGATTCCATTCTTTCAGATTCTCTTCAAAATTTTGACTGCTTTGAAATTCTTCGTTGGTCATATATAATTCTTCTTATCCTCAAGACATACAGCTTTTGATCTTATCAATCAGTGTCACATCCGCCGGAAGCCACTGTACGGAATCCAGTTCTTCCTTCGTCAGCCACCTGGCGGCTTCCGCCTCAAAAAAAGTAAATGTCAAATTTTACGCCTTGACTAACTTTTTATGAGTAAGCGCCAAATATTCCCGCGGCTAGCCCAGAACCACCTCTAAATCCATAATTATAGTTAGACTATTTCACTACAACAACTACAATTATGGAGGACAACATCATGGCAAATATCCGTAAACCCCGTGTTCCCAAAGAGGAACAGCTGAAACTTATCAATGAATGCCGCTCCAGCGGCATGACAGATATCGACTGGTGTCGTGAGCACGGCATCGCTGTCAGCACCTTTTATTACTGGATAAAACAGCTTCGCAAGGAATCAGCTCAGATCCCGGAACCAGCTTATGGTCATTCTGAGAATCCCCGTCCCAGACTGGATGTGGTTCCCATTGATATCATACCGGAACACTTTTCGCTGCAATACAACGATCCGTTCCCTGATACTTACCATACTTTAGAGATAATTCTTGGCTCTGCTACGATCCGGGTCTCTGATAAGACGGATCCGGAACTGCTGTCCCGAACCCTGCAGATCCTGAAGGCAGTTGTATGTTAGGCGATATCTCCGGACTGGAACGGATCTACATTGTCTGCGGCTATACCGATATGCGCAAATCCATTGACGGCCTCTGTGCCGTGGTGGAAGATCAGCTGAAACTGGATCCGGCATCCAGTGCGCTGTTTCTGTTCTGCGGCAGGCGCAGAGACCGGATCAAAGCCCTGTTCCGTGATGCTGACGGTTTTGTACTGATCTATAAAAAGCTGACGGTACATGGAGGATACCAGTGGCCAAGGAAACAGTCCGAAGTCAGAAATCTGACCTGGAGAGAGTTTGACTGGCTCATGTCCGGTATCGATATCGACCAGCCAAAGGCTCTGAAACCGGAATAAAAACATGCACAGAAAAATGCCTGTAAACAGCATATTTTCAGCATTTTTCAGGGGTGATTATCCTTTAGGAAAACTGCTTTTTCTGGTATAATAAAGGTATCAGAACCAAGGAGAAAAAGCATGGCTTCCAGTGCAAAGGACATTCAGCTGCGAGAGCTGATGGATACCGTTTCACAACTGAAGACAATGATGGCTGAACAGACAGAGCTGATCCGTTCCCTCAGAACAGTCATTGATGAAAAGACTGCCCATGAAGCAGTGCTGCAGGAACAGGTGGACTATCTGACGAAGAAGCTTTTCGGCACCTCCAGTGAAAAGACACACTCTGACATCCCGGGACAGCTCAATCTGTTCAACGAGGCAGAGGCAGAACAGGACCCTTCCCTTCCGGAAGAAGACTGCATTGAGGAACCCAGCCCCAGAAAGAAAAAGGCGACCCATGCAGAACTTTTCAAAGGTCTTACGGTACATAAACAGGTGATACCTCTGGCAAAGGAAGATAAGATCTGTCCGGTATGCGGTACACCCATGGAACGCATCGGGGAAGAATACGTCCGCAGGGAGCTGGTATTCACACCTGCCAGATGTGAGATCTATGAGTACTATACGGAAAGCTATGGCTGTCCCAACTGCAAGGATGGAAAAGGTGATACCGAAAAAGCTGTGATCATCAAATCCAAAGCAGCACCGGCACTCATTGGGAAAGGTCCTGCTTCCCTTTCTACAGTTGCATGGACGATCTACCAGAAGTATGCGAACGGCATGCCACTTTACCGTCAGGAGAAGGACTGGAAGGAATACGGGGCAGCCATCAGCCGTACGACCCTTGCAAACTGGATCATCTACAGTGCGGAACATTATTTCCGTCCACTGTACGATTACTTCCATCGTCAGCTTCTACAGAGGGAGTTCCTCATGGCAGACGAGACCCGGGTACAGGTCCTGAAGGAACCCGGGCGGAGTGCTGAAAGCCAGTCATTCATGTGGCTGTTCCGCACCGGGGAAGATGGTCAGCCTGTCATTCTTCTATACGGATACACTCCGACAAGAAGCGGAAACAATGCGGCAGACTTCCTGGATGGCTTTCAGGGTTATCTGGAAACCGATGGCTACCAGGGCTACAATAAAGTGTCCGGCATAAAGCGCTGTTCCTGCTGGGCACATATCCGCAGATACTTCGTGGATGCCATTCCGAAAGGAAAACAGCTGGATTACAACCAGCCGGCAGTACAGGGTGTCCACTACTGCGACCGTCTGGCAAGACTGGAAAGCACCATTACCAGCAAATGCGGGACGGATTATGAAAAACGCAAACAGATGAGTCTCGAGAAGGAAAAGCCGGTTCTCGAGGCCTTTTGGGCGTGGGTCGACAGTCAGAATCCCACCCGTAACACTCGCCTGGACAAGGCGCTGACCTATGTGAAGAACCGTCGGGAGACTTCCATGACTTATCTGGAAGACGGACGCTGCAGCTTCACCAATAACCTCAGTGAAAATACCATCCAGCCGTTCACGGTCGGTCGCAAGAACTGGCTGTTCAGTGACTCTGTGGAAGGTGCACAGGCCAGTGCCATTACATACACGATGGTGGAGATGGCGAAGGCACACAACTTAAATATCTACGGTTACCTCAGCTATGTTTTGGAGCAAAGGCCGGATGAAACCTGGAGTGATGAGCAGCTTGCAGAACTGGCACCCTGGAGCGAAAAACTCCAAACTCTAAAAATATGAGAATGAATTTGTAGTAAAGTGTTCCAACTCAAAATGAGTTGGGGCAAATTTATAGCTACCGTTGGATTATTTGGCGCTTACTTTTATGATACACCCTAAAAGGTCCAAAAAATATTAATTTTTAGAGCAATTTAAAGCGCATCAATCATTTGCCTCACACTGACCGCAGTTCTAACCGGATAAACACCATCCAACAGTATCGGAATAAACGAGCAGATACTACAGTCGAACAACGGCTGGCCAAAAATGGCATTTCTAGATGATCATACGTAATCACCAAACAACCATCGCATAATTTAACATTTCCTTAATTTTTCCATGTACATTTAAAATTTTTCTTATGTTTTTACTCTTACAATTATAACCAAGAAACTTGTCAGTGATTTTCGTCCCCCTAACACCTCTCATATATAAAATGCATAAGTAAATATATATATTTTGCTGTATTCTGTAATAAATTTTCTGTATGTAAAATTTCATTTATAATGATACTCTAATGCTGTTGTTTTCAAAAAATCTTCAAGTAGAACCGTGAAATATGTTGATTATATATTTTAGGTTCTTTACCATACAGTCTTCTTCCATGCATAGTTCTCCTTGTTTCTTAACTATATTAATAATAAAAAATCTCCCTCCCTATATAATCAAGTGTTTTTCCTTTAAAATCAAGGAAATTTTTATGGGTTACTCTCAGCAGAATAAGCCATAGGAATGGATATTTTTCCGTATCTGGTACAAAAGTAGAATTATAGGGTATACAAAATAAAACGTCTTCCTTTTTCGCTTTACATGGCCTTGTGTATGCCCTTACTTCTACGGCGACGTACCTCCCGTGTCTACCAGGATCATCTCACACTTTCGGAGAGTCCTAACTTCCTTCGTTCCGCCTATCCATATCCAGGGTGCCGGCTTAGCTCCTGTAGACAGCATTCAAAAAAAGTTTGTCATATTAGCTTCTAACCCCCTTCTCTTTGTCTAATCGTGTTCTTCACATGCTCTCATCTTCTCATCAAAAATTGTTTCTTCAATTACCCTTATGCAAGCATCCGTGTCTTTCTTTATTTCATTGCCCCAGAACCGAATCACAGTCCATCCGAGAAATAATAATTCCTTATTGATTTCGTCATCCCTCTCACGGTTTCTAGATATTTTGCTGATCCAGAAGTCACTGTTATTGCTTTTTTCTAACCGCGGTTTCAAAACTTCCCAATCTTTTCCATGGAAAAATTCTCCATCGCAGAAAACAGCAATCTTATACTTGGTTAATACAATGTCCGGCTTTCCTGGAAGCTCTTTGTAATTTTTGCGGTACCGATATCCTCTCGCCCACAAGGCTTTTCTAAGAATAACCTCTATTTTTGTATCATTCGACTTGATATGCTGCATATTCTTTTTGCGCTGTTCTGGTGTTAATACGTCCGTCATAACAACACTCCCAATGAACAAATGTCAACTGTGTCAAGTTTTATTTCTAACTTAATTTCCTTACATAATTTTCTCCGACAAACCGTCATTTAACGGCGATGTTAACACGGCTGCCCCTTGAACATTTTAATAATCTGCTTCTTCCCTATCAGGCATTATCTTTTAAGCTTCTTCATTCATTTTGGGCTGAGGTCTTATTATCTCTAATAGTCTAAAACTATCCATTTCTATATATTTTACTTTATCAATAATAAAATGTCCGCTTTCCAACTGCATACTAATGAAGTGAAAGAAATCAATACCCAGCAAATTTATTTTCACCTTATGCATGATGAATATAATTTTTTATCAATGCTTCTTTTTCATTTTCGGATGACCAATGCTGTCCCACATGTACAACTATAATTGCATTCTTTCTTATCTCTTCCTTCCCCCACGAAAAATGTAATCGTTTGTCACTATGCTTCTTCTCAATCTTAAAATGCGGAATACATGATATCTCTGTATGAAACTCTCTGTTTTTCTCGTCTTTCAATAATATTTTCTTTTTGAATGTTCCTGATTCATTACTTCCTTTTCCCGAGCACGTAACACCAGACTTTGCCTGTAGTACCTCCAATAATTCCTGTTCCGAATATTGTTTTCTTTCCTCATCCATTAATTCATCTAACGTTTCTAACGCATTTATTATATCAAGTTTATTGTCCTGAAAAGATCCTATTTGTTCAGCATGTATAAATGAATCTTCCGTAAACATAAGATTGGGAAAGCATCTTTCACTCCATTCATACAAATCATTATATGTAAAATCATTTATCATTTGTAAATATACTTTGGGAAGGTCCTCCATTTTTTCTGCACAAAGCATTCTTTTCTCTTCTTGAAATCCACTTTTATCAAACGTTACATAACCAACCTTATCTTGAGAAAACAATTCTGTATAAGATTCATCTACACCTGATGTTTGCAATACTATCTGCCTTAACAAATCTATTTCATGCTTTCCCTGTTCGAACAAGTAGTCATAAATCGTTTTTCCATTTCTGTCCTTTGTTGTATAAAAATCATTCGGAATAAAAAATTTATCACCATTACTTTTGATCCTATCTATAACCAGATCTACATGATTAATATTAACCTCATTTAAACTTACTATATTATTTAGTGGGCTTAAAACGAATTTTACTGTTTGCATAATTTTATCTTTAGTAACTCCCTTAAATCTTCCATCGATTGATCAAAAAACTTAGCAGGCCAACTTGACAGTTCCCCTACATCATTTACTGTAATATTTTCATGCTCATATCTTCCACCCGATCTACTAAAAAAAATAATTCCCATCTCTTCATTATGACCAGTATTTGCCATCTCAATTCTGCATCCATCGATAATATGTTCACTATGTGTTTCGATCACAATTTGAACACCATTTTCTGCAATTAATGCTAAAAATTTTCCTAACATTGACTGACTATAAGGATGAAGATGTGCTTCCGGATTTTCTATTATAATCAATGCATTTTTTTTGGTGGTCGCTATTAACGCTTGGACAATTATAGGGAGCACATATGTTACGCCAAATCCAGTCGCTGTAGCCCCAAAAAAATCTCCCCCTGTATTGTATTCAACAGACGCAATCCCTTGAGATACATTTACTTTTGTAGAAATCTTTGTATCAGGAACAATAATTCCCAACCACTCTTCAACATTTGCTGAGAATCTCTTAATTTTGGCAATTTCGACATCCCTCGGTAATGAAATATCCGGATTGCTCATAAGCATTTTATCCATTTGCTCTATGACATATATTACATTTTCTCCATGTATTCCAACATAACATGAATCATTATATATTTGATTTGCGAGTCTTGGTCCAATTCTTTCTGCATTCAAATAATACAATTCTGTTTTAATTAATTCCTTATTGCCTTGGACATCTAACACCATCTCTTCAGTCTCATTTACAGAGTAATTTAAGATCCTTTCTACACCATCTACCGTTGTCTCAATAGAAAAGCCGCCGGTAACACTTTCGGGAGAAATCAGATTCAATGCGACCCCTAAGTTATTCCCCATAACATTTAACGTATTTATGCTTGACATTTTTTTACCCAACACAAGATATTGCATTAATAATGCCTGTATAACTGATGATTTTCCAGCACTATTTTCCCCTGCCAATATAGTTAGTTTTTTCAAATCCGATTCAAACGATCTATGACATTTATAATTCTTTAGTTTAATATGCTCTATTCTTCCGTTACACATCTATCGATCACCTCTTGAATAATTTCAAAATTTAACAAAACATTTGATCTATCTCCTGTTCCCCCAGAAATTGATTTATCAAATTTTTTATCTTGAAGTTGAACTGCTAAGGTTTTTATTGCACGCTCCCTGCACATGTCTAAATTCATATTTTGATACTTATCATTTGCCAGCACAACTGAAACCGACATAAACAAAGCCTTATTAATTAAATCTTTTTTTACACGAACTTCTCCGTTTTCTTCATAAATTTTCACAAATGCATATTTTCCAAACAATGCTTTACATCGCTTCATAGAAGTTTTAAAAGCTGTAAAAATTTCTTCCAACTGATTATCATCCAGTCTGGCTAATTCTCCTATTTCATCATCCAATAATTTTGAAATTTTGGAATAGTAATAAGGCTTTAAACATCCCTTCTGATAATCATATAATCTGTATAATGCAATAAATCGCAAAAATAGTTCTTGTGAATCCATTCGGATGTCATTTATTTTATGCCTTGTTGCTTCCAAATACTCCGTACTGCTTACACCTGTCTCTAAATAATCTCGAATCCTCTGTGTACAGATAGCATTTCTCATCTCTTGAAGAGTCAGGTTTACTCCTCCAGTGTTAATCCTTCTAAAAATATCATAAATTACCCTATGTGGAGATCTCGCATCCAAAATATTAATTGCAAGCTGAGTCCTATATATTCTTTGTTGATACTTAATATCCAATTCACTAAATTTTCTTTTTCCACATATATCATTCAAATATTCCAAATTGCTAAGCCTAAACCCATCATTTATGTACTCAAAAATCGTCAATAGTCTTTGCTGACCATCTATTACTTGAAATAGACTGTCTTCGTTTTCATAAAAATAAAATGCAGGAATAGGGATTCGTAGCATTAAGGATTCAATTAGTAATGACTTTCTCCTTAATTCGTTCCAAACAGGTTTTCTTTGAAAATTTGGATTCGTATCCAGTAATTTTGATTGATATAACTCATATATGTATTTTACCGATAACATTTGCTGGTCAATTCGAATTTTATCAGCATCAAATGGCTGTTCATTCCCCCCAACATCATCATCTGAATCGTCCTCTAATTCTCCACTTCCTTCAATTCCCAATGATTCCTCTATTAGTTTCTCAACATTCATAAAATTAGCTTTCCACTTCTCTTTTTTTGCAAAACCAAGAATCGGAATAGAATTATCATTTTCTGAACACACGAACCATATATCATCCGGTTCAATGTTATATCTATTTATAATCTCAGATGTGAAATATATAGACATTTCCTCTTTATTGCGTTTAGCATAATAGCATGCTAATTCAACCTCACGGTTATCATTTAAGATTTTAAATTTTATCTTGTGTTTAATTTCATCTTCTGGCGTTGAAAAGTTTCCTTTCCCAATCATTAAAATCAGTAATTCTCTAATGTCTTTTTTTACATTAAAGGTTGCACGCTTTAATTCACTTTCAGTAATAGTTGTATATGCCCCCGCCGAAACAGAATACAAATCACATAAATTCTTAGTAAATACTCCTGTATCACTCATTAATCTCACACCTCTTTTCTTCTAAATGAAGGCACTCGCTTATCATAGAATTAGCAAGTGCTCTTATAACTGGCACTGCCACCGAATTACCAAACTGCTTATATGCCCTTGTATCTGATACCGGAATAATAAATTCTTCCGGAAATCCCTGTAATCTTGCACACTCTCTCGGAGTAAGCTTACGTGGTCTCATCCCCTTTCCTTGGTCTATCAGAATTTCGCTTCCATCTTTGTAATATCTCGCGCTTAATGTATTTGTATACTCCGATTTTGAAGTAAACAATGAGTATCCAAATCCATTGCCCTTCCTTTTGTGTTCCTCTTTTCTTCTTTTGTGTCCTTCATACAGTCTCTCACTAATTGTATATTTAGGATCAACCTTTTTTTCCAATATATCCCCTAAACATGTTTTTGTCTTTGGAGGAACTGGGAATTTAAACTCATATTCACCCCGTATGTTATAATATCTTTTATCGAAACCAACAATATATATTCTTTCTCGATTCTGCGGAACTCCAAAATCACCAGCTCTTAGCACGGCAGAAGAAACCGAATAATCCAATGCTCTCAGATGTTCTTCTATAACCCAGTATGTTCTTCCATTATCATGCCCCTTTAATTGTTTTACGTTTTCAAGAAGGAAGGCTTTCGGTCTTTTTTCACTAATAATACGTTCAATATCAAAAAAAAGCGTTCCCCTTGTATCCGAAAATCCCTTATGCAAACCTGCCTGAGAAAATGGTTGACAAGGAAATCCTCCAAGAAGTATGTCAAAATCTGGAATGGTTTTTTCATCCACTTCAGTAATATCTCCTGCTATTTCTCCCCCAAAATTTATTTTATATGTTTTTTGCGCAAAAGGATCCCACTCTGAAGTGAATACACATTTCCCTCCCAATTCTTGAAAAGGTATTCTAATTCCTCCAATTCCCGCAAAGAGATCAATGTATCTAAAGCAAGGATCTTCTATTTCATTTCTATATGGCGTATATGTTGCAAAATTCATTATCTTCTCATACTGGCTTTTGGGTAATTTCTCATCCCCCGCTTCCCACTTTCTCCAAAGTTTATCCCCTTCTTTTCCTAAGCCTATGGCATCAGACATTTCTTTTACAGAAAGCCCCAACTCTTCTCTATGTGCTCTTATTTTTTCAGCCTGTACCATTTATTTGTCTCCGTTCTGTTGCTTTCTTATTAATTCTTTTAATTCTTCCGGTTTCATAGGCGGATTTGTTCTATGTAACATTGCATGACAATTCGGACACACCGGAATAAGATCCTTCACGGGATCTAGATAATATTCTCTTCCAAATGATGAAACCATTTGTATGTGATGCACATGTATAAATTTATATCCAATTTTTCCATATTTATCCTCAAAATCAAACCCACATATTTTGCATAAATACCCATTTGCTGCCAAGCATAATTCTCTATTAGCCGGATTGCGTTCGTATTTGTTTGTTAAAACCTGTGAAACTTTTCCTTCTAAATATTTTTGTTCATTATCTACGTCCTCCAATGTAAGCAAAGCCATCATTAAGCCCACAGCAAGTTTTGACCATTCAATCAAATAATCTTCAGATGCCTTATCACCTTCATCTAAAATCTGTGTTGCCCTTAATTTAAACTGCTTCCAATCATCCCTCCAGAAATCAGAATCAGCTTCATTACGACGGATTTGATTTAAAATAAAATCCGTTTTTGCTTTTTTCTGAAACAAATGAACATATTCAACAAAAACATGTCTTTTTGCTTCATCTGCATTTTTCATTTCACAAAGCATACGAGCTGCATATTTCTGAGGAAAAATCTCTATAATCATTCTTACTGCCTGTTTTATTGTAATTGTAATCTCAAATAATTCCTCCAAATCATTTTCTGGAATTATTGTATAAACAAGATCTGTAAATACATCTTTACATGATACTTTAAATGGAATATCATACAAGTCCTGAAGCGATTCTTTTATCTTTTGGCAAATATTATCCATTCTTATTCATCATCCTCTTCCGGATCCGGTAGATCAGCGACTAATTTCTTTAGAACCCTCGAAACAATAATTCTCATTTCTTCATAATGTTCCTTATCAAGTTCATTTATTGTGTTTAATTCAGCTTCTGATAATGCCCATAATAAAGCATCCATTCCTGTCACCATAACATTCTGTGTTAAAACAGGAGAATATACCTTTTGATAATATGGATGACTCTGATTTATCAATACGGCATGTTTTCCATCAACTAACGCCGGCATCCACAGCTGTCCATACTCCAGGTCATCCTTCGGAATTACTCGTGTTTGTCCTGTTTTCTGTGAATGGACAACAGCTAACTTATGTGAAAATGTTCCGTTCGGATTTGTAATCTGAACTTCATTTGGAATCTCTGTTTCAGTTACCTTTGCCCCTTCAACTGTTTTTGCCTTTTCCTCAATGTTTCTATTAGACTCAGCATGTGCGTCACGCTTTTCAGCACGTTGCAAAACATTCTTCGCAGTTCCATGTCTGTATCTATCCTCAGCAGCTCTTCTGGGTGCAGGAATAAATTTCGTTTTTATATGATCCACTATTTCTTCAGCCGGAAGAATACGTGATTTTTTTTATATCAACATTAAAAGCAGCATCCAATTCATGATCAAACGAAAACTCCACTCTCAATAATGATCCATGAGGTTCATTAATAAACATTCCCAGCCAATCACCATAGTGAATTAGTCTATTCTCACGATACACATAAAATCCTTGCATATCATTGCTAATACGAGCATCCTTCATCGCCTTCGAAGTAGAAAAGCTATCTTTATTTGGCAGCATAAATGCACGCATTGTGAAACAAGGACATGTTCCATCTGGCATATCAACCTCAACCGTATCTTCTGCTAATAATTCCGTTAATTCTTCTTTCCTTGCAAACGGATCCCACGCCTCAATATTCACATCATTTATAGTTATATTTACATTAGCAGCCCGATTATCATCTTGATCAAGAAATCGTTGATATACCATAGACACATGAAACTGCAATTGGTCAATCTTTCTATTCAATGCATTTCTTGCTGAACCAATCGCATTATAACTTTTTAACAGTCGGTCAACGCGTTCCCATACAATCAGCGTTCCCGTTCCATTCTTCGATGTTGTATCTAAAAGAATCTGTTCTTCTTCAGAAACTTCCGGAAGTTTAAGACTCCACTCATGCGAAGAAGCTACAAAATCTAAATCCCATTGTGCTTTTCTTGTAATGTTATCCTCAGCTCTAGACACTACTGACAGTGCTCGGCAAAATGCCGTAGATGCCGTTTTTAATCCTAATCCAAATTTGCCGAGACTACTTAAATCATCTCTGACCTTAGATCCATATGTCATCGCATTAATGAGTCCCTCCATATTCATACCATCACCATTGTCAGCGATATAAACTGTAATCTCTCCTTTAGGGTTCATATTAATATGAATATCTATTTGTGTAGCATGAGCCGCAATTGAATTATCTATAATATCTGCCATTGCGGTATTAAAGTTATAACCTGTATCTCTAAGTCCTTCAATAACTCTTTCTGGATCTGGAGGACATACAACCGGATCCTGGGTTCCCATACCCCCTATTGGACTTATCGATCTTATAGTTTTGATCATATTTCTATTCTCCCTTCCTCGTTGGTGATATTACCAATGCAGCAATCAAATCTTTTTTATTTTGTTCTCCTTCTGTACCAACTACGGCCACATCAGACATTTCTCTTTTCTTCTCAATTCTTTCATTTACAATTTGCTCAATTGTATTTTCATAAAACAAACGATAGATAAAAACATTTTTTGTCTGTCCCCGGCGATAAGCTCTCGCAGATGCCTGATCCTCCAATGCCGGATTCCATTCCAAATTATAATGAATAACATGATTTGCTGCTGTTATGTTCAATCCGGTTCCCGCAGCTCTTGGATTCAATATCAAAAGAGCGCTTCCCTCATACTCTGTAAACTCATCAATAATAATTTGTCTTTTTTCCACCGAAGTAGAACCATTTATCTTTTTCACAGGAATACCAAAGCGAGCAGGAATATCCTTTTCTAAAATTTCAAACATCTTTTGATATGAAGTAAATAAAATAACTTTTTCTTTTAACTGAACAATTTCATTAACGATTTCACACATTCTTTGATATTTAATTGAACTCCTATATATATCTCCTTTGAAATCTTCTCTGCAAATTGCAGGGTGTGTACAAAACATTCTCAATTTCTGTAAAGTCGCAAGTTCCAATCCACCCGTCGCTGACTGCTCCCATATTTCCTTTCGATAATCTTCATATTTTATTGCTTCTATTTCTGACATACCCAGCGGTTGTGGTATAATTACCTTCTCGGGTAAATCTGTTGCCACATTACATACTCTCCTCCTAAGCATTATAGGAGACAACAACGGTTCCACCTTATCTGCACCACAAATATCATCTGAAATATACTCTTTATATTCCAACTCGCTCCCCAGACTTCCTGGCAGAACAAAGTCCATTAGTGACCAAATATCTGTTACATGATTTTCAAATGGCGTTCCTGTAACTGCTATACAAGTTTCCCTTGGAATTTTTTTGACAAATATTGTTCTATCACTATGTGGATTTTTTATATTCTGTGCTTCATCAAGAACAACAAGTTTCCAATGAATCATTGTTAAAAGAGAATTATCTGTAACCACTGCACTATATGACATAATTACAACATCATTTTTTTGCAGCTCTTTATATCTTCCAGTTCTTGATGGGCCGTGATGAATAGCAACTCTTAATTCTGGAGCAAACTTTTCACATTCTCTCTTCCAGTTTTGTAATAATGATACCGGAGCAATAACAAGCACTGGTGTTTTGCATTGGTGTTTATATTCAAGTATCACAGCAATAACTTGAAGTGTTTTTCCGAGCCCCATTTCATCGCCTAAAATGCACCCACCACTTTCATTGAGCATATACATCATCCAAAAAAAACCTTTTTTTTGATACTTGTATAATGTTGCATTCAATCCATGCGGCAAATCACCTGACATATCAATTGATTTATTCAATGAATCAAAACTAACATTATTCTGCAATGTCGATGCTATCAATGAGTCCGCATCCCTTAGTAATTTTATATACTGAGAAAGCGATATTTTCCCCTTTTCCTTTATTTGACATTTAGCAAACAATTTTTCAATTTGAGGAACTTCTCCGGTAACATAAAACCACTCCGAGTTTGTACAACACTGATCTACAATCACCCCCTGAATGATGTCTACAGACACCCTTTTATTTCTCCTGTAACAATACAATTCCAAAAAAATATCCCCTCTATCATCACTAAAAAGATCCACCCGAATATCGCTCCCAATCGTAGAAAATCTAACATCTGGAAATGCAGAGTGTATATCTTCACACTCATATTCTTCAGAAAAATTGCTAGGAAGACTATTAACTACCGCAAAAAGTTCCTCTGCATTTGGATGCAAAAGTTCATTTTCCGTTTGAAAAACTATATGATTACTTTCTATCTTCCAAGCACCTTTCATTTTTATTTACCACCAATCTTTGTTATACTGTTTTGTGATATGCTAATCTTGCTTCTTGTCGGTCCTTTAACTAATTCCGGCTCTTTATCTTCCCCTTTCCTACTTATAATTTCTTCTTCAAAAGCGATATCATATGTTTCTCCATCCATATTTGTTGTAAACGAACTAAGATTTCTTGTTAATCGTTTAAGCTGATCATCTGATCCATATGCATTAACAATTTCCCCCACATACCCTTGGCTTGCATTTACAAGGTTAAGCATACTCAAAACAACAGACAAATAAAAGTCTCCTCTATCTATTGTTTTTTGACCTGACCACCATGAATAATCTGTTGCAAATCTCCACAGCCTGCTTATTACTTTATCACCTCCGCTTTGATTGCCTAAGTCCTCCGTCAATAGTTGTTTCCCGTTATCAAAAAATATTATTTTGTCAGCAGCCGAAGCATTGTCCCTTAATTGTTTAGCGTACTCATCTCGCTTGTTATTTCCTCTGTCTGCAATGTGTTCAAAATACTCTTTATATTTAAAAAGTTCACTATATACACCGACGGCATATGAAGCCATAGCAAACCATTGATTCGGAACAAATATATTTTTTGAAGTAGAAGTTGTTATTACTGATGTAGCATTAAAAAATTCAATCTTCCAGTTATTACGATCTAAATATTCCTCATACGCATCCTTGAATTCACTTGTAAGTTCAACATCTTGCCACTTAAAATCTTCATTATAATGTATAGTTGTTTGTGTAATCAAAGACGATAAATCTTTTAAAATACAATTGTTTGTATTCAATATCTCTACTCCTTTTATAGATTTAAACAATTTCCTGACTGGCTGTTCAATATCCCTATCTGCTCAAAATTTCAATAGATTATAGACTTCTTTGATAATAGCATCAAACTCTATGATTATTAAAATATGAATCAAATTTATCTCTTATATTTATAATATTATGTCGAGTGATGTCCAGTAGCTTCCCAAGCTCTTTAAAGGCTTTGTTCCACCCAGAATATCCCAACGCTTTACTGCATTAAGATTGTATCCCAAAAGATAATATGACGCAATTAATCCAATTTGTTTTTATCCTTAGAATACAAATCCATTTTCTATTCCTCAATTCTTTCTCTGGCATTTGAAACCTAATAACATCATCCACACCATGTTTGAACTATAAATAATTGCCTCTATTATATTCAATGAAACTTTTTATCACCCTCACATTTTGTAACGATTATAGATCCCATACTATGTCTTTCAATCAAATATTCATTTTTCCATTCTATGGTCTACCATTATTTTCCAAAATCCTCTGTAAAAATTTATCATGCGAGGTCTTTTCCTATATCGTCAATTCAAACTAATACATATTTCATATTATAACATCATATACTTCTTCATAGAAAAAATCTTTATATTTCTAAATACAATTTTCCAGCAAAAGTCCTTATATAACTATTTCTGCGATATCCCAATGCCTAATATTTAAATTATACCATGTTAGAGTAGTATGTTCAAACGGCAATCGTCTTTTCTACCGACTGTATGGATAGAATATGCTCCCTCATAGGACTATCTGACATTTTTATCTTGTCACTCTTCTCAATATTGTTAAATATTATACATCCAACATGACTTACCTGAAATTATTTTCAAAACCGCTCATGGTCGCAAGACCATTACGAAATATCTTACCATGACCGATTTTAATGCTTCTAAACCTGTATCACCGAAAAGATATGTACCCTAAACCAGAACCTTGCAAATCCCTGATTGATACCTCGTCCGTGGCAGACAGAAAGATTCCAAGAAAGCAATAAAACACCGCCAAACGCATCTATCGCAAACTGAATAAAGAAACTAACGGCCTTGATTACTCTTACTGGCTTGTAACACAGTTATAGTATTCCATAAGTTCGAGATGTACCTTTGGTTAATTCTTAAAATCATAGTATCTATCACAGATTCAGCCATTGTTTCAAATTCTTTCCACCAATAATCTGTATTCTCCCCTAATCCATATGTATCTTCCATACGTATACAGAAATCTTTATTTTCTATACTGCCTTTCAAAAATTTACGATAATCAAGATATGCTGTAGGTAATTTATGTGCCACATCAAAACCATTTCCTAAAATATATAATCGTTTCATATTGCCCTTCCTCTATTAATTGTTTCTTTTTACCATTTCCTTTTGCACAATTTCATATATATCATTGTAAAAAAGCTGATCCCTTTTTTGTTCTCTATCCTCTTTTATAATATTCCTTGTCATAAAATATACGAAATACGCAAACATAAAATATGTCACCAACCAATATATTATATCAGCTATTATATTGTCGTTTTCAATTTGTAGATATGATTTAATGCCCTCTACCACAAGTTGACCAACCACTGCAATCAAAAAAGGAATCAAGAAATTATTTAATGTTCCCGATATTGAATCTTCATTTATTCTTTTTAAATTAATATATTTTTGATATTCTTTCAATTCTTCGTTTGATATTCTTAATATCTTTTCTTTTATATATTTTTCCCAATCACTAAAGGTATTGTATTTGGGATTAATATTGTATTTTTTTACTAATTTTTTTGAAATTTTATCATTACACAACATTTTATAGCGTAATATTTCTTCTTCATATTTAAAATCTAATTTATTTTCCCAATATATATCCAGTGAATTTTTCTTCATCTCTTCTCCTAACTCTGTTTTTAAGAATTCGTATATAACATCCTCTTAATATTTTCCGTGGTACTATTTATACTTATTTTACAATCTAAAAGCCCCTCATTATATATATGACAATTTATGACAAAATCTTACAAAAGATTTTTTGGAGATCAGGATAATTAAGCAGAACCTAATTAAGTAGAAATTTCAAGTTGAGTTACCCTATTGTGGGACTATGGGCTGAACTCACCCACCCTTCATCCCAACATCAACTCAGTTCACACAATACCCCTTGCGGCAAAACATATTTCACCGTCCCCTTGGCAGTATCCTCCATGCGGTCATAAAGCCGCCCGGCGCTCATGCTTTCGCCCTAGACCGTGTACGGGCTGTTCGCCACATATCCTACCGTACCCAGTCCTGCCAGTTCCACCCGGATTGCTTCTTTGTCATAGGTGTTGTCCGGTTCTTTGATTAATTTTACTTTCATTCCGGATTTGAAAAAATCCTGTCCGAAATAGTGATTTGTTCCTGCAACCGTAAAATATATCTTTGCCATATTTTAATATCCTCCTCGTCTTATCTGTTAACAAAATGAAATCTCTCTGATTCCTTCTTTGCGCTCGATCATAGTAAACAGGTTGTCCACTCTTCTGGCGCTTTTTCTTGCTTCCCGCTGTTTTGCCGCTTTATAATATGCCTTCTGACGTTTTGTACTCCGAGGCATCTTATGATAATCCTTGGGCATCATCTGTTTAAAATCATCATGTGCCCGAATATACTTCAGATACTTCATAATGGTGGAGGCTTCCGCCATATCTCCCTGCCTGTGATAAGGCACCTTTTCCACGTCTTCCAATGAAGTGCGCCCATTTGCATAATTACGATGCAGCAAAATAAAGTGCTGTTTATCCCGCTTATAAATTATTTTCCAACAGCCTGCATCTGTCCTGACATAGATTTTATGATCCTTTATATCTACATCCAGATGAAACAGATTTTTATAGTTCTCAATGCTGTCTCTCTCCAGTCCATAGAGGAATTCCATCCCATTACAACAGGCACATGGTCGATATCCCTTTGCTTCTGCATTCTCCCACAGCATTTGTTCCCGATTCCTTCTGTAAATCTTCCGTGCATATCTGCATTCCGGGCGATGATATACCTTACCGGCAGATCCTGCGCTTACAATTCTCATATCCATCTGTTGCTCCTTTCCCATCTTTTCGACGTCCTTTAATTCCTTCTGATATTTTTATTATCTATATTTTGCGTCCAATTTTCCGTACTTAATTATTCCCAAATAAAAAACGGCATCGGTTCGTTTCAGCCAATGCCGGTTTTTTGATATAATTGTGAACGCCTCTAAAAATTGTGTGCAAAACAATTTTCCCTAACTCAGTCCAAACTTTTCAAATATGCCTTCATCATAAATGCACAAAAGTAAGGAAAAGTATAAATCCCATTTGCATATCCCACGTTAAAGTCTCCAAGCTTAATTCCATGCTTTATATCGCTGTAATTCTCGTTCTTTATCAATGCTGTCAGAGACTTTGATCTGTCATTGTTAGATTTCACCTCTACCGGAATCAATTCATCCCGGGTTCTTACAAAGAAGTCCTCTTCCAGTGTCGAATTGTCTTTTTTGTAATAAAATAATCCCAATCCCTGTTTAACAAAGGCTTCTGCCACAAAATTTTCATATAGAGCCCCTTTATATACACCCAGGTTCTTATTTACCCTCAGATCTTCCTGGGCTTCCTCATCCAGTGCAGATATCAGCAGGCCGGTATCCGGATAATATAATTTATACTTGCTTTCATCAATATTACCCTTCAACGGCAGTTCCGGGAAAATCAGGCAATTGCATTCCGTAACAACTCCGGCATCTATCAGCCACTCAATACATCCCGTATACTCTCTGGATCTGGCATTTTTTTCAATTTTACTGAACTGAAATTTTTTATTTTCCTTTGCTAGCTGTGCCGGAACACTCCTATATACACTTATAATTTTTGCCTGATCCAGACCTTCTGCATATTTTCTGACATCTTCCTCATAATCCAACCGGATCTGCTCCTGTGTTTCCAGCGATCCGGAGAACGTACCTGTTTCCACATATCCCCTTACTACCTCCGGCATTCCGCCCAACACACAGTAGTCCAAAAACAAAGATTTGTATATATTCAGCTCCGTTTCGCTAAACGGCTTTAGATCAATCATATGTTTCCGAATGCTGTCTATCTGTTCCTCCCCATATCCTTTTGCCCATAGAAACTCTTCAAAATCCATAGAAAACATTTCATAATCTGTCTTATTACCTACACTGTTACTATGAATCTTTTTATAATTGATCCCCAACATAGATCCGCTACAGATAACATCAAATCTCCCATCCTGTCGAAATGCCTTCAATGTCGTTGCAACATCCGGATATTCCTGAATCTCATCAAATATTATAATTGTCTCCCCTGCAACAAACCGAATTGCAGGATTTGCCAAAGAAATATTTTTAATCACGGTAAATAGCAAATTTAACTTCCGTTTTGCAAAGGTAACTTCTTCTTGAATTATTTTTGCAAGATTAACTTCGGGATCAGCACCTTGAAAACAGAAATAAGTATTGCGAAGACAGCGCCAACTGGAAATTAGTATTGCAGGAGTGGACTTTAGTATTACAAACCGCTTGAAATAGGGCTTTTTAGCATGTTACTATACTCTTGAAGTCATATTTTACTGTATGCAAATAAGAAGTCGTCGCTTCGTTTGCATGTTTGCAAGGGAAACTTCCACCTCTGGGATATGGGTGACATGATCAGGAGATGACATTGGCAGTTTTACTTCAGCAGTTCAGGTTTTAGTATGATTTCATTAGCAGGAACAGCTTCCAGGTTAAGCTTAGAGGCTGTATCCGCGCCATAAAAGAAGCTGAATAGTTGATGTGCGGATCGATTATTCAGCTTCTTTCTTGTATAGGAGTTAATGTGACTCATCATCAGGTTGACTTTATCCTGTGTAAGAAAAGCAAATGATGTTTTCTTAGGAACAATCCTTCTGATGAATTCATGAGTTACTTCAATACTTCCTTTTTGATCAGGACGTTGCGGATCACAGTAAAACACATAGGTTCTGCGTCTTCCATCCTCATCAAACTCTATTGCCAGCGGATCCGTAAATTCGCTTCCGCGATCTGCTAAGATGACCTGGAACATCTCACAGAATTGTTCCCGCCCAAGTATCTCATAAAGATGGTTCACCGCTTCTGTTACCGACTTGGCTGTATTCGCTTCCCTAAGATATGCCAGCATAAGGGAACAGTTTCTAAAGAATACTGTAAGCAGCACCTTTGTGGAATCCCTGGTGCCTTCTACCGAATCCATTTCCACCACGTTGAAATCAGGATGTCCTTTCATAAAAGCTTCAAAATCTTCGTAGGTACGCCCGATATGGCATTTCTTATCGACACGTACAACCTTTTTGGATTTGCGTTTTTTATAACGCACTTTTCTTGGAAGATCTATATTTCCAGCAGAAAGTATGCCGGCATCTATGTAGTTATAAATGGTCCTTTCATCTACCATGATTTCTGCTGCATTGTTCATACAAATTTGATGAATCGACTGGCCTTGTCTGATAAGAGGCGAAAGGATGGCATCAAGCCGATCCAGTTCTTCTGGTGTTATATCGATACCCTTACGGGAATCAGAACGTGTCTCTTCGTATGTTTTATGAGCTTCCTTTGCATCATAGAACTGTTTGGCAAGAGTACAGGAACGTACCTGTTTACATGAATTGCAAACATAGGGTGCTTTCTTTAGACTTGAACATTTTTCCTCTTCAAAATCAGGACAATTGACCATGCACAAAGCACACTCAGAACAGTATGTTTTTCCGTGCCATAACCGATTAATAAACCCACAGCTATCTTCGCCACAGATATACTGCTTAGTGCATCTCTTTCTGTGTCTGCATGGATTATAGCCTCTGGAACGCGTACCAGTATTTCGATAATCAAGATGGGCTTTCACTTCTTTAGAAACAGTTGATGGATCCTTGCCTATCAGAGCGCCTATTTCAACGAACGTCTGCCCCTCTTTTAAAGCTTTCTGTATGGTAATGCGATCATCCAGTGTCAGATGCTTATATTTATAGGATGACATGTATTTATCCTCCTTAGTCTTGCTGCCATCTCCTGACACTACTGAAGTGATTACCATTATTACACAAAAAAGAAAAGGAAGATCATCTATTTACAAGACTATCTTCCATCTTCATGTTTGTATGACTTATTTCTGTTTTATAAAATATAAAAACCTTAGTAACTGGAAGTTACTTTTTCAATTGAGTTTTATCCGGTTTTATCCGGTTTTATCCGGTTCATATCTTCCAACAGATCTTTTAATATATTCTCCTGATACCCCGCCTTTTTCTTCTTTCTTACCTCTCTTGCTGTCTCGCGTAGAACAGGATTCTCTACAGCGTCCAGTTTTTTCATGGATATTTTCCCAATCTCTTCTTCCGAAAGACTTTTCGCATAATCCTCCTCCGACATTCTCCACACATGAATCCGGTCACCGTATTTTCTCCAGAGTCTGTCGGCAATCCGGATCCCGTCCGGATCGATGTCTCCGCTATAGTAGATATCCGCTCCACTATTCAGCAGAAAGGGAATCAGTTTCACAGCGGCGCTCCGCAGCTGGCCGGAAGTACATAGTAACGTCACATTCCTTTGTTCCAGATGTTTCAACAGGTAGCTGAACACCATCTCATTTTCTACAATATAGACCCTATCTCCTGTCGGGTGTACCGCTGTCAGCTCCTGCAGATTTTCCATGGTGACCGCACAGGGCTCCTGTCGTCTACAAAAAGCGTCGTATGCCGGGTGCCAGTCACCGTCAACCTGTAATCGCAATCCATAGATATGCACGATAGAGGAAATATTATCCGGTACGATTCCGTTGGACAACAGTAATTCTCTCCACTGATGGGCATTTGCCGGATAATCTTCTTCCGTGGCATAACACATCCCGTGAACCAATAATTGTCCTCCGGTTGTTCCCTGATCAAAGTAATGGGGATTTCCAGATACTTCCGCGGAAAATACCGCCAGGGGATATTCCTCTTCCGTCTCTCGAATATCTTCCAGCAAAAGGATCGCCTTTCCCACAGTTTTCAACAGTTTTTCTGTCTTTTCTCTGTCCCTTCCATATTCTCTAATTACTGTCTGATAGCCATACTTTTTTTGAGAAAACATATCCTGTAGCCAGGAGACCGCAATGGAATCCGGACCTTTACACTCTGTCAGATAGCTCTCTACAGTTTCAAAAAAATCTGCCTTTCCCCGCTCTGCCTCCTTCTGTCTCTCCTGCGTGGTCAGCGTTTTTCTGCCGAAATATGCTTCCAGTACTTGTTCAAAATCCACAGGAGCAAATTTTGTGTATTGCAATCCCTTTTCAAATTCCGCAAAAGGAAAACGTATGGTATTTTCATAAAATGTCTTTCCAAGTATCCCACCGATGGCTCTCCGCTCTTCTTCGGAAGTATTTTTCAGTGTAATGATCCCTGTTACTTTTCCGTAAGTTTTCCATTTCTTTTCAAATTCCGAAAAGCATCTCCGGTACGCAGAATTTCCTCTAAAATATTCCGCACATGCTTCATTATTGTTCATCTAAAATCCTCTCATGTCCGTTCCACGTATACCGGATCACCGATACCACCTGGGAGTTCTCCGGACGATGCAGTTCCGCAATCCGAAGGCCTTTGACCGTCTCAAAGCATCCCCACAGCGCCTGGGAATTCATGATATAGTCGAAATCCAGCTTATGAACCAGTTCAAACATACTTTTGATATTCTTGTCGTCGACACCGGCAAATGCCTCATCCAGTGCAATAATTCTGGGATGATCTTTATTGTCTGCCTTTTTATACTGTGCATTTACCGCTCCGAACAACGGCACATACATGGCCATTGCTTTTTCGCCTCCGCTGAAACGGTTAAATGCGGCATTTGTCAGTGGCTTTTTCGTCTCTTCGCCGCGCCGGAAAAACATCTGGAATTCAAACCATTTCCGGTAATCCAGGGCATCTCTTACCAGTTCCATGTAATTGATGATCGTTCCCGTTTCTTCCAGTTTTACCTTTTCTGCACGTATTTTACTGCGGAAATGCCCTGCTACTTTTTCAATATCATCCAGGGTAAGCAGCTCCCGGTCACGCAGAAGAATCTGCTCCAGATCCGCTGTATCCAGTTCTTTTTCGTTGTCAGCTTTGCAGGGCTTCCATTCTAGAGAAAAACGAAGTCCCATGGATGTATCGATCTCCTGCATGAGCTTTGACATGTCTTTTGCCCACTTTCTGCTCTCTGCTATACGGTCCGTAAGCTGCTGGCTGATCGTCTGGGATAGAATGTCTTCAAAAAGTTCCCGATCCTTTTTCTGTATCAGCAGTTCCGTCTCTTCGATTGCGGTCTTCAGAATATTGTAAAATTCCTCCAGATATACCTTTTTCCCGTTCCAGGTAGAAATAATACGTACCCGTTTACGCACAGCATCGATGTCCCCAGTATCACCGAAGCATTCTTCCATGGAAGTTCCGTAGCTTGCAAGACTTCCGTTATGCTTCAGATATACTGTATGCAATGCCTGCAGCAGTTCTCCGGGCTCTCTGTTCTTATCGCTTTCCCGCAATATTTTTAAGGCTTCTCTGGCACATTCATAGACTGTCCGTCCTTCCCGGTTCAGAATCAGTTTCAGATCCAGTTCCTCTTCAAAATAGTTTCTGAGCGTGGTTTCTTCTATAATGTACTGTTGCAGCTTTTCTTTTTGTTCCGGCAGTTCTTTCTGTAATGTCTGTAACCTTTCTTTGAGGGTGGCTCCCAGAAGTTTCAGATCCTCCAGTTCCTTGTCGATCTGCGAAAGTTCTTCCTTCAAACGTTTCAGCCGGTTTGCCTTTTCCAGCAATTCCGGACTCCTCAGATACTCTTCCAGCTGACGGATCTGAATCTCACTGGCTTTTGCCCGGGTGCTGTAAGTTCTTTTTTCCGTATAGGCTTCTTCCAGATTCTCCCGGTATTGCTCTATCCGTTCTTTTCTGTCCAGACAGCCGATCTGTTCCGTCTGTATATGCAGCAGTTCCTGCCTTGCGCTCTGCCATATCCTTCCGTATTCTTCTGCTGCACCGCAGGCTTCCTCATAAGCCGCCACTGTTCTGCTATAGGGCAGCATTTTACAAGCTTTCAATACCTCCTGATATTGCCGGTTCTTCTGCTCGGAAAGTCTGTGTTCCTGATCCTGTTGTTTCAGATATTCGTTTTCCAACGTCTCCAGAATACGTTCCAACTCCCGTTTCTCCGACAATGCGATCTGAATCTCCGAAAAGTCAGGAATCTCCTGATATTCCACCTGTAATCTGTCCATACGTCCCTGCAGTTGTGCAATTCCGGTGTTCCACTCTTCTATGGTCCTGCTGATGCTTTCTATCTGCTCCTGCAATTCCCGGATCTTTTGCTCTTTTCTCCGTTTCCTCGCCAGATATCCCACATATTCTGCCGCCTGCTTGTCCGCTTTACCGGCTAAGATTCCCTGCCGGAAGCTGCCATCTGCACCGAAACAGATTCCCTGTGTCTTTCCTTCCTCTTCATAAATATTGCTGAGGATTTCCAATACCGGAGTTCTTAATTCCTGCGGTAGATCGTCACTTACTGTCAATCCGGAAAAATGGCTGTTCCCCGGCCCGTCCGTCTGCAGGACAGCATCCAGGAACTCCGGATGGTCTGCTTTTATTTTCACAAAATCTTCCGGTGTCACCACCAGGGCATCCAACATTCCGGTCATTTGCATTTGTGCTTCCAGTCTCGCACAGGCACTCTCCTCCAGATCCTTGGCAAACTCTACCGTTCTGTAGAACGGAATGGCTGTGATTCCTGCCTGTGCCAGGGATACTCTGGATTTTTCGACTGTCTCATCCCGTTCTGGCTCCAGTTCCTGCTGTTCCTGCACCTTTTTAAGCTGTTCCCGGACATCTTTTAGGATTCCTTCCTGAATTTCCCTCTGATACTGTTTCCCATTCTTTGCGTCTGTAAGCTGTTGACGCTGTCTTTCATAATCTGCGCGGAAATCCCCCTGTATCTCCACGCCATCCGCTACGGTATCGTATCGTCTTGCTTTCTGCTCCGCCTGCAGGAGAACCTCACGTTCCGGATGCCATTCCTCAGATGTTTCCGCTCTGTGAAAGACTTCCGTGATCCATGCATCGATTCTGTCGGCCACCTGTTCTTCTGCCATCTCCAGCCGTTGCTCTTCCGCTGCTTTTTTCTTCTTCGTCTCCTCCAGTCGGCTGGCGGCTTCCTCGTATTGTCCGGATATCAATTCATATTGACTGAGTGCTGTTCTTCCTGTCGTCAGATGATTTTTCCATATTTGCAGATGCTCCGCAATCTCGTCTCTTTCTTCATATTCCTCCAGTCCGATTTTCTCTTTTACCTTCTCATGATGTTCCCATTGCAGAATTTCCTGTTGTTCTTCCAGATCTTCCCGCTTTTCCTTTAAAGTATCACGACGCAGTTCCAGCTGTTCCTCCAGCTTTTTCAGTACAATCTCTTCTTCCCGGATCCGCTCCCTGCCATCTTCGATCTTTTTCTCCCAGCGTTGCTCTCCATCCACAGCCTCCTGATGCTCTGCCTTTAATTTTTCCAGTTTCCGGTCCGCATCTTCGAGTTCCGGATCCAGAAGAGCGTTGCGTTCCGTTTCTTTCAGCTTTTTCTCTGCTGTAAGTCTCTCCGTATCCTGCACTGCCCGGTTCTGCTCTTCCAATGCCTCGCTCTGCCGCTGTTCCTGATCTGCCAGTATTGCCTGTTCTTTCTCCACTTCCTGCTTCTTGCCCAGATAACCCTGCGCTTTCTTCGCAAGCATATATTGGTTATATCGGGTATATTCGTTGCGGATGATCTTCACATCATCGAAGGCACGGTTGAGCATCTCCAGACTATCCTGGATCTCGTCCATCTTTTCCATGGCATCTACCATGGGCCGCAGATCCTCGTCCGTCAAAGTCTGCAGGGAATCATTCAGAATATCATACACTTTGGTCGGTTTAAACTCTTTGGAAAGCTTGGGAGCACGCACCTTCACCAGCAGTTTGATGAACTGCTCATACTGTTCTTCTTTTCGGAAACCGAAAATATATTGGTTGACATGCTTTTTGTATTCCGACGGACTGTCTGTGAAAAAATTGTCCTCCCCCAGTTCCGCCTTCATCTCCCGCTTATCCCGGGGAATTTTATTCGATCCCACTTCCTTATACAGCCACAGATCATATCCTACTCTGCGTCCGTCCAGAATCACGAAGCCCCAGAAATCCATCGGTTTCCCACGTTTTGCCTTCTGACCGATTCCTATGGTACGATATTCTCCGGAATCCTCTTTCCAAAATTCCAGAAACAGATAGCCGGTAGACTCCTCCTTGCCCTCTTCTCCCAGAAAATAATATTCCATCCGGCGGTCACTGGAGCCAAAAGGATCCAGGCGGCTCGGTGTACGGTCTCCATCCAGTACAAACGGGATAAAACTCTGTGTCGTAATGGATTTTCCAGAACCGTTTTGTCCACGCAGAAGTAACTTTCCGTCTTCAAATTCGAAGTCCTCTTCATCATATAACCAGAAATTCACAAAACCGATCCGGTTCATTTTCCAACGTTCGCTCATTCTTCTCCGCCTCCTTTGTAGTCCGCCGGGTACTGCCCTGCCAGTCTCCCTACTGCCGGCAATATCACGATCTGATTCTCCCTGCGGTCAGCCATCATCCAGTCTTCCATATACTTCAAAATGGTTTCCACAAGCCTGTCTTCATCCATTTCGCCGTATTCCTTGCTCCATGCATCCTTCCATTTACGTCTGCTGCCCACGATGATATCCCTGAATGTCGATTCGGACATGGCAATACATTCATCTTCCTGTAATTCTATGTTTCCTTCTTCCAACCGCCTCTGTATCTCTGCACAGATCAGTAATACGCTTTCCGAAATCTGGGCATCCCGGGGATGTACGGTTCCGTAGCAATCGTCTGCTTCCAAAGTAAAAAATGCTGCATTCCGGTAGATTTCCAGATTTCCTCCCATGTTTTCCCGCAGATATCTGCCGACCCACTGCCTTTGATTCTTTAAATACAATGCATCTGCATCCTCTGTTCCATTCCAGTAGAATGCCGGGCATACTGCCAGTTGTCTGTATACACGGTTAATTCGCAGACTGCCTCTGTTTTCCTCAAATTCTTCGAAATCTGTCTTTTCAAAATCCTTCCAGGATTCATATCCGGATATATCCGTAGTAAAGCTGCTGGTGAAATATTTGGAATATCCTGTATTTTCATACAGTACTTCCTGTCCAGCTTCCTGACTGAAGGTTTCACTTTTCCCTTCGTATACCCGGAGCATCTGCAGCCGTTCCATATACTGTAATACCCGTACCAGTGATTTTCGTTGTGTAAAAGAAGTCCAGTCCACCGGCATGTAATTTTTCAGCTGCGTTTCCACATAGTCGATCAGTTCCGACAGCAGGAACTGTTTGCCCTCCTCGGCATCCTCCAGATACATCAACACCACACATAGTATGCAATAATCCCGGATGTCCGTAAATTCATTGATTCCCATAAATGCTTCCGCATGGGCCGGTCTCTTTTCCAGTTTTAACAGCTTCTCTGTATGTATCAGCTTCCATCCCAGTTGTTCTCTGATAAATCGCTGAAAATTCGGAATATCCCGTTTTACTTTATAAAAAGTCTCCTTGTCACTGTCCCGGCAGATCCAGAATTTTTCCATTAAGGTTCTGATTTCATTCATTTTTATTTAAACTCCAATGTATAATCCGGCATTTTCAAGTCGCCATCTTCGCATTTCAGGACACAGCTGCCGTCTTTTCTCTTCAGCTGATACTCCTGTCCGTATTCCGTCCGCCCCGTCTTTTCTGAGCTCATATTGGCCTGAGCGATCCACTGCAGGAAAATGGCTCGTGTGTCTTCGGAAACCACTTCGTCAATCTCTGCAAACCGGATCTTATGCTCCCTGATATACCGAAGTACTACTTCCTTCTGCTTCTGTGCCTGACGTAAGTAACTTTCCCTCTGTGCCATTTTTTCCAGTGTTTTATCGGCAAAACCTGTTCTGTCTTTTCTCTCACGATACCCTCTCGTGTGAGGCTTCAATAAAAATATTGACGGTTCTTCCTGATATACGCTGTTATTAATGCTATCCTCTTCTCTCGGAAGATTCGTCTTATAATGTTCGATCTGCTGCACTCCGAAGACATGGGCCGATAATTTATGGGCTTCCTCCAGATCCTCACATTTCAGAAACAGCTCCAGAAATTTTTTGTAGTCATCCTTTCTGCTGATACCCCAGTTCTGGACCTGTACGATCAATGCCGCATTCTGAATAATGTTCCGTATGATGTCACTGGTAATCTTTAATACTTTTTTGGCTTCACATTCCTGACCCTGTCCATCCACGAACCAGTTTTTCAGAGAATACCACTTTCCATATACATTTTCCCGGATACTCGGCTCGGCATTCCCATGTATTTCCAACAGAGCATGGGGAATATCCAGTTCACTCTCTACGACCCGTTCCAGAATTGTATTTTCCATACGCTCTGAATTTTTTTCCAGTAATTGTTCCATCCGTTTGGAATGCCGCTGCAATTCCTGTACAAATTCATTCAGATATTTGATAAATTTGTCCTTATGAACCATGAATTCCACGGATTTCATCAGTTTTTCCGTTTTCCCGGAATAGAAATCCCGCAGATAGTCCTGATAGTTCTGGTTGAGTCTCTTGAAATCTTCCTGTAATGTCTGCCACCATTCGTTCACCGTGCGAAGTTCCGCGTTTTCCATCTCCTCCGTCTCATCCAGACTTCTCTCCAGACGAACGAAAAAGTTTGTCGACAGATTTCCCGATTCCAGAAATAAATTTTCCAGGCGTACCGTCAGACGCTCGATCTCCACGGCATATTCCGACATGGTATAGCGATATTGCTTATTTTTATAGTCCGCTATCGTGTACACTTTTCCGGGATCCTGTATCGGTGTAAGATTTTTCCACTTTACAAGTGCTTCCAGATCCTGAACCAATTGTTCCATGGAATACAGTTCAAACGCGTCATCTTCTTTTAAAAATTGAAAGATATCCTCTTTATATAGCTGAAAATGCATCTTTTCATATTCCCGATAAAAGCACCTCATAATTTTTCGATATACAGGTGCATTCTGTACGGATAAATAGGAAGTTTCATTGATCTGTTCAAAATGATCCATCCGTTTGTTCCCCTCTCAAGTATCTTATTAAGTACTATTATCTATATTTTATGTCCTATTTTCAGTACTCTATTGTGTTGCCTAAATAAATGCAATCATATACAATGGCAATGTCACAATCCCCTCTTCGCTCACACCTATGTTGCCATCCACAAATTTGTATCCATAAGATATATCTTTGTTATTTTTCATCAACCATTTTAATGAATTTGCCCGGGTATTTCCGCTCTTGACTTCAATGGGAACCACGCTCCCGTCTTTTTGGATGATAACATCGATTTCTCTTTTCGTTGTCTCATTTTTATAGAAATAGATCTGATATCCCTTCTTATAAAGAGCATCCGCTATTGCACATTCATAGATACCACCTTTTGAATTTCCTGCTAATGTGTTTTCCACAATATGTTGCTTTAAAGAAAAGTCCTTCATCGCCATCAACAGTGATAAATCTGTTGTATACGCCCGGAAAAAGTCGTCTCTTGCATAATCATCCAGATCAAATCTGACATCTGTAACCAGTTTACATAATTGCACCATATCTGCCCGAAGCAGCCATTCCACACTTGAATAATATTTTTGTGCCCTTCCACCATGCTCGATTTCTTTATATTGAAATTTATGATTTTCCTTATCTAATAGCTGCTTTGCCAGTGAAAGATAGCACTTCTCTGCCTTCACCTTTTCTTCAGCGGTTGCATAATATGCTATGTCATATTGATATCCCTGTAAGAGACTTCTTTGGACCCTGTCAACTTCTCTGAAATCCTTCGTATCTATATACTTCTGTACCACTTCCGGCATACCGCCTGTTGCAACATACTGTCTGTAGTAATTCATCATCTGTGAATGAATTGCCTCCGGTATTACTGTCTTTAAATGCAGATACCCGCAAAGATTCCCTATCATTTCTTCGGAAATCCCAATTCCCCAAAGAAATTCTTCGAAATCCATCCCGTACATTCTCAGATAATCAACATACCCTACAGGATAGGAAGATGCTCGTTTATAGTCGATTCCCAGAAGTGATCCCGAGGTAATGACATCATATCTGTTGTCTGTTGCCCAGAACTTGAGCGATGTGATCGCTTCCTGACATTCCTGAATTTCATCCAGGAAAATCAAAGTTTTCCCGGGAACAATTTTCTTTTCCGGAAAACGAAAACGCATAGCCATAATCATATTGTCTACTGTCAGATCTCCAGCAAAAATATCCATTGCAGATGGCATCTGCTTAAAATTAATTTCAAGCAGTTCCTCAAAGTTCTCTTCCGCAAACCGCTCGATGATATATGTTTTCCCCGTTTGTCTGGCTCCCTGGACAACCAGGCATTTTTTGTCCTTTGTATCCAGCCAGTTTTTAATAAACGTTGTTGCTTTTCTTTTTAGCATAATACACCTCAAATTGATAGAATTTATTACAATTAATGTTTATTATCAACATTTTAGAACGATAAAATGTTTTACTTATCAACATTTCAGAAAATTATATCATTCTTTTTGAGCTTCGACAAGACGCAGATGCATACATATTATTATAAAAAACAGCTCATTCCATGTTCTTCCACATTTCATGAGCCATTTTTCCATATATTCCCACATTTTATAAACTTTTATTTATTTTCACTTGTGCCCGAGCAGTCTTCCTCCCCCATTGTAAACAAAGATTTCCCATTATAGCAATCTGGACTGAACAGTCCCTGCCTATGGGTGACTGGGGTAAATACCTTCGTCTCCCCTGGAGCGATCTCTTCATGATTGAAGATCAGGCTGTGTCCCCTTTGATTTTTGATCACGGCCTGCTTAATATTATCGGACCAGTTGTAGGTCTCCATGACATCACCGAATCCCTTCGGAAAATACCGGAAATCCAATGCGCTGGGATCTTCTTCGGTGGCATATTTCATGTATAGTACACTGTCCTGAAACATTCCAATGTGAACTCCCGGTTTCACAATTCCCACAGCATCTCCCAGGTGGTATACCAGTGTGCTTCCACTCTGAACGCTGGATACTTCGATATAGACGCAGTCTTCATATTTCCCGGCAATTTCGAACAGGCGCTGTTTCTCCTGTTCTTCCATCTGCGCAATCTCCCGCTGTCCTCCTGTTTTTACTGAAAGTATACCAGATTCGGAGAATAATGTCATTCTACCGGTGGTTGATTTTTATATTCCGTATTTTTTTCTCAAAACAGCATATACTTTCTATTATTTATATGCAAGTCAATTTGTTGCATTTCTTGTCTTGCATGCAAGACAATATTTGTATATAATTGTTTCATATAAAGGAGATTTTCATATGAATCGAGACACACTGAAGCAAATAATGATCGACCAAAAAGAAAGCTACCTCAATAATCCCTTGATTCCCCGGAAGTATTTTCTAGAGGAGAATGTAAATTACTGTTTTGTGGGAATCAGAAGAACCGGTAAATCTTATATGATGTATCAGAAAATCCAATCTCTGATAGAAAAGGGGGTTCCCGTCTCCCAAATCGTATATGTCAATTTCGAGGACGAGCGTCTCCTGGAAATAACCTCCGACGATCTGAATATAATTTTGGAAATCGGAATAGAACTTTCCGGCACAGCCAATCGGCCTTACTTGTTTTTTGATGAAATTCAAAATATTGACGGATGGGAAAAGTTTGTCCGCAGAATGGCAGATATGAAATACCGGATAGATATCACGGGCAGTAACAGCAAAATGCTTAGTAATGAAATTGCTTCTACTCTGGGTGGGCGTTTTGTGATTCTTAATGTTTACCCCTATTCCTTTTCGGAATATCTTGTTGCTAATCACAAAGATAAAAATTATCTTAACGTGATCAGCACAAAAGACCGGGCAGAAGTTCTCAGTTTGTATCATGAATATATAACTTATGGAGCTTTCCCTGAGCTGGTCGATATCAGGAATAAACGAAGTTTTCTAAATAGCATTTATCAAACGGTGTATCTGGGGGATATTATCACAAGAAATAAGATTACAAATGATTTCGCAGTGAGACTGATTTTGAAAAAAATAGCAGAATCCGTTACCAAACCTTTATCTTTCAGCCGACTTACCAATATATTAAAAAACGCAGGAGCATCCCTGGGAAAACAAACCGTTATAAATTATGTTGGTTATATGACTGACTCCTATCTGCTTTTTACACTCCGGAATTATGCGGCAAAACTTATTGAAAAAGAAACCTCACCAAAATATTACTTCATGGATACCGGTCTTCTTGGTCTTATGCTGTTAGACTGTCAGTCCGCACAATTAGAAAATCTCGTAGCTATTGAACTGGTTCGTCGCTACGGAATAGAAAACGTTTATTTCTTCGAAAATAATGTTGAAATTGATTTCTATGTTCCCTCCGAGCAGCTTGCTATTCAGGTCAGTATGCAGATTCTTGACAACATTGATACGAAAGAAAGAGAAACCAAAGCTTTCACTAAACTCAAGAACTTTATTCCTGATATTACATGCCTTCTTATCACTAACAGTGAAGAAGCAGTTCTCGAATGCAATGACATTGTCATTGATGTTGTCCCTGCCTGGAAATGGCTGTTAGACGCAGCGGACACCTCCTCCCACTGATCACATGGCATCTTTCTAAATAAACCATAACCACCGGCTGGGCCGGTGGTTTTTTCTGCCCCTATAAGGGGCTGTTACCAGCACTGGGTGTTTATGATACACTAAAATTACCAGAAAAAAGCGTCAGAATTTCCTGAAATCAGCAAGGGATTTTCCTCAAAAAAGTCCGGCACCGCCGGTTGTTCAGGCACAGCCATCCAAGCTGGATCCGTTTAAGCCGGTTATCCAGGAGTGGCTGGAATCCGCGCCCACACGGTTGATATCCTTACCAGTACTCCTCTCCCCAGTACCTCGCCAGCACGCTCTCCATATTCGCTCTGCCCACTGGATTCGCGGTATGTATCTCCACGGGGTAAAAGGTCTCCCGCTCCACCAGCCAGTCCAGCAGTTTGATGGCATCGCCGCCCTGATTTGCAAAATCTCCCAGGTCATGGTCGAGATCCAGCACCTCAATCTCGATGCCGTTTCTCTCCGCCTCCCGGATCAGTGTCTTGGCTTCATTCACGGATCTGGCGCTCTCATATCCCCAGGGTGCCGGGCGGAGATCATCTAACCATATTTTCATTCTTTCTTCCTCCTCGGTATATCTCCATCAACATTTTGTAATTTTTCACTTCCATTCCTGCAGGCTGTCGATTTCGGTCCCGCAATATTCACACACGCCTTTGGTCACATCAATATTGGCGTCGCATTTGGGGCATTTGATCACGTGGATCCCGCTGTCCAGGGTCATGACTCTGTCGTTGTGGCTGAGGGAGAAGGTATCCTTCTGATATGCGGATGTGATCCGGCCACCTCGCAGATACACCAGTCTGACCTGTAACTCCACATCCACGCACAATATGCCGTTCTCCACATGCTCCTGCAGACCGGTATAGTCCATAATATCGTAATCAATGACATCCGGCCGGGAATAGTAGCGTCTGCCGGCTTCGTAGTTCAGGTTATTATAGAACCGCTTTTTGTCGATGCCGGTGCCGGTCCAGAATTCCTGCTGCCGACGGTTCTGTTTTTCTTTGTAGCGTCTGACAGGCCCCAGTACCGCATAAGCATCGCACAGGTAGAAAAAGTAATAGAGGATCATAGACAGGATTGTGCTGTAGATGAAAATCTTGCCCACATCATAGCCGTTGAAGGTCCTGGAGGTATTTATGATCCACAGGCTGCATAGCAGGAATGATACGATGTAGTCTACCACTCCCGTGATGATCCGGTAGACCGGGCTTTGCAATACCAGGTCATAATGGTGCTTGCTGCCCAGCTCCTTGTCTGCGTAGTCAATGTTGGAGGCCGCATCACAGCAGGGACAGCCGTTCACAAATTCCTTTACTTTGCCGGTAAAGCCGCAGTTCTCACAGGTATGCTGTGCCTCTTCATCCATTCCGGATACATAGGTATACTCCATGCGGGAATCGAAGATTTTCTCTGTATGGAGCAATTTCCCCTGCCGGAAATACTCTTTGCGGCAGCGGATACCACTGTGCACATCATCCTGACAGGTTCCGTCTGTGGACCGGTACCTCAGGGTGCCATCTACGATGTAGGTAGTCTTGATATTGACGCCGCTTTCTGTAAGCCTGCGCATTTGAAGTGTTTCGGATATGAATGCCATTGCTTTCGTGTCCTATCTGTTATTGTTGTTATTATTGTTGTTATTGTTATTATTGTTGTTGGAAGAGGAACCACCGCTGCTGCCGGAGCCTGAGGATGGTGTGTAATGAGGGAACACTTTGAATTCTGTCCGTGACAGCAGGATTCCGTCAATGCTACTGTCGGTGCAGTTCGCCATGATCACCTTCTGGGTCGTTGCAGTATTCTGCCCGATGATGAGGGACAGATTCTGTCTGCCTCCCTTGATGAAAGCCTCCGGCTCCTGCTCCAGGAAATGATAGATCTCCCAGAGCTCCTCCTCTGTTACTTCATAATATTTCGTCAGTTCCACGCAACGCTTCATGCGGATCAGTTCTTCATAGGTCTGCGGTTCAAAATTCATGGAAAGCCTCCTTGTCATTCTTTTGATCCAGTGTCAGATAGTAAAATTCAATGTTCTGAAAGGGGAGATTGATGGCCTGTATATGGTAATAGGCATTATTTTCCTGCTTCCGGTAATGGCAGTCTCTCAGCTCCGTGGTGGTAACAAGCAGATTGTTCGGGCTGTCCGTGGCATATTCCTTTGCATATTCGCGCAGGAGCCCGGAAATATCATATACATACCATTCTTCTTCGTTGTCCCCGGAATGGTCCAGCACCCCTTTATAAATCTGATGTGTGGCAATATGCCGCTGCTTTGTTCTCCCTTCATCCCCGTAAGTCACGAGATCTCCGGACAACAGCATCAGGTACAATGCGTTGTTCTCCGGATAATCGCATTCTTCCTGCAGCATATGCTTTTTCATACGCAGCTTTACCGTACTGATGGGTGTCAGATATAGGATCTCCCTGGACTTTCTAAGGATCTGGGAGATCAGCGGATATCTGTCTCCATCCACGTCCAGTTCGAACACACCGCTGTCATAGATATATTTCAGCTTCGCATCTTGTGCAATGATCTGTTCCAGTGCAGGATATTCTGCAGATGCTTTTGCAGGCAGATACTTTTCCGGCTCCTCGAGGCGCATCTTCGTCACATATTCATATGTCGTCTCGTCAGCAGAAGCATCCGGGGCATAGCCGCGGTCCCGGTACATCTGCTGTTGCAGCAGGCAGGTGTAGCTTTTGCCAGAGCCATATACATTTTTCACAAAAGGGCAGCCCGTTTTACACAGATACAGGTAAGCGCACCTCGCACATTCCTCGGGAAACGGTTGTCTGTTATGGTTTTGGAAGATCTTCCGTGCAGCGGTTTTCAAAATGGTGTCCACCGTGTCACGGTAGATATTGCCATAGTAAAAATCTTCGTTCTTCTGCCCTCTGACACAGGAATAGATGTCTCCGTTACGCTCCAATAGGAAAAATTTTTCTCCGCAATTATCGCAGTTGGTGCAGTATTCCGGTCCGAACTCATCGAACCATGCACCGTTGACCCCGGCATCCAGATTGGTCCCGTCAAAAGCCTCATGCATCCGTCGGTAAAAGATCAGCTGTTCCTCTTCACTCATGTGATGCAGCAGGCCACAGGAATTGTAGTCAAACCCTATCATGAAATTAAAATCATTCATGTCCAGGCACGTGTTCCGGTCCAGGAATCTGATATCCTCGATGATCTGATCCAGCTGTTCAAAATGCTCCCGAAAGATCGTGGCAGATACTTTTTTCTTGTCAGGGATCTCCTCCAGCAGTCGGATATTATCCAGTATCCGTTCCAGTGTGCCCTCTCCGCCCTTGGTCACCCTGTATTTTTCATGCAGGGAAAGAGGCAGATCCAGGCTGCCCGATATGGACACGTTGAACTCCCGGACGGTCTCGATATGTCTGTCCAGTCCGTACAGATTCGTCTTGATGTGAGGATGCCCCACCCTGAAGCCGGCATCCGTGATGAGTTCACGCATGTCCTGATAGTATCTGCTGATATATTGGATCAGGTCGTGGAATTCCTGCTCCGGCAAAGTGGTCACCTCGCCGCCGTGCAGGGAAATATTAAAGGGCACCACATCCGCTTCACGGAATTTCGCGATGGCATATTGCAGGGTCTCCAGGCAATCTCCGCCTCGCAGGGTATCTACGGTGTGGTCCTCCAGATAGCAGTACCGGCACTGCATGTTACATGCCATGGTCGGCACATATAACAAATGAATAAATTTAGTATTCATAGTAATCGATCCTTACAGGTGTCTCCTTGAAAGCACGTTCATTGACAGATACGCCCCGGGGCAGTGTGATCTCCCGCAGAGAATCACAGCACCGGAAAGCGGAAGACCCGATCTGCTGCAGCTTGCTGTCCGGGGAGATCACCACCTCCTCCAGACTGGTATTTCCATAAAACGCGTGTCCGCCGATCCTGGTCACGTTATCCGGGATCTCTATGCGCAACAGGCTGCTACATTCTTCAAAGGTGTTGCCGCGGATCTCCGTCAGTCCCGCCGGAAGATTTACCTCCTCCAGGCTGCTGCAATGGTAAAATGCTTCCCCGCCCAGATACGTCAGATGCTCCGGCAATGTGACACGTTCCAGGCTTCTGCAGTTTTTAAATGCCTGACCGCGGATCTCTGTAATGCTGTCCGGCAGCGTTACCTCTGATAAAAAGGGCATATTGGAAAAGGTGTTGCCGCGCAGGCCCACTACCTTCTCCCCCTGATAGGTATCGGGAATGGTCGCCGTAGTCATATTCGTCAGACCATAGACATAAAATCGCACATAATATCCGTCATCTGCCTGCTCATAGAAGATCCTGGGCTTACTGAACAACAGCAGTGAGCCTGCCACAGCCACCGCCATGAGAGCCCATTTTAACTTTTTGCTGTAATCCTGCACCATGGATGCCTTCACATTCATGACAATATTCGAGATTTTCTCCTGGGATCTGGATCTGATCTCCTTTTTCAAATATTTTATCAGCTGATAACGGCTGGTCAAAAATGCATATACCACCAGGATGATAAGTCCGATCACATAAGTTTTCATCGGAAAATGAAAGAAAAACAGAGATATGTATACGAATAACAGAACCGCCAAAACGGCATTCAGTATGTTTTTTCTGCGCAGCATATCCTCCGGGATCAGATTCTGTTCTTCCGTGATCCCGGCGCGCTGCATTTCACGTTTTATAAACCCTTCGACACAATCCTCCTCGGACATGGCAAACAGCGGATCAAAATCCTCTGCATGCACTATCCTGCCCGTTACCGTTTCGTCAGCTGCAGGTGCATGGATCACCGCCTCAGCTGCTGTCTGCACCTTTTCCTCCATAGATAAAGTCATTCCCATACCGTTATTTTCCCTTCTTTTCTACTGTGCATCGCACCTTTTTCGTCTCCAAAGGACTACGATACTCTTCCATTTCGCGATTCTGTCGTTTAATATTCAGAGCTTAACAGGAAGTCCGCTATATGCATCGTCTTGATGCCTTCGTAGTTTCCTCCCGAGAACTCATCCGTTGTGAGAACATATTTGGGGTAGTTGTCGTGGATTTCCAACAACCGGTCGAATTCCCGTTTTTCCGTTTTCAGAGAATGAAGCTCCTGCGTCACCTGCACATAGAGCTTTTCATTTTGCCGTACTGCGACAAAGTCGATCTCGCTGCTGCCGGATTTGCCGACATTGACAGTATAGCCTCTGCGGCAAAGCTCCAAGTACACGACATTCTCTAAACTGGATGCCACGCTGTCAGCGTTATAGCCGAGAACGCTGTACCGCAGGGCGGTATCGGCAAGATAGAATTTCTCCTGTGTTTTCAGGATCTCCTTGCCCTGTAAATCAAAGCGGGAGCATCGATGAAGCAGGTACGCCTTCTCCAGCTTCTCCAAATAACTGTAAACTGTTTCATTGTCCAACGCACGGTGTTCCGCTTTCAGGTAATCCGAAATGGACTTTGCCGAGAAGGTATTGCCCACATTGTTGAAGGTGTACTTGACCACTCGTTCCAACTGGTCGATCTTCCGCACCTGATTGCGCTTGACAATATCCGAGAAGATCGTGGAGTTGTAAATATCACGCACGATAGTGTAAACCTCGTCCTGAGAAAACTCCTGCAAATGCGTTGCCGGGAAACCGCCCAAGCGTACATAGTCGGCAAGCTCCGCCTTCGGCTCTCCCACCTCGGTATATTGGCTTTTGAACATCAGGTACTCGCCAAAGGACAAAGTGAAGATGCGGAAAGATACATATCGTCCCGTCAGATAGGTTGAGATCTCAGAGGACATCATGCGAGAGTTGGAACCTGTCACATACAGGTCAACATCAAAGTCAGATGCCAGCGAATTGACAACCTTTTCCCAGCCCTTGATTTCCTGAACCTCATCGAGAAACAGATAGGTTTTTCCATCGGGCGAAAGACGCTCTTTAAGCTGTGCATACATCTGCTTTGCCGTCATATCCTCATATTCCATTGAGTCATAGCGGCAACTGACAATGCGCTCCTCCGAAATGTTATGCTGCGTTTTCAATCTCTCCATAATCATTTTCAGGATCGTTGACTTTCCGCAGCGACGTACTCCCGTAAGGATTTTTACAAATGGCGTATTCACATAAGCCATGATCTTCTCTACATACAAAGGTCTGTAAATCATCGTGATCACCTCCGTTTGTAGATAGTATATCGCAATTCTTGTCAAAATGCAATTCGTTTTGCGATTACAAACCGCAAAACTTATATCTCTTCATGATTATTCGCTCCTTTCGCTAGTCCTAAAATGTATGAGCAAAACTAAACTTCGCAAAAAATCGGCATCAAATCCATTTCTGAATTCAACACCGATTCTCTGCTTTTCCTTTTTTCTGTTGTAAGCCTTTCCACTCGGAACTGATCTTGTGACCGGATTCAGTTCTCCCCATGTTGTTCGCTGCTTAGCATAATATTCCCTCTGCGCTTTCTTACTTCTTTTATCAAGCGTTACATATTGCTTCATTTTCTCATCCTCGCTTTCATGTCTTCTTCAATCATCTTTGCAATTTCACCGCAGGCGTCAGGATAATCTTTATGTCCCAATAAGAGCATTTTATCTTTAAGTCGTTCTAGAGCTTCCTCAAATCTTGCGACGTCCTTCTTTAGCACCTTACAGAATACAATGCAGTACGACGAACCATCCTTGACCATCTCTCCCTTAAATTTCATAGTTATCTTATTCTGCACAAACAATTGATCTGCCAGATAAGAGCTATGATCTACATAAGCATAAGGAACCGCAAATAACGAAAAATCACTCATTTTCCAATAATTCTTCATTCTCATCATCTCCAACATAAAGATAGCTGCAGAAGATCCGAAGACCTCCCACAGCCTGTGCTTATAACCGAACCTCCACACGCAGTTTCCTGCAGGTTTTCTACAAGGCCGCTGTTAAGAAATCTTGCATCAGATTTTAAAACCTACAATGAACATAAACCGATAACACATAACCCATAACAGACATACCCTTACCATAAACAAAAACTTCTGGGATCACCATCAATCTCATAAAGCCTTGTACGGAAAAATTCTTAGATGTCTACTTCAAACTGTACTGTTTGATTGTACTTATCAAGAGCCATCTGCATTTCCATAATGGTCTTGGATACAGTCTCATACTCCTTCTTAATCAGCTCCAGGTCATAGTTAATATACCTATATTCCGGAACCGTATTTCTGGACATATAAGAGCGCTGCTCCTCTCTGGCTTTTGGTAGCTGCTTACGCATCTGATCAAGCACTGATTTTCTCTTGTTCAGCTGAGCCATCTTTATAAGAATTGTATCAATGCTCATTTCTGCATCGCCCACCCGAACCTTTTCATTAGAATTGGTTACATTAAGCGCATGCTTGATAATTGCAATTTTCTCATCAAGAGATGTAATAGTAGCTACAACCTCCGTATAATCATATTCTGGTACGACAGGTTCCTCATTGATAGCTGCAACATAGGTACTGGATGTTGCCTCTTTGTTTACCCAGAAGGCCTTATCTTCTTCCAGGCTCTTAAGCATTTTATTTGCATATGCTGATGTCATTGTCTGCATTTCCTTACGACCTCCATTTTGTTTTGTTTTTTGTTCTGATATTAGCTTACTGCATGACAGATGCTTTGTCATTGTACCAACGGTTTAATACCATAGAAAATCCGCAGTCAGATTTTCTATAGTCATGAATAATTCCCCATAAACGAACAACATCCCCGTCAACGACGAGGATATCTTCAATACTGGTATGCAGTAATCTGCTTAAGATTACAAAATTGTCTAAGCTTGGTAATGATCTGCCGGAAATCCATTTGTAGATTGCCTGCGGATTCTCAAATCCCATAGCATTCTGCACATCTTTCACAGTATAACCATTTTCCATGAGCAGTTTCTTAATTTGCTTCCCTGTCTCCTTTTGCTGGATTGACAAATACATTGGTTCCATCTCTCTGTACCTCCGTAATTTTCTTCCATCCCGAATCACAATCTCTATTTGTAGACTTACATTATATCGGATGTATTCACAAAATGCATTAAACTTTTAGTTTAAAATGTCTGTGCGAGCTTCCCTATACTCACTCCCTGTTACAGTACCTTGCAAGTTCTCATTGCTACAGTTTTTTTACATGCCATAGGCTCGTAATAATCAGGATTCGCAATTTATGTATAGAGAGGATTAGTGGAGTCCGTCTTGTTTCCCGGATATCGCTGCCGTGAGCTCTTTATGGTTACTAACGCTTAATCATATTCCCTATGGCAATATAATCTCACCAACCTGCTCTACTCTATGAGATTAATAGATCGCAGCCTTACTTTAACGTCCTGCCGGGTCATTTACAGCAACTCGCAGACTTCCACTTCTTTCAGTGCGGACGGGTTTATAGTTTTCCTTCTAAAGATTAAGCTTAACAGAATCTCCTCATACTTGCATTTAACCAATAGTTTAATTGCTATCGTATTCATCTTTTATCTTAAAAATGATACTCATCCTTAACACCTAACAACTGGCTCCATCTTGCAGAAATCAGCTTAGCATAATATATATCTGCCAATCCATATGCCCCCAGGGAATACGCATCGTTGAATTCTACGAGTAATGTCCTGCCATCTTTAGTTACGCAGATATCCATACTGCAAGCCATAGGCCTATCTTCCCAAGAGACAAAACTTTCCATCATAGAATTAAGCACCTGCGCGTCATAATGATATAAATAACCCTTCCTTGACTTATCAATTATCATGCCATATGGGCGCACATCAATTATCTCATCATATGTAATAAAGCAACGCCATTCTGCAGCGATATCTAATGATTCGCTTACCAATACCTCATAATCTTCAGCATGATTACCGCAGCCCATAAGATCTTTTATACTGGAAATTGTCTTGCCGGTAAAAGCCTTGCTTCTTACTGCTGGTTTCACAAAATATCCCGCCGACCACTTGTTCTCATCTCTTGAAATACTGTTGATTGTATCTTTCCATATTTTCCTTCCCAGAAATGGCTTAAGCACATCTGGATAATCAGGAATATGCGGTGTCACCCCAAACTTGTTAAACAGCACATTGCACTGATCAATATAATCCAAGGCAATATCTTCACGCTTAAAATCATCATAGATATCATCTATCAAATGGTAAGGAACTATTTCCGCAGCCATCTCTCTGAAACCAAACATAGCTGAAGCAAAATTATGATTGTGAGGTATCTCCATTTTCATTTCATTGTCATATTTTGTTTTTAAATATACCTTTCCCATAATAATCACCTGTTAAATATAATAGCGTTTGCGGAAGGGCGCTATGTGCCAGTGGCACCTTAAACCAACTCGGACACGCAAACATAAGTGGGCAGGGCCAGACTCGAACTGGCGTAGACTTAAAGTCGGCGGATTTACAGTCCGCTGCAATTGCCACTATGCGACCTACCCATAAGTGACCCCTGCGAGACTTGAACTCGACATTTGCAGCTTGAGAGGCTGCCGTCCTAACCTTTAGACCAAGGGGCCATTCAGTGATCCCCGCCGGACTTGAACCGAGCATTTTAGCCTTGAAAGGGCTATGTCCTAACCTTTAGACTAGGGGACCATAATGCTCATATCAGGATTCGAACCTGAATCAATCGGTTCTACGCTCCGCTTCGGTCCGTTCAGGGCAATCGTCCCCCGGACGATTTGAACCGTAGCCGATCATTCTATCCATTGAACTATACGAGCATATGCGGGCTAAATATATTTCAACTCAGCCCTGTTTATTCACTTTTCATGCGCTAATCTGCTTTGTTCTATTTACATCGATTACGATAATCTCATCCATCGGAACATCCAGCACTGCTGCCAGTACAACCAGATTATCGATTGTAGGCATGGCAGTTCCGTGCTGCCACTTGTAGATGGCCTGAGGAGTAGCAAATCCAAAGATATCCTGCAGGTCTCTTACAGTCAGACCTGCCACCTCTCTCAGTCTCATGATATTCCTTCCGGTAGCTACCATATCGATGGTAGGTATAGTAAACATTTCTTCCTCCGTTTCTGCTTTTGCAGGTGAAGGAAGAATGCCCTCCACCTTAATCAGAAGCCTTAAAATTGTATATAGGTTTCATCACATCGATTACATCTACAGACTCTCGGATCACATCAATGATGTCCTCCAGACTCTTGTATGCCATCGGTGCCTCGTCCAATGTATTTTCATTAATCGAAGTGGTATAAATACCCTTCATTGTCTCTCTGTATTCATCCATGCTAAGATTTGCTTTCGCCTTTGTTCTGGACATAAGTCGTCCTGCTCCGTGAGGTGCAGAATAATTCCACTCCGGATTTCCTTTTCCAACAGCAAGCACACTTCCATCTCTCATATTTATTGGAATCAGCACTTTCTCTCCACCATGGGCTGCTATTGCGCCCTTTCTCAAAATCATTTCATCTGTATCAATATAATTATGAATTGTATGGAAGGCTTCTCTGCCAGCCATCCCGGTTCTCTCCAGAATAATCTCAGCCATTTTCTCTCTGCTTCGTCTTGCAAAAGCCTGGCAGATTTCAACATCGTGAAGGTAGTCCTCAAGATATTTTCCTGATAAGTAGCACAGATCTTCAGGCATACTTGTCTCAGACTCATATACCTGCCAGTGAAGCTGTTTTAACGCATCCTGAATCTCACTTCTACGTCCCTGCTCCTTATAGGTTCTGATAATCTCATCACGCTTCTCAAGATAGTCCCCATAGCCTCTGTCCAGGTTAATCGCCAGCTTCTGATAAAGCTCTGCAACCTGCTTACCCAGATTACGTGAGCCTGAATGAATCACAAGATATTTGGTTCCATCACCCGCTTCATCTATCTCTATAAAGTGGTTACCACCACCAAGGGTTCCAAGTGAACGCTCTAATCTCTTTGTGTCCTTCAGTTCTCTGTAGCAAGCAAGTTCTGTCAAATCAAATCTCTCCTGGCGACCTTCCCACACGTTCATTCCCGATGGAATAAAATGTGCAGCCTCATCAACCTTTACAAAATCAATATCAACCTTGCCTAAGTTCACGGTATACATACCGCATCCGATATCAACACCCACTACATTTGGAACAGCCTTATCAGTAATTGTCATTGTGGTTCCAATAGTGCAGCCTTTACCGGAATGAACATCAGGCATGATTCTTATTCTTGATCCTTCCGTCATCGGATAATCACACATACGTCTGATTTGTTCTATCGCTTCATCCTCTACTACTCTTGCATAGCAGATGGCTGTATTTATTTTTCCTTTGATTTCAATTAAATCCATGCTTCTCTTACCTCATTTCTGTGATATTTATCAGGTACTCTGCCATTGAGCTAACGGAGCATAACGCAGAACTGCCTTACCAATCAGGCTTATATCTGCAAAAAAATACCGCCTACCATGTGCATCCACACAAGATAAGCGGTTCAAAATCTATGTATCCGGTTGTCCTCTCCTGTCCCTACGACAGGCCTACATCCATCACCACAGCATTTCCTTCAAGCTTATTCTTATCTGAATACACAAAGCTAAAGCCCCACTCTTTTTCATAATCGAGTGCTGCATTTTTCAAACTTTCCAGATATAAATAACTTGATCGAATAGCTGTGAACATTCTTTTTTCCTTTCCCAGACCCATCGCTTCGGATCCGCTTTTCTTTCTTTGTTATCAACAGAATACCACAGCAACATTAGTTTGTCATTATACTTGTGGTATAACTTCGACGCATCATAGTGCAATCAGCCTAGTCTGAAGTACTTTGGCTATCTCTGCCAGACCGCTGGCTCTCATCTCCTTCTGATCATTCTCGTAGTAGGAGATTATAGACTTCTCTACATATAATGCTTCATCAAAATCTTCCCTGGTTGCCTTTGGATCTCCTAAAAATTCAAGATCAACCGGTTCACTACTGTTAATTGTTTGCATTTTCCTTGTTCTTTGGAATTTTTTACCATACTCTGCGCTCTCAGTCTTCCTTCTCCCCATCTTCCTCCCCCATTGTAAACAAAGACTTCCCGTTATAGCAGTCCGGACTGAACAGTCCCTGCTTATGGGTGACCGGGGTAAATACCTTCGTCTCCCCTGGAGCGATTTCTTCATGGTTGAAGATCAGGCTGTGTCCCTTTTGATTTTTGATCACGGCCTGCTTAATATTATCGGACCAGCTGTAGGTCTCCATGACATCACCGAATCCCTTCGGAAAATACCGGAAATCCAATGCGCAGGGATCTTCTTCGGTGGCATATTTCATGTATAATACGCTGTCCTGAAACATTCCGATGTGAACTCCCGGATTCACAATTCCCACAGCATCCCCGAGATGATATACCAATTTGCTTCCGCTGTGAACGCTGGACACTTCAATGTAGACACAGTCCTCATATTTCCCGGCAATTTCGATCAGGCGCTGTTTCTCCTGTTCTTCCATCTGTGCAATCTCCCGCTGTCCTGTCTCCTGCAGAGCACGGATCTTTCTCACCATTTCATCCGCCGTATCCTCCGGCTCTCCCAGTGACATTTTTGCCGCCGCGGCAATGATCCGGTCCAGTGCATTTTCCGAGGTATCAAGACGAGCCAGTTCCTCCCGGTATTCCTGTACTACATTCCCATACGGCGATACCATCATATATTTCAGCGGGCAGTGATAGACCGTATTTCTGGTCTCATAGATCAGAACATCCTCCTCCAGAGAAGCCTTGACCAACGTGGACGTCGTGGCTACATAGACATTTCTTCCCAGCCGTGGATGTACATCCGCAGTCCCCGACAGATTGTACTCTCCGTCATATACATAGGGCTCCCAGTTTCTCATTGTTACTTTTGCCTTTTCCATCCCGGATACCTCCTGTTTTTACTGAAAGTATACCAGATTCGGAGAATAATGTCATTCTACCGGTGGTTGATTTTTGTATACAGAGCAATTTATTAAAAAATGCGCCAGAAGACTTATCTGCCTTCTGGCGCATTCATTATTTTTCTCTTAGTACAGCTTCGCGCCTGCCGGAATATGGTTGTCCACCATGAGCAGGTTCAGCTTCTCTTCGCCGTTCTCCTCGCATACTGCGGACAGCAGCATACCACAGGACTCAATGCCCATCATGGCTCTGGGGGGGCAGGTTGGTGATGGCGATCCGTGTCTTTCCAACCAGTTCTTCCGGCTCATAGTAAGCGTGGATACCGGAGAGGATGGTGCGGTCGGTGCCGGTGCCGTCATCCAGAGTGAACTGTAACAGCTTCTTGGACTTAGGTACTGCCACGCACTCTTTTACCTTAACAGCTCTGAAATCGGACTTGCTGAAAGTCTCGAAGTCTACGGCTTCCTCGAACAGGGGCTCAATCTTCACGTTGGAGAAATCGATCTTGCTGTTCGGAGTGAAGAATCCGTTGTTATCACCGGCGGTCTGGGCACCTTCTGACTTGCCGTCAGCTTTCTTGGAAGCGCTACTGTCTAAGCTCTTCATTGTCGGGATGGGATTGGTCAGTTCTTACGTCCTATTCCGTCTTTGTCCCCTTGGCTCCGTCCAAAGGCATTTCAGGGTCTTTGAGGATTGCCGTCCTGTTCCGTGCTAATGTCTTAGCGTGTGGTACTGGGATGTCCTTGTGTCCCATCACCGTCTGAATGACCTTGAGATTCGTTTCGTTCTCGCAAAGCCTGGTACAGAAAGTATTCACTCCTTATAATGTTTCCCTGAAATAAGGGACTGTTCTGTTGACCGGTAGTCAACTCAAAAAAGTAAAAAAGAAAAGACGTATGAAACCAAATGTCTCATACGCCTCATAGGATTTATGATTATAACTTTGTAAATTCATCAAGCTGCTTATCTACATCTCTTCCGGAATACATAACCCGAATCACTGTAACCAATTTCTTTGTCTTATCGGGGATATAGAAAATAGCATAATTATCAACAGGCACAACTCGTGTATTTCGACTCTTCCAGGGCTCTCTTTCATATTGTCGGAACTTCTCCGGATACTCTCCCAAGGAAAGGATTTTTTCTTCGATCCGGTCAAGCTGTCCGGCTGCATTCTCAGGCGAAAGAAGATCAAATGCTATATACTCAAAGATACCGCGAAGATCGTTCTCAGCCTGCTCCGTAAAGGTAACATCATATTTCATACATTATAATCCCTTCGGATATCCGCAAAAACCTGAGCTGCAGATTTGGTACGCCCTGCCTGCATATCCGCATATCCTTTCTCAAGTTCCATGTCCAAAGTCTCTACGTTCATTCTCGAAATATCAACAGGTCTCGCAGTTGGAATCTTTACCTCAAACGGAAGCCCCCTATTTAGAATGATCTGCTTATAAAACATATTGATAGCATTAGATGCCGGGATCCCCAAAGTAGCCAGAATTCCCTCAGCCTGTTCTTTAACATCCGGCTCTATTCTTGCATAAAGATTTGCTGATTTAGCTGCCATATCATCACGCCCCTTTCTTTTACCCATATTATAAGTCAATGTGCGGACAAAAGCAATACATTTTTCAAATCAGTGCCCTGATCTGCTTCAAAAGAATCTCTCTTACAGACTGATACTTCACATCTCGCAACAAACCAAGCGCTTCATCCGCAAATCCATCATTATTATCTGCAAAACCCAGCAGATAATTCGGCGTAGTCTGAAGTACTTTGGCTATCTCTGCCAGACCGCTGGCTCTCATGTAAAATTTCTTTTACATAGCTTAATTGCGGTCTATTTAGCTTGTTTCCTGACTACTCAGGAAAAATATTTCTACCCTCGCCCCACCTGTATTTTCAGAATTTGAAAGTTTAATACCTCCACCATATTTTTCAGCCACAGTTTTTGCAAAAAATAGTCCCATCCCATAATGGGCTTCGCCATTTCTACTTGTGTCATCCATAAAAAACTGCTCTGTGCCATGCAATAATGCTTCTTTTGTAAATCCTGATCCGCTATCCTCCACAATGAATGTCAGCCGGCCATCCTGCTCCTTTGCGTCAATATAAATGATTCCATTTTCTTTTGTATGCTCCACTGCATTCTGAATCACATTCATTACGGCTCGGAACATTGGATCATAAGCAATCGTTACCTTTTTATCACTTTGTTCCGCCTTCCAATCTATCTTCTGGTGATAGATTTCTACCAGTCCGAGTGCCTGTTCCTTTATATCTGCGAAAAAATCTTCTAACCTCACCGTTGTATAGGTAACATCACTGCAATTCCATGATTTTGTGACATCTATCAACTGTTTTACATAACTTTGTATCTGTGTTGTGCCGTTCAAAACATAAGTGATATTTTTCTTCTGTTCTGTGGTCAGTTCAGTCTCTGAAAGTAGTTCTGCATTTCCCCGTACAATCGTAAGAGGTGTTTTAATATCATGCGCCAAAGCAGACATCTGTTGTTTCTTTTCCTGCTCTGTTTTCCACTGCTTTTCTAAAGATTCTCGCAATGCATCTCGCATATCATCGATTGCCGATAAACAGTCATCAAACTCTTTGATACCGGAACAGGATGTCTCATATTCCAGATTTTGATCCTTTATTTGTCCGATTGCGTCTAATACAGGCTGCATCTGCTTTTTGATTCTTTTTCCAAAACGTATGGACGGAATGATGATAATCGCTACCGCTCCAATCACAGACATAATACTCATCACATTCTGTGGTCCTATAAAATGCTCCCTCAAAAAAGCTGAATGATATTGAGGTGTCAGGCGATATTGCAATACAACATATTCATTTTCCCTTACAATTACTTTATAAAAATATTTCCCGGATGCGTTTCCGTACTTTGCAACATTCCATGCTATCTGTTCGTATTGTTCTGACAGATCTCCACCTATTTTCTCTCCATTCTCTGAAAAGATTACATAATCACAAAGTGCGGGAATCATCTCAGCAGTCACTTTATCTGCACGTAGAATCGTATCATATGCTTCATTAATCTTTTGCTCTGCATAATTTGCCGGATAAATACAGCCCACACTAATCAAAAGGCACAGCAGCAGCCAAGCAACAATCACCAAACCAACTAATGATCCAAGCATGACCAGTACATATCTCATAAAAATCCTGCTGAGTGCATTGCTTCTCTTTACTCTTCCCATTTATATCCAATCCCCCAGACTGTTTTTATCGGTGTATAATCATAATCCGCAAATTTTGCTCTTATATTTTTGATATGCGTGATAATGGTACTGTCATTACTCTCATTGTCAAAGCCAAAGACCGCTTCCAATATCTGTTCCTTCGAGAAAACCTGTCCTCCGTTTTTAGCCAGAAATTCACAGATTTCGTACTCTGCTTTCGTAAACGGAAGTTCCTTATCATCCATCAACAGTTTCTTTTGAGACATCTGAATGCAGACTCTCCCCAAAACCATCCGGACAGAATGTTCCCTGTGCTCTCTTCTAAGATGTGCATTGATCCTTGCCCGAAGTTCCATCACTCCAAATGGCTTTGAAATATAATCATCTGCTCCTAAAGAAAGTCCGTTTACCAGACTGTTTTCCTCCGTTTTTGCCGTAAGAAACAAAATCGGACAATCCACAAGTGCCCTGATTCTTTTGCATAATTCGAAGCCATCAATTCCAGGCATCATAATGTCCAGTAAAATCAGGTCATAACGATGTAATTCTTCCATATGAATTTTTAGTGGATTACTTACTTTGGTAACCAGATGTCCATCCTTATTCAAAATGCTTTCTATCATTTCCAAAATTGCCGGTTCATCATCAACTGCCAGTATTTTTGCCATAGTTTCCCTCGATTCTATTCCGATATTCTGTTTCCTTCCCAGTGGTTTACCCACCAAAAATAGTATACCATACTTATCCCTGTAAATATTAAGCAACCTGGTATGAATGACAACCATTCACCTACACTAGTTTCTCCCAATACAGATTGCAGATAAGTATATGGTACTCTACCCGTCCAGCAGACAAATACATATTTCCACACATAATCTCCAAGTCCGGTAAGCATCAATGCACTAATTAGTCCTGATATAATCCCTGCTCCAATGGATACCCCTTTTCCAAACTGAAAAGCCAGAATCAGCTGCCACAGATAAAGTGGAACACTGCTTCCCCACAGCAGCAATGCTGCAAATATACATCCTTTCATGATTTCGATATCGCTTGATGCGATTCTTCCAAATCCAATTCCGAATATGATTGCTGTCAATAGGATAGAGCACAGACACAAAACCAGTAGCATCAACAGTTTCGATAAAAATGCTGCAGGTTTATCCGGTAAAGACAACAGATTTTGAAAATCACCTGCATTTTGTTCCTGTTCCATCACACTTGCTGTAAAAATTCCAATAAGTACCGGAAGTCCTGCTCCTATTGCCTGATAAAATGCAATCACTTTCATATTTTCATTCCATGGTGAAAAAAAGTAATATATTAAAAATATAACGCTGGTTATAATCGGAATCAGTAAGTGTGCCAGAATCACAGATGTTCCTTTCATCTTTCGCAAGTCTGCATTAAGAGATCTTCCAATCATCTTATTTCACCTCTCTTCTCTCAAACCATTTCAAAAACAGAACCGTTACAAAAACAAACCAGATGATTGAGAGACACATTCCCGGAACAATGACTCCCGTATCCAAAAGAGGATTCCCTGCTTCTGCGGCAAGTCCATTTGGTAAAACATGAAGCAACGGGCACATCATTCGCATAGGGATTGCAGAAACAAGTACATACCAGATTCTGGTTTGTGATATTACCACACCGCTGACGGTAATAAATAGGCAGACGAACAGGTTTACAATCATTCCAAATCGTTCACTTAAAAATAAAGCTACCGGAATCTCCCATAACTCAGAAACCGTCAGAAACAATACTGCAATCAACGCTCCTCCAACTGGAACATGTGTCGTTAGAAGAAAGCCTCCAAGCGTTGCTCCTGCAAACACAATCACATTAGAAAACAAAATCATGTACCCAATATAAATAATTTTCCCCAGCAACAATTTTCTTCTGTCTGTGGGAATAGTCATTAAATGATAGTATTTTATCTTTTTCTCCTGCGCCACAGAAAGATAACAAAATAAAGCAATCATCCCCGGCAGCAAAAGTGTATACCACCAGTTCCAAACACTTTCTGCATAAGCATTTGTCATCCCAAGAGTAAATATAAATGCCATGACAAATGTAAGAAGAGGAAATCCCCAGATAAACTTTTTTCGCATGGTTCTTTTGGCTTTTTGATGTTCTGCTTTTATAATATTAACCATGGATTTCACCTGCTTTCTGGTTTTTTCTTACCACATTCATAAACAAATCTTCAAGATTATCTCCCTGCTTTAATGCTCCTTCGTATCCTAAGATTCCACCTGAAATAATCCCGACTTTATCTGCAAGTAACTGTACCTCTGAGAGAATATGACTGGAGAGAATTACAGTGATTCCCTGTTCCGGAAAAGACCGGATCAGCTCTCGTAATTCCTCAATGCCTATTGGATCTAATCCATTCGTAGGTTCATCCAATATCAAAAGTTCCGGTTCTCCAAGCAATGCCATTGCAATGCCTAGTCTTTGCTTCATCCCCAAAGAAAACTGTCCTGCTTTCTTCTTTCCGGTGTTTGTAAGTGATACAATCTGCAAGACCTCATCAATTCTGTTTTCATCTGTACCAAGCAATAATTGTCTTACCTTCAAATTCTCTCTGGCGGAAAGATTTTCATAAATAGGCGGATTTTCAATTAACGCTCCTATTTTTGATAAATCTTTCCTATCCAAAAGTTTTCCATCAAAGTAAATCTTTCCTGCAGTTGGTTTCATCATACCGGTCAGCATTTTCAATGTGGTAGATTTACCAGCGCCATTCGGTCCAAGCAGTCCATAAATCTGTCCCTTTTCGATATTAAGTGAAACATTATTTACCGCTTTCTGTTTTCTAAAATATTTACATAGATTTTGTGTCTGTAACATCATTTCCATCTTTACTATCCTTCCTTCTATATTTCATTTCTTACTGAAATATAACCTAACAGAAGAAAATAAAGATTTGATGAAGATTTATTCCCGTATGGAATAAACCATCAATTGAATATCATTATCAGAACTCGGCTTTCCACTGAAATCAGCAAAGCTGTTACAAATACGAAGTCCTAATTTACAGAATATCTCCGTGATTTCATCCAAACTATATAACCTTATAGGATTTCCTTCTTTCATTTCAGGCTTATAAAGTGCTTCTCCATACATATAGTCTAGCATCAACGTAAACAGTAAACAGTATGAGGGCAAATATCGTTCTGCTATGTATGCGGCAGTAAAGGTAGCGAATCCTAACTGGCAACCGGGACAGCCGTTTGATTCTAGCATATTAGATAGCGTCACAAGGGAATTGGTGAAGAGCAATCTGGTACAAAGTGGCAATCAATTTGTCAGAAGATCTATTGATTACAGTGTTTAAGTTCATGCATATATTGAGACTTTTGTTTCAGAGTGTTGTTATACTACCAAAAATGGAGCTGCATAGTAATTTTGTGTAGCTCCATTTTATGGGATTCAGGCTTGTTAAGAGCGGTATACGCCTGCTGTAAGAAAAAGTATTGATTGTAAGTTATATGAGGAAAAGCTTATGTGTAGAGTAATCGCAGTATCAAATTCACACCAAAAAGTTCGGTATAGCGATTAGGATTTCTCGAATCCGTAAACCCATTTTCCACGTAAGAACAGATACAGAAAAATCGCGGAGCTGATACCCCAAGTCAATGGGTATGCCCAGAAAATCACTCGTATATCCGGGAGAATACGAACTGCCACAGTAATGTAGCTTACGCGAAACAAACACCAGTCACAGAGCATAACGATCATCGGAACGGATGCATTACCTGATCCACGAAGTACTGCTGCGATGCAATGAGAAAACGCCAGCAGACAATAAAATAACGCAATTGTTCTGGACTGCATGACTCCATAATGTACAACATCAGGATCTCTGTTAAACGCTGTGATCAGTACCGGTGCTGCCACATATATGATAATACCGATCAACTCTGCAATAGTAATCGAGCAGAAAACTCCAAATCTTGCTCCCTTTTTCGCCCGGTCATACTGTTTTGCACCCAGATTCTGACTGACAAAGGTTGTCAGAGCCATTGTAAAACAGGTCACCGGCAAAAATGCGAATCCCTCTATCTTGGAGTAGGAACCACATCCTGCCATCGCCATTTTTCCAAATGCATTTATATTTGACTGTACAAAGACGTTCGCGATCGCGATCACTGAATTCTGAAAACCGGATGGTACACCATTCTGGATGATCTGCTTCAGCATAGAACTGTCAAAACGAATCTCTCGCAATTCCAGACGGTATTCTTCTTCCACACGCAGCAGATGAACCATACAGAGCAGTGCACTGACAAACTGTGAAATTGCGGTTGCAAGTGCTGCTGATCCGACTCCCATGCCAAGACCTGCGATAAAGAAAATATCCAGAACGACATTGACACAGGAAGAAATAATCAGATATATCAGTGGATGGCGTCCATCACCGACCGACTGCAGAACTCCAACAAAGATATTGTACATGACAGCACCCATAGACCCTGCAAAATATGTACGGAAATACACAATAGATTCCGGGAGCACGTCCGCAGGAGTTCCCATCAATACCAGGATCTTTGGTGCCAGAAGCATTCCCAAAACTGTCAGCGCCGCACCGGCCACAAGTCCAAATGCAACCGTTGTATGGATTGCCTTTTGCAGGCAGTCTCTTTTTTTGGCTCCGTAATATCGTGCAATAACAACACCTGCACCCATGGCAATGCCGTTAATAAAACCTACCATCAGAAAAATCAGATTTCCAGATGAACTGACTGCCGCCAGTGCATTACTTCCTAGAAAATTTCCTACGATCAGGGAATCAGCAGTATTATACAATTGCTGGAACAGATTTCCCAGAAACAATGGAATTGCAAAAAAAATGATCTTTTGGGAGATACTTCCCTCTGTCATTCTCAGACTCTTTTTCATAGCTAAAATTACTCTTCCCTTTCCTGTGTTCTTTGAATCAATAGAGATGAAGGACTGCTCTTCGTTATAGTTGCCTCTCTACCTTATTATTTGCACCATACCATGCATATGTTGCTGATGTCAATGTAAAGACTGCTTGTAGAGCTGGAATTTGGAACGTGCTTTATAAATTTTTTCCGATCCCCTCAAGTTCGTTCATGGAATCTTTGTTTTTTTCAAGTTCATCTCTGGCTGTTGCGTAATATGATTTTGGGAAAAGCATATCCCATGAAAGATATTTTGCCATACAGTCAAACTGCTTATCAATCAGCTCATACTGGATACTGTCTACGGGAGAACCGCCTACAACAATCGTGCCAACTTTTTTATTTTTTAACTGCAATCCACGGCAGTAGCACTTATCAATGATAAGTTTCAATTGTGCTGACATTCCCCACCAATAAACTGGTGTAGCAAAAAGAATCATATCTGCGGCAGCAATTTTATCAATTGTAGGATTTGTATCATCCTTATCGACGCATCTGTTGTGGGTAGAACTTGATAACCTTATCCTCCAGTCCATATTTCTCCGATAAAAAATTGGATTTTAAACCTCTGTCGGTTTTATCTTATTCTTTTTCGACCACTGTTTTACCAGTAATGGCTCTAATGTCGCCAAATCGTTAATTCCTGCAATTACTCTCGCACCGGAACATATCGGGCATTTTTCTCCATTGGAACGAGCCTTAACGCTTGCCTGCCATTCGTGACCGCAAGTACCTTTCCACCATACTTTTTTATTTGAACCGAAAGTAATGCCATCAGGTGTAAGCAGTAAATTCTTCTCTGACCACTCCGAAACAAGCTCCGGGTGTACTTCTGCTAAACTGTTGTTCATAGCCAAACCTCAACCTCCTTGTGCTTAGAGTATATGAAGTTTTGGCTTTATCTTGTAGTTTGCGAATATCCGTATAAATAGAAAAAGCCCTTTGAGAAAAGGATTTCTCCTCTTCCAAAGGGTAGTTTAACTTTTACTTAGAATTATCTTTTTTAATAACTAAGTTATAATTGCTATCATAATACAGTCCAAGTTCTCTACACATTCTATCGTTCACATTATCTAACGCTTTCTTATATTCTGCATACGTTGGAGACAGAACCATTAAATTAGGAATGAATATATCGTTATATCCTTTATTTTGTAACTCTTTCTGCATTTTTCTCTGTGCAATAAATGCTGGATGGTATTTCATTATACCGTTTTTCATTTTAGCACCTATCCATACTTTTTCTTTTAGTCTTTCATATTCACTTTCACTCATATCACGATAATAGGCTATCATCTCATCTGCGGTTCTGGTTTCTTGTGCAATCCCACCTATCATCTTCGCACCTATTCCCATAATAAAAGGAACTTTCAATGTCGTTTCATCGCAATATTCTAATATATTCTGTAGTGCCTGCTTCTGTTCCAGAGTCTTCAACCTTACATTAAGAAATGGTTTGAAATGACATTTAAAATAATCTCCCCATTCTTTTCCCGGTAGCAAAGACTCAATTGCATTTTCAACGGTTTGATAATCAAGTGCCTCATTTGCTTTGTCTGCGTCACCATCATCTATAAATTGCTTCAAAGCTTCAAGTTCTGAGTCTTTTAAAACTTTTTCCTGCACTTTTTCTTGATAAATACGAAGAAGAATACTTTTGTCGCCAGTTTCCAAAAGGCTCTGTATGTCTTTAATACTAATACCGAGTTTTCTATATACTGAAATCTTTTTTAAAGTTTCAACATCTTGTGCAGTATAGTTACGATAACCATTGTTATCTTTATCCACTGACAGCAATCCTTTTTCTTCATAATACTTAACTGCACGCTTTGTCATTCCAACCTCATTTATAATTTCATTTAATAACATCCGATGCACCTCCTTATGATTTATGTTGATAGTATAAGCGTATACGCTGCGTGCAGGTCAAGAGTTTTTCGTCTTTCTTCTAAAAATGGGCAATCCCGATTTCAGGACTGCCCATTCATTCTGCCAATTATGCGATTTTTTCTTGCTTGCACCGATTTCTGCATCAATTGATGTAAGTTTGATGTAAATCGCTGTTTTTTTAGTTTTTTATCAAATGAAGTACGTCCCGTCTATTCGGTAAAACGGTACATCTTTACATCATCTTAATAGAGCTTTGCACCTGCTGGAATATGGTCATCAACCATCAGAAGATGGAGCTTTTCTTCGCCTTCTTCTTCGTGGATAGCACTGAGGAGCATACCGCAAGAGTCAATGCCCATCATGGCTCTCGGTGGAAGATTTGTGATAGCAATAAGAGTCTTTCCAACCAGTTCTTCCGGCTCATAAAAGCTATGAATACCGCTTAAAATGGTTCTGTCTGTGCCTGTTCCGTCATCAAGAGTAAACTGTAACAGTTTCTTTGACTTCGGTACTGCAACACACTCTTTAACCTTTACTGCACGGAAATCTGACTTGCTGAATGTATCAAAATCAACCATTTCTTCAAACAATGGCTCGACTTTTACCTTAGAAAAATCAATCTTTTCAACCGGTTTTTCAGCCTCTGCCGGAGCTGCTTCGGAAGTCTTGGAAGCTTTCTTATCAGCGTCCAGTGACTTCATTGTCCAGCCAAGAAGTACATTATCTGCTGTTTGGTTTTTCTTTGATAACTTCAATGAAACTATCTTTTCCCATGTGAACAGTCAGTTTGACCTTGTTCCCCCCTGCTATGCTGAGCCCAAAACTCATCTGCCTGTTTAATCTTTTCTTCAGCTGTAATTGGTTTCTCCCCAGTTTTTGTCTCCTGAGTTTCTATCAAGTTATCAGCCGCAATCGGTTCATCTTTTTTTGTACCTGCGGTTTGCAGTATTGCATACGGGGCTGTGGGGTTTATTTCCTGCTATGCTTTGGCATCAAAGCTACTCTGCATATCTACCACGTTTACCATTTCTTCGCCTGCCATCGGAATCCCTCTCTTTGCATTCCCCCATGCTTCATTGTAGATCATGCACATTTCCGTCTGTCTGGATGCCTCCGCATTGGTGGTATACATCGTCCACCCATTATTGGAATAAGTCGCCACCATCTCCCCGTTTTTATCGTAAAACTCTATGTAATCGCTGTTGCCTGACGGCAGTTTCTGATATTTCACTTTCCCTTCAAGCAGTGTTGCCACAAAATCTATTGGCTTCAGCACATTCTGTCTGTTCCTTGAAATAGCTTTCAGCCCGGAAGTAATAATCCCTTTTCTGTCCGGGGACACTTCCGATGTGTAGCTTTTCATCAGCCTATTAAATCCTTCGGATTTGTTTTGGAACTGCCCTTTTTCAAAATCCTCATAAGCTTGTTCCCTGATCTGCTTCCGGTATTCTTTATCACTGACACCGCTTTTCTTTTTAGAGAAAATATATTTGTCATTGAAGTCCGGCAGATGGATGCCGCCTATACTGCCTGTTCCAGAAAAGAACCTTTGTTGTAATGAACCATTGGACGAATTAACTTGCATTATACCACCCTCTCCTGTAAATTTCCTAGTCTATCCAATATTTGATACATCTGGCTATTGCCAAATATATAACTTTGCAAAACAAGCGGTCTCTCTGCCCGTCTGTTTTCTCGGTACAGCTTCATATAGGCATCCTTAGCCTGATAAAAGCTGTCCTCCAATTCTTCCATCTCCTCTGTTGGCATTTCAGGAATATTCCCCTGAATGACCTGCCCCTGGGCTGTTATTCTGGCACAGGATTTCTGCCATGCCACTTCCTGCTCAAATTGTATATCCAGCCACTCTATCTCATCTTCTTTTGTCAGCGGCGTCCCATCTACCTTATAATACTGTTCATTTTCATAGCGCTGTTCAATTTCAGAATACAGCCTTGCATAACTCAGCCCACAAGCATTCACAACATCCGAATAGCCATACTGCCCTTTTTCTTCCCTGATTTCCTTTAATATTCCAGCTCTCATATCGCTGAGTGATGCCGCCGACTGCACCACTGTATGCTTAATTTTATCCATTAAGATTTCCCTGTTTTTCGATAATTGGGAAACCTCTAAAGTATCCTTATGAAACACTTTCTGGTCTTCATTTTGGCTTTCCTGTTTTCCCAAATATTCCCTATCAAACTTGAAAAAATCCGGCAGATGAATAGGATGACTTAAAAATGTAATTGACATATCTCTTTCTCCTTACTTAAAATCACTATCCAAGCGAAAAAGCACTATCCGTAACCGCTTCCGTCATAGCATTTGCTTCATAAGCATTAGACGCTTTTGACAACAGCCTTTCATTGTTCCACGACCGTAATAATCGGCTTCTTTCCTGTTCCTGCTTTGCAATCTTTTCATTCAACATTTCCTGCTGCTGTTTTTTAACCTGCGCCCGTTTTTCCAGATATTCTTCCAAAAGCTCTTTTTGTCTATCTTTCTTGTTGCTTGTCTTTTTATAAAAACTGTTTTGTGAACGAGCATAAAATTCCGATTGATTATTAACACCAGACCATGAATCGCCCCTATAATCTTTAGCAGTAGCTCCTACAGTGAGCACCATAGAAGCTTCCAACGGTGCAAAGGACGAAGTTAAGTCACGTTTAAGTGCTGATAATATCTTTTCCCTGTACTCCGGATCATCTTTCATATTCTTAAATGCTTCCTCTGATATGTTGATAGCCACATTGGTTATAGTTCTATTTCTGGGTATCTTATCAATTTCAGCATAAAATTCCTTTTTGAAAATCGCCATTTCTTCCGCTTCTGATAATTCCCTTGTATTGCCCGTTTCTCCCGTGCTGTTTACGCTCTTTGTACTTTTCGTTGTTGCAACATTGTTCTGATAATAACTCTGTCCTACTCCACTAATAGCCATTTTTAATCCTCCTTTGTCATCAATTTTTTATATTGCCGCCCCTGCCCCCTTGCAATAAGTCCGGGCAGTCCGCAAAAGCAAAGGTTTATGCGCCTTGCGGAATATGAACAATTTCTCCTTATGCCTTTATATCAAAACTTGCCCCTGTCGGCGCAGATGTACCAGAAACCGCAACTAAGAGGTTCTGCGTAACACTTTTTACATCAGTGCCAGTAGCCGATATTGTAAACGTTTCATCTTCTGTCAGCTTCTCCAACTGCGCCTTTTTCTCTGCCCGTCTCTTAGCTGCCTTTTCTTCTGAGATTTTTCTTTCCTCACGCTTTTTCAATAATCTTTCTTTTTGTTTCTTTTCCGCATTCAATATAGTTGAATTTTGTTTTGAACCACTGGTTCTTGTCATACCTCCGCAAGTAACAGAAGCATTCCCATCGGCATCTATTACAGTTGTAACACCATGTATCACTGCATTATCAGCTTTGGCTTGTGCAAACATTCTATTCTGTCCCGGTACTGCACCAGTTAAATTAAACTCTACTTTCTTGGCAAATTCCGGATCATTTGCCATTTTCTTTAGACATTCGCTAGAAAGATTTATTACCACTTTATTTTCATTTCCACTCATAAGACTGCTACCCGTATTAAAAGTAATCTCCGGGAACTTTTTACACAGTTTCTCATAATATTCCTGCACTTTGTCCTTGCTGTTTGTGCTTTTCATTGTTGTCACATTGTTCTGATAATATTTCTCACCTATTCCACTAATGCTCATCTTTGAATCCTCCCTTGAATTTGATATATTGTGAAATCCATTTCCGGCTGTTATCTGTTTCTGCAATTCCTCTGTCAGTTGGAATTGCTATGTGCAATATTGCACGATATACCCCCTTATGGTTAGTCCACGCTTAATGCCCGCATTTAGCCAAGCAGTGAATTGCTACCCGTCGATGTCTCTGTCATTACATTTGATTCATATGCATTGGTTGCCGCTGCCATCTGCCTCTTACTGCTCCACACCTTTGTCAGCCTGCTCCTCTCCAATTCCTGCTTTGCAATCTTTTCTTCCAACGCCTCCTGCTGAAATTCCTTCATCTGCGCCCGCTTTTCCAAATATTCTTCCAGCAGTTCCTTCTGCCTTGCCTTTTTCTGCCGTCCGGCATCAGTTCCCTTTGCGGAGGAACTCCTGGAATAACCGTCATTCTCCTTCATGCCCTGCGTATAGCCGTAACATTTCTCATATGTGTCATCTATATGCATATATGATATTTGTGGAATATAGTTTCCAAAATTAACTGCCTTATTCTTCGCTAAAGCGTCTAATATTTTCTTCTCATATTCCGGATCAGTCTGCATTCTTTTATAAGCGGCATCCGTAATATCTATAATATCATTTCTATTCCGCTGCGATGGATGTGTATATAATGAATTCATCTTTTCATTAAAATACTCCTTGTATTCCTCCAAGGTCATATCTTCCGAGGAAACCTGACTTTTGTCTGTGACCTTTTCCGCAAATCCCGCTTGTTTTTCCTCCTTCCTCAAACCCATGTAACTCTTTGCTGTTTCATAATAACTGCCATAAACTGAACCTACATCCATTACTACATTCTCCTTCCTTTTTCATATTTTTTTATTTTATTTCCTTCTGCTGCAGCATTACTGTGACTTTAAACACATCGTTTTTTATTTTGATATCCATATCTCCAAGATAATGGTCTGCCACATTCTTTACATTTTTTAACCCTATTCCATGCTCCATCAAAATATCCGGCAGATCGCTCTGTTTCGTTGTCATCGGGACGATACCTCCATCTTCCCATATCACTTTCCCATCAAAGCTGTTTTCCACTTCAATCAGTAGGAAATGATTCTTTTTCTTTAAAGTCAGATTGATATATCGCTGTTCCTGCTCCAGTTTCTCGCAGGCTTCTATGGCATTGTCTAAAAGGTTATTCAGAATGATACCTATATCAAATGCAGAAATTGTGTCTGTTTCCCCCAAGTTAAATTTTACTTGAAACGAAATACCTGCATTTTCCGCTTTCTGGTATTTATCATTGATAATCACATCTGTGACCGCATTTCCTGTATTGAATTTATAGTCCATAGTCTGTATGGTTTCATCCAGTTTTTCGATATAATTCTCTACTTCATCATATTTCTCACTTGCCACCAGCCCTTTTATATTCGTCATATGGTTTTTCATCTCATGCCTTACTCTGCGAATGCTCCCGTAGAAGTTCTCTGCTTCTTCCAGTCTCTGCTTCATGGCTTTGACCTGTTGTTCTTCCACAAAATGTTTCTGCCGTTCTTTTTGAAGCTTCCTGTAATTCTGGTAGATGTATATTGCCGAAATTTCCCCCACATAGATAAGAACCGCAATTATCGGTAATTTCCACAACATTTCCTGCTTGTCATCATACAACAGAAAAACTCCACCCTCGATTTGCACTACGGAAAGGTCTACGCTTATTCCTACAATCATACTCCCTACAATATTCAGTACTGAAAGGAATATCGTTTCCTGCCATCTCAGCATAAACGGTTTCTTTACGATTTTTATCACGACACCTGTCATAATCAGTAATACCAACGTGTACGATAAAAGCAGGATGCCCATACCTATCGCCATACCCAGATAAACCCGAAATATATATTCCTCACTCAGAACATCCAACCCTCTAAATATGCTCTCCACTGTACATTGATAAATACTGTCTGCAATCAAATAACTTAACGCATGAAAATTGTAAAACAGCAGCAGTATGAATACCGCCTTTTCCAAATGTTTTTGGTATTTGCAAAAACAATATCCCAACACAATGACAGCGGACATTGTATATCGTATTACCCCCGGCTTTTCCAGCCATAGCCCCATGCAGATATTCATCACTGCCAATATTCCTGCAACAATCCATATCCCTTTCTCCCACCGAAAAAATACATTCCACAATACCAGAAAAAGAACGATTTGCAGAATAATAGGATAGATTTCAAAAAGCTTGCGAATGATTTCATATGTAACCTGACTCAATTATCTTTCCTCCGAAATGTATTCCAAATAACGCTTTACAAAGTCCTGATATTTATACTTGGATATCAGCAGACTGTCCCCGTTTCTCATTTTCACCTCTGTCCGGTCATATCGTTCCACATATTTTATGTTAACCAGATACCCTTTGTGTATACGGAAAAAATCCGGCTTAAGCTCGCTTTCCAGTGAGCTGATCTTGTCATAATATTCAATTTTTTCATGCCGCAAATACAAGGTCACTTTCCGATTACTGCTTTCAATATAGTAAATATCATCTGCTGAAACACTTCTTGTTCTATTTTCATTCCGAACTAATACTTCTTTGGGTTTTTCCTTTTTCTTTGCCATCAGATATTGATACTCCCGTATGGTCTGTGCAAAAACCTGCTCAAAATTGCTTTCCTGAATCGGTTTTACAATATACTGAAAAGCATTAACAGAAAAAGCCTCCTGCATATATTCCGGATATCCCGTTACAAATATCAGAAGCGGCAGGCTTCCCCACACTGCTTCTTTCTTGCTTTCCATCTGGCTCCTGAGCTGCTTTGCCACAGTCATTCCATCCTCATCTCCCATAGAGATATCCAGAAAAAGTATGTCTATTTCTTCTGCATTTGTCTCATCCTGAAACTCCAATAATTCCTTGCCCGATGAAAACTCTGTTATCTTACAAAAAGGTTCCTGCTTCTGTATCAGCTTGCGTATGTAAATGCGTATATTTTCCTCATCATCGCAAATTGCTATGTTCAACTATTCCACCTCATTTTCATGGCTCATTATCAAATATGGATAACATCATCTATTGTTCATTTATATTATCGGCAGATTTCTTTCTTTTAATTCGGAAATGTTGTGACTGGACTTCTGAATGTTGCGACTGGACTCTAATCTTCCCGACAATTATCATCTGGCTCAATAGTCACCCGAGTTTCCCGTTTTGTAAACGAGTTTCACATTTTGAAA